>CAJBLF010000032.1 GCA_903953935.1 uncultured bacterium
AAAAAAATAAAAATAAATATAGGAGGAAATTACATGAGTAAAGAAAATCAAAAAACGAGCGATAACTTTACCACTATGGGTTTTGTGATCTTTGGTATGCTTTCAATCTGTGGACTTTTCTTAGTACTCTCTAGCTTACCAGACATTGGTAATAGTTCGGTATTAGAAAACTACAATGGAATTGACCATTATCATAATGGTAATGTCGCTTTTATGGTGTCTTTGGGGATTTTATTGGTAGCAGGTCTGTTGTTCTGGTTTTTTACCAGAAAAATGATCAGAAACTAATAAAAGATTATTAAGGGAGTTATTACTCCCATTTTTTTATAATTAAAAATATTCAAAATTTTTCTATAGTAAGTTAAGTCACATTTCAAGTCTCTAAAACATAAACAACAAAAAGATAGACGAATTACACAACACGCACTATTGATATCCGCGACCTAATTGATTTTAACAGTTTATCAGCACTTCGGAATAATACCAAACGTTATACGACATCAGTTCAAATAAATGCTATAGTATATTATATAAAGATTCCGCATATAAAATAATAATCAACGGTAATACACAGCCGATTTTTTTATTGTAAAAACTTTTTTTTACTTTTCTCTTGTAATGACATATTTTTTTTCTATACCCTGTACCACAACATATAGTGTTTAAAAATAAAAATAAAACACAATATATAGTATTTATAAAAAGGCAAGTGAAAAAGTTATTTTATTATGTATACACCCCGAACATGAACCATATCAAAAAAAGAAATGGAGATATCGTCGCATTTGATCTCAATCGCATCCAAATTGCAATAACAAAAGCATATCAAGCTACCAATACCGATACGACAGATATACCCATATTAGTAGACGATATCCATCAACAACTCTTACAACAGATAACAACACTTGCAGAAGGAATATACATCGACGTAGAACATATCCAAGATATCGTAGAAAAGACCCTGATGAAATATGAGAGATTTGAAACTGCAAAAGCATATATTCTCTACAGACAAGAACATCAAAAACAAAGACAAGAAGAACTTCTAGAAAAGCGCGAACAAGTAGAAAAACAATCTTTTATGGTTACAAAAGATACATGAAGTAAAGAAGCATTTGATCGAAAAAAAATAGAAAAAACCTACAACCATATAGCCAAAGAATTGGCAGAAGAATGTCCCTTCCATGAGTTACAAAAGAATCTTGAAAAATATATCATACAAGATATCACAACAAAAGACATTATAAAATTATTGATCAAAACTGCGATAAATCTCATTAGCATAGAGAATACCAAATGGGAAATTATAGCGGGAAGATTAGCAAGCATCGATCTCTACAAACACGTAGGGAAAACAAGAAAGCTCACTCAAGAAGAAATCTATACACCAGAATCGTATCTCGCATTGATGGAAGAATATATCGAGAAATGATTATATTATAAAAATTTCTTGGAGCATTATAGCAAAGAAGACATCCTGTACGTTGGAAAATATCTCAACAGAGAAACAGATATGAGCTATAATTATACAACGACATTGATGCTCAAAAAAAGATATCTTTTGAATCCAAATAAAATCTACAAAGAGCTTCCACAAGAGATGTATATGTCTATAGCACTATTTCTCGCTATTCCAGAACCAAAAGAAAAAAGAATTGATGTAGTACTCAAGATATATGAATACTGCTCAACCCAAAAAATATCACTTCCTACACCGACACTAATGAATGCAAGGACCAACTTTCATCAACTTTCGAGTTGTTTCAAGTTAAATTTTGATGACGATTTGAGATCAATCTATCACAATATCGAAAATATGGCTCAGATATCAAAACTTTGAGGAGGTATAGGAGCATATCTAGGAAACATAAGATCAAAATGAGCAGATATCAGAGGCGTACAAGGAGCATCATGAGGAGTTATTCCACGAATCAAGGTCATCAATGACACCGCTACTGCAGTCAATCAATTGGGAGCAAGAGCATGAGCGATTTCTATTACCTTAGATGCTCGACACAAAGATATTTTAGATTTTTTTGACCTTCAGACAGAGACCGGTGATATCAGAAAAAAGTCATTTGATATTTTCCCTGCAATAAGTGTGCCAGATATCTTTATGCAAAGAGTAATAGAAAATAGACATCGGACTTTATTTGATCCCAAAGAGATAGAAGACAAGACAGGAAAAAAATTGCAAGATATGTTTGGAGAAACATTCTCCATCGAATATGAAAAACTAGAACAAAGAGACGATATCCGCCTCAAACAAACAATATCTGCAAAAGAACTCTTCAAAAAATTTCTCAAAGCAGTAGTAGAGACGGGAATGCCGTATGTATTCTTCCGTGATACCGTAAATAGACTAAATCCAAACAACCATAAAGGAAACATTTATTCAACACAACTCTGTACAGAGATATGCCAAAACACCTCACCTTCCAAGTTCATCGAAGAAATAGAAGAAGACGGAACAGTAAGCATAAAATATGCAGCAGGAGATACGGTTGTATGTAACCTTGCTTCCATTAATATAGCCAAAGTACATACACCAGAAGAAATAGCAAAAGTCTTGCCTATCGCGATGAGGATTTTAGACAACGTCATCACATTAAACTTCTTCCCTATCAAAGAAGCTGAACTTACTGCGAAGAAATATAGAAGTGTGGGACTATGATTTATGGGGCTCGCAGAATATTTGGCGACAAACAATATGATGTACGAATCCGCATTCGCAAGAGACCATATAGATAAATTATTTGAACAATATGCATATACAACATTACAAGCATCGATGCAATTAGCACAAGAAAGATGAGCCTACGAATATTTTCCATGAAGCAAATGGTCACAAGGAATACTCTTCTGAAGAGACGAACAGCGATATCAAAAATATAGTATACTCAAAGATGAACGAAAAAAATTAACACAAGAAATAAAAAATCACGGACTCAGATTTTCGTACCACCTTTCCCCTGCGCCAAATACCGGTACATCACTCGTGGTAGGGACAACGGCAGGACTTCTTCCTATCTACAAAAAATATTTTGTAGAGACAAACAATATAGCTCCTTCAGTAAATGTAGCACCCAAATTGAATGCTCAAAATATGCGATATTATAAAGAATACATACATATGAAGATGACTGAGGTCATAAGCATGATTACTACCATCCAAAAATGGATAGACCAATCAATAAGTTTTGAACGAATGTTCAATCCTGCAGAAACCTCACCAGTAGAATTATATAACTATTATATCCAAGCACGGCAACAAGGAATCAAGACAATCTATTATGTCAGAAGCATGTCGCTAGATGTAAAAGAATGTGTAAGTTGCAGTGGATAAAAGAAACTAACAATATCTAACATATCTTTTTATACCTTTACACTAAATGATTATGAATACTATTATCGATGCATTGAATTGGCGTTACGCAACCAAAAAATTCGATCCAAATAAAAAAGTAAGTAAAGATGATATGGATACCCTGATAGAATCATTAAGATTATCTCCATCATCATTCGGCTTACAACCACGAAAATTTATCCACGTAACCACTTCAGAGATTAGGGAACAACTACAAGCAAATTCTCGAGGTCAGCCACAGATTACTGAAGCATCAGACCTATTAGTTATTGCGACAAAAACAAATCTCCAAGCAAGCGACGTGGAAGAGTATGGAGAAAGTATTATGCAAACAAGAAAGACAAACGAACCAATAAGCGAAGGTGATATAGCCAAAGCATTGGAATACAAAGCAATGATGATAAATACTATATCATCAAGAACACAAGAACAATTAAAAGGACGGAATCAGAAACAAGCCTATATAGCAATGGGCGTATTGCTTACTGTATGTGCAAGCATGGGAATAGACGCATGTCCTATGGAAGGATTCGATCCTGTAAAGTACGACGAGATTTTAGGATTAAACGACCTATGATTGACAGCAACAGTAGTCATACCTGTAGGATACAGAGCCGAAGATGATAAATATGCAAACGCACCCAAGGTGAGATATGCAAAAGAAAAATTAATTATCACAAAATAATTTTATATCATTTCAAATAAGCCTATGAAACTTTGAATGTATAAACATTATAAGGGTAATGAATATGAAGTAATTGCAGTAGGAAAACACTCAGACACTTTGGAAGATTATGTAGTGTATCAGGCACAATACGATAGTCCAGAATTTGGAAAAAAGGCCATATGGGTAAAGTCTGTGGAAGAATTTGAAAAGGACATAGAAATAGAAAACAAGAAAACAAAAAGATTTACCTATATAGAAAATTAGAAGCTTATTTTATCTTATTAAAAAAATTGTAATATGGAAAACACAACAACAGTACAATTAGAAGAACATCTTAATGATATGGTATTTGATATTTATGATCCAAAGTCAGATAGTGTAACGAGAAAAAGTTTAGGAGAATTTGAAAACAAACGATTGGTTTTGTTTTTCTATCCTGCAGACTTTACCTTTGTCTGCCCAACAGAACTCAAAGATATAAATAAAGTATATGAAGATATCAAAGATACAAACGCAGAAGTACTTGTAGTAAGTACTGATACTGTTTTTTCTCACAAAAGACGAATTGAAACAGAAAAATTACTTGAGAATTTTACCATTCAAATGGTGAGTGATAGAAAATGAGAACTAAGTAGAATGTTTTGAGTAATGAACCACGAAAGCGGAAATAGCGCAAGAGGAACATTTATTATTTCTCCAGAAAGAATACTCAAAAGCAGTGAAATTGTGACTGAACCACTAGGAAGAAGTAGCAATGAGCTCTTGAGAAAACTTAAAGCACTCGAGTTTATGAGAAAAAATCCAGGACAAGCATGTCCCGCAAGTCGAAATGTAGGAGACCAGACACTATTACCATCCATCAAGATTGCCGGTCATGTAGCAGAACAGCTAAAATAAGGTTTCGCACCCGGGTGCAAAAATTTTAAAACTAACATATACATATGGAAAAATTACTATCATTTCTCAAAAAGTACCCACAAACTATACTATACTTTTACCCCAAAGACAATACACCTGGATGTACTATAGAAGCACACGATTTCAGCACATACAAAGACATATTCAACAAAAACGGAATAGGTATAGTCTGAATAAGTAAAGACTCTGAAAAATCTCACAATAATTTTATAGAAAAACAATGTCTGACCATTGATCTACTATCAGATGAAAATCTAAGTCTACACAAACAATTCTGAGCATGGTGAGAGAAAAATATGTATGGTAAAATAGTTCAGTGAACCATTAGGTCTACATTCTTATTAGATCAGCATGGAAAAATAGTGAAAGCATGGAAAAATGTAAAAGCAGCAGGACATGTTGAAAAGATAATCAAAGAATTAGATCTAAAATAAGCTATCGCACCCGGGTGCAGAACAAAAAAACACCGTCCAAATACGGAGGGTGTAAACAAGATAACCACTCTTTTTAAGATCATTCGAAATGAATGATAGTGTAAAGAAGTTTATCGAATCTGCTTTTGGCCAGATATGCTGCTTTATACTTTGTAATATAAGCTACACTACTATCTGTGGGATCTCTTTTGACAAGGTACCCCAAAGGAGTTAAGGCCGCACGAAGGAGTTTGTATTGTTGTCCATAATCACACTTCGGACAATTATTAACAAAAAGAAATCGGGTTTGCTTATCGGTCTCCCAATCAAAACATACAGTAATGTTAGGATTATCAGGCAGTGCACGCTCGCAAGCTTCTTGGACAGAGCGACGAAGCACATCAAGTTCCTGAATAAAAGATATAAGCGCAAGAAGTTCTGAGTCAATTAAATCAGAAATCTCAAAGGTTCCTAATTCACGGATGGCAATTGTTCCAAAAATGATGTCATCATCATCTGCTTCAATCGAAACCACCTTACCAAGATCAGGAATATCTCTTGAAATATCCATTCCTCTGACTGAATTGTACTTCACGGTATGAGCAAAAAAATCCGTGATAATGTCTTTTTGTTCTTGAGTTATCATAACTATATATATATTTAATTTTTGTTTTGAGGGTTATATCTGTTTTACAACAAAAGTCAATTATAGTTTTATATACTAAAATAGTATCATGTCATTTGTAGCAAATAAGATTTTCAATCCATCAGGAAATGATGATGCGCAAACAAGAACAATCATAAAAGGAAATACAACAGGATTATTTAATCTCAACAACACAAAATATGCTTGGGCAAAGTCTATGTACACCATCATGATAGGAAATTTTCGAGTACCAGAAAAGGTATCCGGACTCAACGAAGATAGTATTCAATACAAACAAGACCTCACGGATGGAGAAAAAAAAGCATATGATGGTATATTATCGTTTCTCATCTTCTTAGACAGTATCCAGACATCAAATCTTCCAAATTTTGCTGAATATATTACAGCTCCAGAAGTTCAGTTATTACTCGCAATTCAAACGTACCAAGAAGCGATACATTCACAGAGTTATGCAACAATTTTGGAAACCGTGGTAGATGCAGAAAAGAGAGACGAAATTTATTATTTCCGAAGAGAAAATCCTATATTATTGGAAAGAAATACCTACATCGGACAAATCTATCAAGATTTCATACAAAATCCGAATGATGAAAATTTTTTCAAATGATTAATCGGAAATTTTTTATTGGAAGGACTCTATTTCTACAATGGATTCGCATTCTTTGATACGCTTGCTGATCATCAGAAAATGAAAGCAACCGATAGAATGATAAGCTACATACGTAGAGACGAACTTACGCACGTAACAATGTTTACCAATATTTTACGTGAAATAAAAAAAGAATTTCCAGATATGCGAAACGAAAAATTGATATACGAGATGTTTTCTAGTGCAGTCGATCAAGAAATTAAATGGGGACAACACATTTTGGGAAACAACATCATAGGAATGAACGAATATACCACAGAGCAATATACAAAGCGACTAGCAAACAATAGATTGGGAGTATTGTGATTATCACCACTCTATCCTGAGATAACAGAAAATCCTTATCAACATCTAGAAAGACTCCAAGACAACAATGGAGAAAAAACTAATTTTTTTGAGTCTACGGTAACAAATTACACACAGTCAAATGCAATGCAAGGAACACGAGACTTTTAGAGAGTGGAGAGATGAAAAGGTGGAGAATGGAGAATGGGACAAGGGAAATATGGAAAAGTGAAAAGGTGGAAAAATGAATATTTTAATGTTTCAACATTTCAATCTTTCAATTTCCATGTTTCAATCTTTTAATCTTTCAATTTTTTATAAATTTACAGTAAAATCACCACCAATAGATCATTGGACGGTTGGTTTTTTGATAACGATGTTGACGTCATACTCTCAGGCACGACCATTTCATTGGATAGTGAAGAATCTATCCGAGATAGGATGATCATCAGGAAAAGTGAATTGATACTCAAGGTAAGGATAAATAGAGCCATGTATAGCACGAAAAAGATCTGCAGCACCAAACACAAGACGCAATCAAGAATAATTGTTTCAATCACCAAGTATTTCATAAAATTTATCTCCTGATACTGAAGCATCAAAAGATACCACATTATGTTTGTCTACATTCTGACCATTAACACCAGCTAAAGGAGTGTAACCATAGGTAAAATCTATGAGACCACCACTATTGATAATAGATTCTCTAATGAAATTATCACGGTATGGAAGGATTCAAGGAGGCGTTTGGGAATAATCTATGCCCTCGGTAGGATAAATAGTAAAATCATTACCCATATGAAATCATAGCATAGACCAAGCCACAGCGACATCATTGTAAATTTGATCACCATTAATATCACAAGTATCTATATCAGTAGTATCGCAAAGGTTAGCATCTAATGGTCATCAGGATCACAATCAAAATGAAGAATATATCTTGGGCGGCAATCTTAATGTTCAGGTAATTTCTACACCAGTAAAAAAAGCAAAAGCAATAGGTCATGTATAATATAAATCAGTAGCCGTAGTAGAATCATAATATAAGAGAAAGGTCTCCAAATTAACATATCAGAGTTGGTTATAATCTTTGCTATCAACAGCGGAAAGCATAGGTTCAGTATTTCCCATGCCCAAAAACGGAATCTTTGTTGTTCTAGAATTTATATTCCATCACAATCATTCTTGATCACCAGGAAGCAATCCTGTAGAGTAATCACTCACAGGACCATAAGGACTAGATCAAAGAAATCATCATGATCATTCAAATCAAGGTCATCTGTATCTCAAAACCAACTCTGCCCTTTCCACAGCAGAAACAGCACCATAATACGCCCTATGATAATTGTTCGCAGTTCATAAATTCTGCATAAACGGAAAAAAAATAGAATATACAGAAGCTAATATTCCTAAAGCAACAAAAAGTAACACTAAAGAAAACACAAGAAACATACTTTTTTTTAAGAGATAATGAACAATAAAAGAATTGTTTCATAAGATAATGATGGAAATTACAACAATACAAAAACAGAAGTATCAATGAACAATTGATTACATATCAATATTGGGTGCACCACAAATATTACAGTAGGCAAATGAATGAGAATAACTATTTCAACATTCTTTACATTTTATTTTGAGTCTTTCCCCACACGCTATACAACACACATATTCTTTTGCATTCAATGTAGAACAATTATAGCAAGGAACAAGGTTTGAAGCACAAGCTTCTCTTCGAGGTATTCTATCATTTTTGTAAGTAATAGGCCTGATAAGGAGATAGATAGGCAATCATACAAGTGGAGTTAAAAATGTCACAAACAAGATACTAATCACTTGCAAACTAAAACTATTTGTTCTATGAATGATATCTCTAGTAACTCGAATAATGGCAATCACCCACAAAAAAACAAAGAAAATAGCAATGATATTCATCCAGAGAGCAACACCAGTTACGCCAAACAACGAAGACAAAGACCGAGAAGACTTATCAAGTACGAAACCGACTCATGTACCCATAGGAAATAATTAACAATTAAAAATCAAGAATTAATAATATATATTGATTGATTCATTAGCTTATAATCTTCTTGGTGACTTTTAAAGAATCATCATATTTTTTCAAGCTATTCAACAGAAAAGCTATTTTGCCAGGATTAGAAAATTCTGTTTCAAGTGCTATCAAACTAAGATCGTTTTCGAGATTTTTCATAGTCACCTGAAGAACAGGGATATGAAGTTCAGCAAATATTTTTAACATACTAAGAAGTTTTCCAGCTTTGCTAGAGATTATAAATTCAATGGAGAGCCTATATATATTGTCTGACTCACCAAACCAATGTGCTTCGAGTAATTTATCAAATGCTATAGTTTTTGTTCCTCTACAATCTACTGCATGAATTTTGATACCATCTCTACCCGTTTTGGCAATAATTTTATTTCATAGTTTGGGTTTACATTCAGGACAAAAATAATAGTTAATCAACATATCCCCATCTACTATCACAGCCAATGTTTCTTTGAAATTATGAAGATCTTTGATGGTATCTTTGGACATAGGAGAGATTTGTTTTTTTTGTGCAGCAATTTCTTTTGGATACACAGACTTTATCAACTGTGTATAATTTTCTTTCTTGTCTAATATAGCAAAAAATCTTTTCTCTATTTCATCTTTGGTATATTTTTTAGCAATCAAATCTGCAGTAGCATTATATAACGGAAGTCACAACTGTTTTAGATGTTTATTGAGTTCAGCAATCGCTTGAGTGATAAGCTGATCTTTTTGTTGGAGTTTAAGAAATTTGGTCAGATTGTTTTTTGCGCCAGAAGTATGGAGAAACTCCAATCGATGTTTATTTGCAGAATATTTATTTTTGAAAGTGTTGATTTTGATAACATCTCATGTTTCAGGAGCATAACTGATAGGCTTGATCTCTCAGTTGACTATTGCGTTCTTAAATGACAATCAAATATTACTATGGACAGCAAACGCAAAATCCAAAACCGTACTTCATACAGGCAATTCAATTACATCACCCTGAGGGGTATATAAGAAAATACGCCTTTCAAATATCTCAATATTCAGATCTTTTTTAAATTGTTCTCTATCTTCAATGGAAGTATAGGTATTGACGATTTCCTGAAGCTTCTTGATCCAGTTACCTTGTTGTTGAGAAACTTTAACGGGAGTATTATGTTCCATATATGCAAAATGAGCAGCAACGCCAAATTCCGCAACATCTTCCATAGCATGAGTCCTAATCTGAATTTCTATAGGAAAACGAAACATACCGAGGACTGTAGTGTGGATACTTTGATATCCATTGAATTTGGGAACCGCAATATAATCTTTTATTTTTTTGATCAAGGGTGTATAGTATTTATGAATGATACCAAGCACCATATAACAATCACTGACTGTTTGGGTAATAATTCTATACGCAAGCAAATCCATGACGGTACTGATTTCGGTAGTCTTGTACCTATTTTGAAGCTTTTCATATATCCTATATGGACTTTTGATTCTTCACTTGATTTCAAAATTATCTATATTTTCCTTACGTAACATAGTTTCCAAGGTTTTGATTCCTCTTTCCGTATATTTTTCTCACTCACCAAAATATTTTTTTAGATAAGAAAATATATCGTTAAATGCTTTTTCCTCCAATACTTTGAAAGAACCGTTTTCGAGATATAACTGATAATGATAGAGTCAAAGTCTTTTAGCAATTGGGACAAAAATCTTCATAGTTTCCTGGGCTATTTTTTGTCTCTTGACAGGGTTGGGATGATAATACAGTGTCTGGATATTATGAATACGATCAGCGAGCTTAACGAAAATAACTCTCAAATCACGCGCCATAGCAAGAAATGTTTTTTTGAGTGTTTCTAGATGTCTATCCTCTCATTTATATTTAATTTTGGAGACCTTGACCATTCATTCACAAAGCGATGCAACCTCAGCACCAAATTCTTTTTCTATATCTGCTTCAGAAACACTACAATCCTCTATCACATCATGAAGCAAACACGTTTGGATAGTCTCCAAATCAGGTTTTATCTCCATAAGAAAAACCGTAGCCCTAAGAGGATGGACAATATATGGTTCACCAGAAAGTCTGACCTGTCAATAATGCTTTTCTAAAGCATAGCGATATGCTTGTTGTATACCGGATATTTGTTCTTCTGGCAAATATTTTCTCGCTTTTTGAATAATCTTATCCAAGATAGTCTGAGGATCCTGATCCAAGAAAGGTTTATAGTCAAAAAATTTTTCTAACTCCTTTACGTCCATACAGATTGAATATCTTTACATAATAAATGATGAATATTTTATAAAATCATACATGATTAATTCGCGGATTCAAGTGGTCATCACTTAAAATTAGTGATCGCACCACAAAATTTTACTTCACCAACACCCTCACCGATATACGCAACTTTACTACAAAAACGAAATTCTTTAGCATCATTTGTTGCACAAGATGTCGATTCACCATGTGGACAGTAAATAGGTTTTCATCAGGATATTGCTTGATCGGCTTTGAGATAAAGTCCAAGTCATTCTATCTCTCTAAAATATTTTCCTTCACTTGTGGTTGATTCTGATCACATACATCAATACCGATATCCACTTTGTTGACACAAAGAGAATCAGGAATTACTTTCTATACTATCATCAAGATTGAGTTGTTCTCAAGTACGTTTCGTCAAAGCAAAGTACATCTGCCCACCGGTCGATAAACGTTGAAGCACATACGAACCAGTAGTAAATCGAGTATCATTCATACATTTACCATCATTTGACTCATCAACCAAAGGATCTATTTTAAGTCGACAAGCATCTTTTACTCATGCCCATCTTGTTCGATTAGTATCTCTCATCTGATATATTGCTTCCATTCATTCTCTAGCAAGGTTGATAGCGATCACTCTCTGTCTTGTTTTTTGCACATATTTGATTCCATTGGTAAGCGTTACAATAACAGCCATCAAACCCACAGAGATAATAATAACAACAAGAAGTACTTCTCGTATAGTAAACCCCGACAAAGATTTGATACGTCATCTTTTAGTTGAAAAGTTCATGAAATTGGATACACATATAAAGTCACAAAGAATACTGTAACCATCACAAGTACTTTTTCAATAAATAAATCTGAATTTTATTCACGAGAAGAGCTCATTTATTATATATCTATCGTATGCGAGAATCGTTTTTATTTGGAATTATCTTATGAATATCTATATGACCCATGGCGATGATTATTGTTTATCGTAGTTGCACATCATGATATCTTCACGGATTAGCTACATGATTATGAGTAGCAATAGCAGATTTAACCTATGCAATAATCGCATTCAGTATAGGTGGAATACTCGTTAATTATCTTCAAAACAACGCAGTAATATTTAGAATAATAAGTGCTATAGTTTTGTTATGATTTGGGATATATATGTTGAGAAAAAGCATATATATGAAAGAGACAAACAACACAAAAGAAAACAAAAAATCATTAATAAAAGATCTTATTTCAGCATACGGACTAACGATAATAAACCCAATGACCATAGTAATGTTTCGATGATTTTCATGACAAGTAATATCCATGTCTACAACATTTGTTGCCATAATCACATTATCATTATTATTATTTCTTGGAAGTTTAAGCATACAATTAAGTATAGCATTAATAAGTGGACAAATAAAAAACAAGATACATAATGTAAACATAGTGAAATATATAAATATTGTGGCAAGTATAGGAGTAATTATATTTGCACTCAAATGATTAGTATGATTATAATCTTTTACTATTTTAATCTAATTAGTCTATGACCGAAAGTCTCATCACCTATGCGATAGTAATCCTTGTAGGAGTGTTAGTGGTTTTTTCGTTCACCATCGGTATAGAAAAGATGATCAAGATAATATTGGGAAATTATATTTTAAGTAGTATCTGCCTAGCCGCTGGACAATCGATAAGTCTTTTGGTAGAAATGATAAAAAAAACGCCAGAGATTAGGTTTATGGGATTCTCTTATGATAAAATCGCAAACTTTCTAAATGATGGAAACATGACCATCGTATTGATCCTCTATATCGTTCTTTTGTTTATTATCTTCAGGACTTCTAAAATAAAAATAAGTTTACCAAATGATGAAGCGATAAGAAAAATGTTACAACTAATCTTCGTTCCGCTCACCGTCATCAGCATGATTCTAACATTACAGATAGCTATATTAGGAATAAACGGAATCAACATTGTAGCAATATCAAGCGTAGCACAGATGGTAGCAAACAACACATATATGTTTCAATTTGTAAGTCTTACTCCAGTGTGGATATTGCTCCATGGAATAGTCACCATCCTCATTACATCTGAATTCAAAATCAGTGTGAAAACAGACTTATAAACACCATAAAAACATGGAAATATTGAAATATTCATCCTTCCACATTTCCATATTTTCACCTTTCAATCTTTCAACCTTTATAAGTAAACATATGAAAATAATTCAACTAGATGATTTTCTTGCACAAAAAGATATCTACATAGCAGAAGCAAAATCAGGAAAAACCTTCGTTTATCCAACAGATACTATCTATGGAATATGAGCACTCTATACACCAGAAAATGTAGAGAAAGTGTTTTCTATAAAACCAAGAGACATCAAAAAAATGTTTTCAATTATCGCCCCCAATTTTCAGTGGATAGAAGAAAATTATGAAGTTCCAAACCCCACATCACAACTCACTGAATTATTACACAAATATCATGGAGTAACCTATATCTTCAGTTATGAAAAACCAGGAGTGAGAATCATCAAACATCCAATACAAAAATTTGTAGAGATGTTGGGAATACCATTTATCACAACGTCATGTAACATAGCAGGCGAACCTGTAGTAATAGATATTAAATCTATTCCAGAAGAGATAGCTAGCAAAGTAGATTATATCATCGATGGTGGAATTGGATGAGGAAAACCATCCGTATTAATAGATTTTGTAAGCAATAAAGTGATAGAGAGATAGTTTTTAGAAATTAAAAAATGAACATTAGAAATTATGAACAAATTAACATACAAAACAGTTCTACACGACTACGAATATGAAATTCCCAAGATCAAATGATCGATATTTATAGGAAATATTTTTCATATTGAAAACAAAGAAGATGCTAACCAGTACATTCACGAAATAGAGAAAAAATATCCTGATGCTAGTCATCACTGTTTCGCCTACAGATACGAAGTGCAAATGAATTTGGATATCTTTGGAACCGCAATATATACGTGCAAATACAACAAGGTCTCTGATGCCGGAGAACCAGTAAGTACAGCAGGGAAACCCATTATGAATATGATAGAAAAACACAGTCTTCATAATGTTCTCGTCGTCGTTACAAGGTATTTTGGTGGTACTTTACTTGGCGTTGGGGGGTTGATACAAGCCTACGGACAAGCAGCAAAAGAAGTCATTGAGCATGCCAGCATCATTGAGACAGAAATCATCAAAACAATAAAAATTAGCTATGCATTTGACCTCGTACCCATCGTCAGAAACCTGGTAAATAAATATTCTGCGAAGATTGGAGAAGAAAAATATGACACCGACGTAGTATGTGAAATATATATCAACAGTTGATATCTCGAAGTGTTTAAGAAAGAACTTTTTGACAATTCAAAGGGCCAGATAAAACTTTAGTTTCTAAATTTATTTATTTGTACCCTCTTTATTTGAAAGAGGGAGGTATCCGCCTAGGCGGATGGGAGATTTTACAAGAAATAATAAAATCCTCCACCCTACGGGTCCCCCTCCTTTCAATAAAGGAGGAATATATTAAAGTATAATTTTTAATTCATAAATAAGTACATGCTCTATTTCATAACCGGCAACAAGAACAAATTTAAAGAATTTCAAGATATTTTAGGAGAAGAAAATGTAGAACAATTGGATATAGATCTTCCAGAAATTCAGGAAGTAGATCCTCACAAAATCATCACATACAAACTACAAGAAGCCCTAAAACACCACAAATGACCATTAGTAATTGAAGATACGTCACTCTATATGCAATGTTTATGAGGAAACCTTCCTTGACCATTAATTAAACGATTTCTTCAGGAACTAAAAAATGAATGACTATATCAATTGGCAAAAAACACAGATAAGTATGAAGCTAAAGCAACAACAATTATTGCCTACGCTAAAAACGAAAATGAAATAGAATTTTTCGAAGGCACAGTAGAAGGAAAAATTATAGAACCAATACATACATGAGATTTTGGACGAGGTCCAGTCTTTCATCCAACATGACATGAAAAATCGTATGGAGCAATGACAAAAGAAGAAAAAAACGAGATAAGTATGAGACGCATAGCGCTCAATAAGCTAAAAACATTTTTAGAAGATAAATAAGAAGGAAAAAAAGAAAGTATATTTATGACAAATGAGCCAAAATCGGCTCATTTTTTTAAAACCTAAAAAATTGACAAAAATAAAAAAACAGATATAATAGACAATGCAACATACTTTTTATTCATTATAAAAAAAATGAACACACACAAAACCTCACTTACCAAAAACGAAAAAGAAGGAATAAGAAAAGATATTAGTGATAAATGATGAAATCGAGAAGTCTTACAAAATGAATATGATGTTCAAATTCAAAAGGTTGATGAAGAAATACAAAACCTCAAACAACAAAAAGAATGAGTAACAAAAGAAAGCATTCTTAATGCTTTTGACGAAGAAATAAAATGACTAGAAGACAATAAAAACGAATTAGAAACAAAAAGAGAAAATCTCAATGTATTTATAGAAAGAAAAAAAAAGCAAATTTTAGAACTTGGAGAAAGAGCAAACAAACAAATAGAAACAAAAGAAGAAGTCATAAACGGACTAGAAGAGAAGATTTGAGAAATAGTAAGAGAGATAGAAGAACTCACAAAACAAAAAGAAGGAATAACGAAGGAAAACATACTTAAAATATTTGATGAAGAAATCAAAAAATTAGATGAAGAAAAAGAAAAATTAGAATCAGAAATAGGTATTGCAAAAAATCAGGATACATTTTCTGTGAAACTCGTTAAAACACTTGAAACAAACAAAGACATACAAAAACTATATAATGAAGATACAACAACAACCGAACAAGAAAAATGAGAAGACAAAAAGCAATATAGTACAAAACTACAGGAAACACAAAAAGAAAAAACAAATGTTTTGAAACTAAACGAAGAGGATATAATAGCAAAAACAATAATGAAAAAGCTCGGATTAAAAACATTATGGAAAAATACGAAAGAAAATATATTTATCGGAGAAACCAAAGAAAGTGACATACTTCTTATAGATGGAAATGGAGAAAAAATCCGTACGCTTGAAGAAAAGTGCAAATATCCATGGAAACGATTTGCTACTGATTCATTCAACAAATGAACAAAACTCGAAGAAGGAATGATACCATTCATGGAAAACGGAAAATATTGATTTGTTGATAAATATTGAAAAAAAATGATAGATCCAGAATTTTCTACAATAGAAGAATGATTTGAAAATTGATTTTGTGTAGTTACAAAAGAAGATAAAGAAGGGAGAGAAAAGAAATGAATAATAGATAAAACATGAAAAATAATCGTTCCATGTAAATACGATTACATTGGAGAATTTAATCCAAAATCATGAATAACAAGAGTAGCGATAAACAAAGACAATAAAACAAAATATTGAATAAGATGTAGTAATTGAAAAGAAGTACTATTGTTTGATGAACGATTATCATTTAATGAAGAATGATACTCAATAGTATGTACTTATGACAAAGACAACAAGCCTAAAAAATGAATAATAAATAAAGAAGGAAATATTGTTAAAGAAATAGAATATGACAATATTGTACGAGTTAGTTGAGAAATACGAGCTACAGAAAAAAATGGCAAATATGGTTTATTAACCAATACATGAAAGGTTATTTTTGAACCAAAATATACAAACAAAATAGAATATAATTCTATGCTTTGAAATTGATTGATTGTTGTAGAAATGAACAAGAAAAAATGAGCAATAGATACCAATGGAAAAGAGGTTGTTGTATGTGATTATGATGACATACAATATAGTACATCAAAAAAATTGTTTTTTCTAAGCAAAAATGGTTCTACAGAAATAAAAGATAGTAAATGAAAGTCTCTTGGGACATTCAATGGTAATATTAGCGCAAGAGAAAAAAGTGATTTCTATCATGAAACCGAAAAAACAGACGGCACGATATGATTTACAAAAATAGCAACATGATTATTAGGAAAATTATGATGATATAATGTTAAATCACATATATTTTCAGACATGACAGACATAAGCTACAACAACAACAATAGTAGTGTTATTGCTAAAAAATACGGTAAATACGGCATGATGAATCTATCGACAAAGACAAATATTATAAATTTTGAATATGAAAGTATCGTATACATATCTGAAACATTATTTTTGATGAAAAAAAACGGAATTCGATTATTGAAGAATATTACCAACTGAGAAGAAACATTTATCGATGAAAGCATTGAAAGTTGTGAATACAAATCTTTTGGAAACAAGCCATGAATAATTAAAGCAACAACAAAAGAATGAAAAATATGATTTATTACACTGGAAGGTAAAATGATTCAGACACCACAATTTGAAGAAGAGGAAATGGATCGGGAAAGAAAAATATTACGCGTCAAAAAAGATGGAAAACGAGGATTAATGAACATAAAATGAGAAATTACCGTTGAACCAATGTTTGAAGAATTATGATCTGGAGCCAAAACATCGTATAATATCATGTGAGCCAAAAAAGATGGAAAATGGGGTATCATTGATGAAAAATGAAATTGGGTAGTAGAACCCAATTTTGAGGAAAAAATCAAAATAACCACATCTAATGGCAAAGAATCTAATACATATCAAAACTATGGTAATAATTTCTCTTCTGAGAATAAAAAATATTTCATGAACGGTGAAGAAATATAATAGTATTTAGAGAAAAACATCAATAAAATATAAAAATATATTTCAATACAAAAGATATGGACATTTTACAAAAAAGACTTGTAATATGTTTTTATTTCCATATATACAAAAAACTGAAGAGATCCTTAACACACTATATTCTCCTTTTTTTATGTCCGTCTTTGCAATTAACTAGTACATTCTCAACCCTTTTGACGGGAAGACTTTTGAGAATTTAAAAAAAATTAATACATCAAAACAATGAAAAAAATTATCAGTGTGGCTTTGTTTTTAATGGTAGCCGTATTTTGCTACAAACCCTCAACTGTTGTTGGACAGATTAATCTGGTAACATACGATAGTATGTATATTTCAAACTATCTGACATGTGCTATGGTCTCTATAGCAGATATGGAACATGATGGCCAACAAGAAATTGTTGCTATCTATGGAAAACCAACCGCTAATCCAAACACAACGAACTATTACATGAGCATATCAAAGGTAAATGCCAATGGTATTTCAACTATGGAATATATGCTTGATTGTTCTTCAACTATCCGGAATTTTGTAATTCTAGACGCAAACAACGATAATCTAGAGGATATTGCATACGTCTTTTCCGACAGTGTAAATATCATCTTCCAAAACCCTGGATTTGATTTTGATTATAACAATCATTTGACTCTATTTTCAGGTTTATCTACCGACGGAATTGCCAAAGGTGATTTCAATAACGATAGCCGTGACGATTTTGTGACGTCTAATTGGAACGATTCCCATCTGAGAATATTCGAACAATCAGACAACATTATCACAACTGGCTATTATCTTGAAGACGTAGCTTCTATACAGGCTGGTTATGATCAAGTCAAGGTATACGATGTAAACTTTGATGGCTGGCAAGATATCATTTTTGTTGCTGGACAGGGCCCATTATCAGGGGCTTATGTATATCTCAATAATGGCGTTATGTTTGCTACTCCACAATACTTTGCATTGACATCTGCCAATGGCTATCATCTTAATCCATCAAACCTTTCTTTTGGAAATTTCTTTGAGTTAGGATATGGTATATTAATAAATAGTTCAAATGGTGATTATAACGATACACGTTTTATTAAATTTGAAAACGGAACGGGAAACTCAGTCAATATGGGACTTGAAGGATTTAGTCAATATCAACCATCGTCTGCTGTAGCAGATTTTGATAATAATGGTAAAGATGAGATAATTCTTCTCTCTAACAATGGACCAGAGTATGTACATGTAATTGAATTTTTTGGACTTAGCGCTAATGGATCTAGTAATTTTACCACGATGAGTGGTAACTATCATGCATATGATCAATTGCTTGCAACAGGCGATGTAGTAGGAAACGATGGGAAAACTGATTTTGTTATGATGTCTGACTGGGGTCAGATTATTATCTTTGCAAATAATGGCACGATAACCGAAATTACAGAACAAAAATCTGACCTTGGTTTAAGTATCTATCCCAATCCGACAACTGATTACCTCAACGCTTCATTCACACAACCAGGAGAATATACTTGTGTTATCTCTGATGTCTCAGGACGTATCGTCCTGCAACAAAAAACACACGGACAAGAGTTCACTATCAACGTGAGCAATATAAAACGGGGAATGTATTTTCTCACCATCAACGGGAAAAAAACATTCTCTAAAAGATTCATTGTCCAGTAAGTAGAAACGCATATGAAAAGCCCGGCTATTTTCCGGGCTTTTCCACAAATATAAAAAAAATAATAGGCTATAAACATTCAGTATTATATAATAACTTTACTCTATTTGAAAATTTACTTATTCAAACTGACCATATATCCCATACTATCATCCCTTCTCACTACATTTCGCGTAGTAGGACCCAAAGCTAGACGACTACCTTCAGCAAGTCGATAATACGACCAAACTCAAATATCATCAAACATATGTAATCACGAAGAGTAGCATCATGAAAATTTGAGGATAGCTTTTGATAAATAATTTTTATATTGTTGGAGTTGATTATCTCCTGGCATAGTAGAGATAATGGCTTCCAAAGAAGATTGATCTTCGGGTAACGATACTCCAATTTTTTCTGTTTCTCTAAGCGCTGCATTATACGTAAACAATTGCTGACCAATAAATTCGGAAGGGACACCACTAACATATTCCCAAACATCTCATTCGGGATGTACCTTGACCTTTATGGAAATCCTTTGTCCATTAATCACACCCATAGCATCTTGAAGTTGCCAATCATTACTTTTTATTTTGAAATTTTCAGGATCAAGAAGTGTTGTAGCCATGAACATATAATTAATAATTAAAAATTAAGGATTAAGAATGTATGAATTGTTTTTATTATAAACTATTGTAATGTATGATAGTTCATTATAAAGCAAATACCAACATTATTCTACTTTCCATCCTCCACTCTCCACTTTCAACGTTCCACCAAAAAGTATATAGTTCTGTTGAGATTTCTCAAATCATTTTTCTGAGTAAAATTTATTTCTTGAAAAAAAAAATCATAACCATATCTTATGACCTCTTTACTAGGAAGCTTTTATCATTTTATCATACAATCATGTTTAAAATTAGTAATGTGCATGCACGCGAAGTCTTAGATTCTAGAGGAAATCCTACCGTAGAAGTAGAAGTTACCTTAGACAATGGAGTTATGTGAAGATCTATTGTTCCATCAGGAGCATCAACAGGAATCCATGAAGCATTGGAACTTAGAGACAATGATGCAGCAAGATATTTAGGAAAAGGAACACTCACTGCAGTAGCAAACGTAAATACATTTATCAAAGATGAAATAGTAGGAAAGGAATTTGCTGATTACAGAGCTCTTGATGAAGTATTGTTAAAACTCGATGGAACAGCAAACAAATCTAAACTAGGAGCAAACGCAATCCTAGGAACCTCAATGGCATTTGTTGTAGCATGTGCAAAGACAGAAGGAAAATGGATTTACGAATATGTAGGAGAAAACAAAGGAATTACCTTACCATTTCCTATGATGAACATTCTCAACGGTGGATCACATGCAGACAATAACGTAGATATTCAAGAATTTATGATCGTACCTGTAGGAGCACCAAATTTCAGAGAAGGATTGAGGATGGGAGCTGAAGTATTTCATCATTTGAAGAAAATACTAAAAGACAAAAAATATAATACAGGAGTAGGAGACGAAGGTGGATATGCACCAAATCTCGGAAGCAACGAAGAAGCGTTACAAGTCATCATGCAAGCAATTGAAAAAGCTGGATACACAGGGAAAATCAAATTAGCGCTCGATTGTGCAGCATCAGAATTCTACAAAGATGGTAAATATGTTCTTGAAGGAGAAGGCAGAACACTTGATCATCCAGAACTTGTACAATTATACAAAAGTCGAGTAGAAAAATATCCTATCATGTCTATCGAAGATGGAATGGCAGAAGATGATTTTGATGGGTGGAAAGAAATCACCAAAGAATTAAAAGATAAAATCATGTTAGTAGGAGATGATCTTTTTGTTACCAACATGGAAAGATTACAAATGGGAATAGATCAAGATATGGGAAATGCAATTCTGATTAAATTAAATCAGATCGGATCAGTTTCAGAGACTATCGACTGTGTACGTATGGCTCAATCGCATGGAATGAATGCTATCATGTCTCATAGATCAGGAGAATCAGAAGATACTTTCATCGCGGATTTAGCAGTTGCATTAAATACTGGATTTATCAAAACTGGTTCAGCAAGTAGAACTGACAGAATATGTAAATACAACCAACTTTTGAGAATCGAAGAAAAATTAGAAAATACAAGCACATACGGAAAATAAAAACAATTGTAACAAAAATCATCAGATATTATCTTTAGTTTGTATGGTTTTTACCTATGGGAATCGAAGCACAACAAAATATCGAACAAGAAAAAGAATCAGATCTCAATCAGTTGGAAAAAGATGTAGACGATGTCTCATCCAATGCATTAGGGGGAGGAATTGGAGAAGCAGAACAACAAAAACTAAGCAATGTGTCGGAAAAAACAATCCAGGATCAGCTTAGCAAGGTACAATATTTCAAACCACTTCCCGTGACATTAAACAATATTCCACTCTCTATAAATAACAAACCAGTAAATGGATGATTGAATATCAGAATGTGAAGTAGATCATTCACCATTACTCCTGATATTTGAAAGATAACTAATATAAGCAACGGGCAAGCATGAACATTTGAATTGAACGTCAAGGTGGGGTTTATAAGCAAGACAATCATTTACGCTCCAGATAGACTTGCAAAAAACATAAAAAAACTCATAGAGACACCACCTTGAAAATGAGAAAAAGAATGATTCAACATGGTTACCGTAACTGAAATTTAACAACTAAAAAAACAATCTATGTGACAAAATACGTTAGTAAGCAAAAAAAGGGCTATACTTACAAAAGTGTTTGAAAAAGCACAACCATTTTTGGAACATACTGAACTATATTTGGAAGTAATACAAGCACCAAATACAAGCGAGGAAACAATAGATAGCTACATAGATATGATAACAGATATCTTGAGCAAAATTAAAACAACAAAAGATACTCAAGAAATACTAATTACGTTAAAAAAAACAAAAAAAATCAGAGATGAAGAAAAAGATGATGTAGAAAAAGCAGAAAAAGAAGCTGATGAGCTATTGAAATCTTTAGAATAAACAAAATAAATACACCCCAGAAAAACTCTCAGTTGAGAGTTTTTTTTAATAGTTGATATAAATAATTTTTCATGTATTAAAAAAAGGTCAGGCAAATATGCCTGAACCCATTTTTGTACCATAGACATATACGTCATGGATTTTTTTGCTGTGCATCACCTTAGTACTACAGGTGACGTATATAGTGAATCTCTCGCCATTATTTTCGCTCTCTTGAAAATTATCTCTTGAAATGTAGGGGAGAATAAATTATCCCGCCGGTGGCAAAGTAATAATCCTCATTAGTTTGAGGAGGTTTGGTAAGGAAATAGAGTTTACGCACACATGTATCATCAGACACATATGTCGGTATTTCACTGATTGAAGCATTGATAATAGGATTAGGCAATATACCATCATCCGATTGTGTTTGTTGATAATCGACTTGCGTCGAACCAGTCATGACCATATCCTTGAATTGAGGGAAAAGGTCTGCAAAGGTGGATGTGTATAGTTTTTCGTCAGCGCAATACGTTGCTGATAACTCTTGTTGAAAAGAATTTAATTGTTGGTTGTTTACATACGATTTTTTCATAAGTTACTATTGTATTTTTTTTGTTATTTTTTGCATTGTATCAGTGACTCATTTCTCGAATAAGTATGATGGGGAATGCTACCCCTTTCGCAATAATTTTGTCGTTGTTATCCTGTCATAATAATTTTTATTTTATTTTTATATTTATACAAAGACTTATACATATTTACTGGAAAATAGCAAGATACAAACAAAAAAACAAAGCCCAAAAAATATCGTTGCCTTGCTCCTAACAAACTATATAGTCGTTTCATCGTTTAGTCGTTTCATATTTCATGGAAATACTCTATAAAAATATCAGACACGGATACGCAAGGATAGACAAGGAGGGAAAACTCCTTATCACTATTCCAATTTCCAAAAAATGAACCACATTTGAAGAGATAATGATTACTAAAGGACAACAACTTCTCAAACGTTATAGCAAAAGAACACATATCGAATCTATCCAAGAAGATAGCATAGTGATTTTTGGGGAACAAGTTCCTCTCGAAGAATTTTACAAACAATACCCACCAAAGAAACCATTGCCGAAACGTTTCAACATTTCCACATTTCCACACTTTCATATACTCAAAGATATTCTAAGAGAATATGCTACCCCAATCCTTGATCTCTATAGCAAAAAAATAGGTATACCTTACAAGAAATTAAGTATAAGAAAAACCATATCCAAACGAGGAAGTTGCACATATGATCAAAAAATATCACTCAATCTCGATCTCATTCATTTACCTACAAAATACATTAAATATGTAATCATCCATGAGGCTTGTCATCTAAAAGTTAAAAACCATAGTAAGAGATTCCGAGAAGTAGTAGAAAGCTTTTGCCCACAATATAAAGAAACAAAAAAAGAACTCAGAAAATTTGTCATCAAATAAAAGTACATATACCTTACAGATTCAAGTAAACATATTGTTTTTGAAAAACAAATAAATACTCTATCTATCACTTATTTATGTAAGAAAAATAATGAAGAACAAAGACAATATAAAGAGACTAGAGAACCAACAAATCGGATTCTACTATGAAGTGACAGAAAAAAAAATCAATGATATAAAAATAGAGATTATGGAAGACATCATGAATATTTTTGGAGGACATACAGGAATAGATAACAAAACCTTTGTTGATCATAAAAAATTTCAGGAATTTACTAGCTACTATCAGACAGCAATACAAGAAGAAAAAAGAGATATATTGATGGTGTTATTAGAACAAGAAAAAGATATCCAAGAAGAAATGCACGAAAGACAGATTAAGATGTTGAAAGAAATAGGCATAACTATACCAAGTGTACGAGTACACATAATTATAGAGGAAATGGGAGGAAAAAACTTTCAAATGTTTGATATGATGATCAGATATATCAAGCTCGCAAAAAAAAACAAAGCACAAAAACGACCTCAAAACAGAAGAATCTATGTCCCGCCAAAACTTGTAAAGATATTTGGAAAATTATGAGTATCTATAACCACTGTGGTTGCAAATAATCTCTGACCTACATCAAACTAATAATCAACATAAGACATATCTCATTGAAAATTGAAAATTTAAAATTTAAAATTTAAAGTTATGGTTAAATTTGAATTTCAAGATCATTACTTCAACAAAGCAAAAAAAGAATGATACAAAGCAAGAAGTGCTTTTAAATTGGAAGAAATTCAAAATAAATTTCATCTTTTTGATAAACAAACAAAAACAGTCATGGATATAGGATGTGCACCATGAAGTCGAATACAATATGCAGTA
>CAJBLF010000033.1 GCA_903953935.1 uncultured bacterium
ACGCATGATACTATAAAGAAATCTTTACAATATTAGTACTATTATTGTTTATAATTTCTATTTATTTCGGAAAAACAATTAAAGGATTTGTTTTAGTTTTTTTTCTACTTCCAATTATATATATCACATTTATGGCTGGGCGAATAAAATGATTATTTTTAAAATTATGCGGTAAACTCTAGAAAATGTTTAAAAAAAAGAATATACATTATATAATTATCTCCTTATTGCTGTTGCTAAATTTATCAACATATTTTTATCTCAATAGAGTAAATCAAATTACAGCACCAGACTTCATTCAAAATAATTTTTTTTCCGATGTATTTGCGAAAACCTATAGTCTAGAAACTTGTAAATTTAATTTTTGATTAGACCCTATATTTTGAACTAGATGATTGAGAATTACCGAAGACAATTGTGTCTCCCATTGAAGTATGCATGGATTTATAATTTTACTATGACTATTTAAAGCTATATCAAGTAATATCCAAAACTTAACGATACCGTTATGTCTATTTATATTTTTAGTATACCTTTATAAAATATCATTCTTTTTATTTAAAAAAAGAAAAATTAGTATATTGATAGTATTTCTTTCATTTTTTTTCCCAAATATTTTTTTACACTCAAATCTTTTATTTAACAATATTCCCGAGACAGCACTTTTTCTATGATTTTTATATTATAGTTTACAATACTATAAAGAACAAAAAATGAAATATCTAATTATTTGATTGACGTTTTTATGTATTTCTTTTCGAATAAGATATATAGTTATTATCTTCGCTCTACCTATCCTTTTATTATATATAAAGAATATCAAGTATAAAACCTTTATTTATTGATTCTTTATAGCAACAGTATTTATAACTCCCTTTTTCATAACAAATTACAGATTGTTTGATAATGTTTTAGGCTCTCCTAAAGCTAGTTTAGCTAGTGTCCAATATTATAATTTAAATATTGCTTGAGTTAGTTGATGAATTTGAATGAAGTATTTTTTTAATGGACAAATTTTCACGTTTTTCCTAAAAAATTTATATAATCATTTTATTCTTTTATATCCATATATTTTCCTATTTCTGTGTCTTTTAATTATAGATATTTGGAGAAGAAAAACACATATAAACAAATCTATACTTGGTATGCTCAATGTTGTAGTTGTAGTTGTAGTTCTAGTTTTTGTGTTTTATTATATTTGAGTTCGGTGATGATTCAGCGATAAAAACACCTTAGCAACATCTTATGCTAGATATACCATATTGTGATATTCCTTACTACTAATTTTTATTATTAATTACATAGTAAATAAGTTTCACAACAAAAACGTATTGCAAATACTAATGTTTCTTCTCGCTTTAAATTTTTTAACATTTTCCCTTAAATCTACTAACTGATATTTTGATGTAAACAGGAGTTATAGTAGTTCAATATGAAAAAAAGAATACTTTTTAACCAATACTAAACCAAACTGAATAATATTTACTTCCTACTATGATAAATTATTTTTTCCGGAAAGAGCATGAGGGATTTATACTTCTTATCCTGAAGAACTTAGAATAAAAAAAACGACAGAAATAATTTTAAAACTTTTGAAATTATGATATCCTGTTTATTTTGTAGAATCTGATTGGTGAATAAATTATGATAAATTTAAGTTTAAAGATTATAAAGACAACTTTTTAAAAAACAATCTTATTACAGAAGCTATAAATCCTCCAATTTATGAAGTAAAAATTAAATCAAATGAGTAAAAAGCGAAAAAAAATTATAAGTATATGAATTCTAATTATATGTCTTATTTTATTAATATATTTCATCAAAGACAATTATACCATTTTCTATAAACTCAAAGAATTGAGTCTTGTAGAAATATTTAGTCTATGTGGATTATTTATAATTTTCCTTTGGATAAATTGAATTTTCTTCGATACTTTATCTAGGAGTTTTAATATAAAAGTAAAAGAAAATTTTTTGCTTTCGGTGGTAACTTCTTTTATAAATCTATTTACTCCATTTGTTGGTGGTATGTGATTCAGAGCATGGTATACCAAAAAAAAATATAACCTAAACTATGCACATTTCACATCATGTCTATTTGGTAACTATATTATAGTTTTCTTGACCTCAACATTTTTTGGTTTACTTATTTTTGCTTATATTTATCGACAATTTAAAACTTATAATATAATTTTCATTCTACTCTTTCTTGGTATCTTTTTGTGATCATTATTTTTTGTGATTTTTAAAAAATTTAGAATAAAAAAGAAAAGTCGTTTGTATGATACCATTAATAAGGTAGCTGAATGATGGCAATTAATATCACAAAATAAAAAAATCATACGAAAACTTACTTTTTTACAAATCATAAATTTATTAATTTGAGTGGTACAACTATATGTTATTTTTTATTATATAGGTTATAATATAAGCTTTTTAGAAGCATTTTATATCTCTATTATAGGTATATTAGCCGTATTTTTAAAGATTACTCCATGAAATTTATGAGTAACTGAATTACTTTATATTGGATCTGCTGGAGTAATAGGAATACCAGCAGAAATTATGTTGTTGGTATCGTTGATTAAAAGAGCAATCGAAATAATAGTGCTTGCCATTTTATGACCTATAAGTAACTATATCCTTATTCAAAAGATAAGAAACATTCATAAATCGCAATAAAACTATCCTTGCATTTCAAACATAAATAAATATATTCTTATTTGATTATGTCAAGTATAGCAATTTTTCTATGCCTGACACAAAAATAAAAATAATAGTAAAATGATATGTTTATCTCCTTACAACATTTATTTTTTTCTTTAAAAAATGAAAACCTCAAGACGTTTACTCTCTCTCGCCATCTTACCACTTGCTATTGTATGATGTGTTCTACTTGTATGATGTGGCCAGAAGACCACTACATCTTCCCCTACGATCAAAGAAGCAGAAATATTGTACGATATGGGAAAAAATCAAGAAGCACTCGACTACTACAATCAGAAGCTTGCTAGTGACCCTAAAGATCTCAATGCCCTCATCGTTAGATGAAAGATACTAGCAAAATTTGGTCGCTATGATGAAGCTATCAATGATTTTTATAAAGCATCCAAACTGGATGATACTCAAGAGTCATATATGCTCTACAAAGGTCTATTGACTATGCAATCTGCTATAGATGTAAACGCTCTAGATTCACTAGACTATAGTGGTACAAAAAATCTTGATATGTTCACGTTCTACCACTGCATATTACTATCTCAGTTAAACAAAAACACAGAAACAAATGCATGCCTAGATAAATTACTTGCTATAGATAATAATAATCCACAATGAAATTATCTCAAAGGAAAAACATTAATAAAGACAGAAAAGCGAAAAGATGCAATAAAATATTTTAATAAAGCCGAAGCATGATGACTATCTACGCAAGAGTTATATAGTAACAAGGCATTGGCGCTTGCAAAAGCGAATATGACATGAGCTATAGAATATGCAGACAAAGCTATTGATATAAATTCAAATGATACATGAGCATATTATGCGAAGGCATTATGAAGTTTCAATTTATGAAACTGGGATAAAGGATTAACTGCTATAGAAGAAGCGCTCAAATCAAACGCAGAGAATAAAAACTATCTATGGCTAAAATGAGATCTTCTCATGAGAACAGAAAATTACGGCATGGCTATCAAAGCGTATGATGATGCTTTTAAACTAGACAATACGAACTCAAATATACTTTCAAGAAAAGCTATAGCCCTTTACTATAAATGAGACAAGAAGGCTTTTGCACAAACAATAATACAAATAGAAGACATAATAAATGACAATGCAAACAGATATTCGAATTTTGTAATAGTGTTGATAATATCCAAAGATTATCAAAAAGCCATAACATACATAAATAAAGGGTTGGCATTAACACCAAATCATGATTACTTAACATTCAACAAAGCTCTTACATACTATCTAATGAAAGATTATAAAAACGCTGACTTGCGGTACTCTAATCTATGGAAAGACTATAAACCAGAAGAAGCAAAGATTATCTATGCAGATTATCTCTTGAGTCAGAGTGATTATATCGGTGCAGCAAATACTGTAGAGTCCGTACTTACCAAGTATCCAGACAATGCTCTCGCGCTTGCTAGCAAGGTAGTGATATTTGATGAGATGCATAGGATGGGTAAAACAGTACCAGATTCTAGCTTCGACTACAAGACTCCATCTGTAGTAGAAAATGCTAAAAATAAATTGTGAAGATATCGATTCTTGAAAAACTATAGATAAGAGACTGTGTGCTCCTTTTCCAAAGGAGCTGTCCGAAGGACTGAGGATTTACATCCCTCTGGCTTCGCCACCTCCCTTTAAAAAAGGGAGACATTAGCAAAACCTTTACCCCAAAACAAAACTATGCCAACAAAACATCTCAATCAGCTCCTTGTAATTTCCACTCTAGTACTCCTCGTACTCTCACTTGTATGGTGATTGCATCGATTGTTTTCCCTGGCTATGCTCTTGTGATTGTGCCTCTATTATTTTTCTCCTAGCAGTAAAAAATATATCATCCAGACTACCCAAGATATATGTACCCGTAGACTCTGACTCACCACCACACAGTATACTCTATTGTGAAGCAATATCTCTTATTTTATCGAGCATTACCTTCTCATCTGATCTATCGTCTACCTACTCATATCGGCCCGAGATTATGTTTTTTCCAATATATTATTTTTGCCCTCACGACTAGTGATATGGGTGTTGATCATTTCTCTGCTAGTATCTCTACGCTCACTCTCACACTCCCTCCTCTATCTATGAGAAAGAAAATTGCAGACATCAGATTTAGTTTTTCTTGTGAGTATCATCATCGTCTTGTGCTTGCTGGTGTCACGATATGCTGATCCATTTTATACATCATATTTTTATGCCAGTCTGATAGGAGAGCTTGTACGAGTATGTACGAGTATCCTACTCTGACACTTTACATTAACCAAACTTTTCAAGACTGATTTATTTTGGATATGGACCGTGATCAACGGCATTCTCTTGATTATGTACGTGTGGAATATCTTTCCGAGTATCAAACACTCCTTGACCATAGAACATACCGTGTATCAGACCTGATATATCTATGGAGATTGCCCAGAATATATTCGTCCCTAATATCATCAAAAAGTCTTGCATTTTTTCTCAAATATCCTAGTATACAGATACGTGATTTATGTTTTTTGTAAAAAAACTTTTGCTTAAAAAGTATCGTCACATTTTTTCTGTTGGTATCCTTACACTCTTCATCTTGTGTGCGGGGGGATTTTTTGGTACCTTTGGATGATTTATTAGGACGGCATGATTATGATCATGGGCTCCTGCACCCAATCCTACTTCTTGATCTATCTATGGCTATGGATTTGGTGATAATGGACGATGATATGGAACGGGATATGGATATATAACTTGAGCTACAGGATCACTAAGTACAGGATATAATTCTGGTACCCAATGATTACTTGGCGTCACGACGACAGGAAATACTACAACCCAGACAGGGACCTTTACCTGATATAATCAAATCTATATAGAGATACCTCCTGGCACGACTATCACTCCTACCTCTGGAGGAACATGGAATGGTCAGATTCAGATTCCTACTACAGGAACCTATACTATCCCTAGCGCTACCTACCAATCTGTCGTTAATCTTGATTTTAGTTTTGTCGGTGGAGCGTTCTTTAGTCAGCCAGTCAAAATTACTATCCCCGTGAGTGTAGCATCTGCTTCCGTCGGAGTTGATCATAGAGATGGAAACTGATTGGGTACTATCGGATTGACCCTTTCTGCTACTGCTACTTGTACGTCTTGAGTCGCTAGTGCACCTTATACTGGTTCTCCTATTACTTCCGTAAATGGTACTATTACTATATATACCTGTGCAGCTTCTACCTTCGTTGCTTATACGCTTCCTGTATGATGATGAGGTGCTTATGATACGGTTGGTTGATGAGGTCGTTGGCAACAACTAGATACTTGTCCAAACGGTGATAAATCATTAAATCCCTATGATGGTAAATGTAATGATAATAATAAAGACTCAGAAAAAGCTAAGAAAGTCAAAACGATAACGTCATCATGAGAAGTACTCAGTAATCTCTTGAATGGATTTAGTCAAGAATTCAATGACGCATATACCTTTGCATTTAGTAAAGGTATCACCACCCAAAGCACTATCCAAAAAGCTAATATGACCTGAGCGCTTACGAGAGCTTCTATGGCCAAGATGATAGTAAATTATGCAGTCAATGTCCTTGGCAAAGCAGTAGATAGTTGAGTAGTCTGTACCTTTGCTGATATGACTGGTCAGTCTACAGAGATGCAAGAGTATGCTATCAAAGCATGTCAGTTGTGACTCATGGGTAAGGGACAAAGCAACTTCAATCCAAAGGGTATAGTTACTAGAGCTCAGTTATGAACAGTTCTTTCTAGGATGCTCTATGCTACTCCTGAAAGTGGTGCTCCCTATTATACGGTACATCTCAATCTTCTCAAAGATAAATGAGTGCTTACTATGATCGATTCCAAACTTATAGAAAAGAGAGTCTATCTGATGTTGATGCTTATGAGAGCAGCTGCTACTCCTCCTCCAGCACAATAATTATCTATCATATATACAAAAAGATTAGTGGATATGTAGTATCTGCTAATTTTTTTTGTTTTTTTGTTTCTTTTTTGCTCCCTTGATAAAGGGAGAGGCTTGTCCTTTGCGAAATCAAAGGGTATCCGCCGATGCGGATGAGGGATTTGTTGTTTTTAATTTAAATCCTCCTGTGCGAAGTTTATCCCACAAGGTGGGACACCACCCCTCCTTTTAAAAGGAGGACATAAAAAGTAAGGCCAAGCCCGCGAGGCTTGTATTATTATATAGAAAAATTATTTCTCTCTATTTTTTATCTACTATCTTTTATGAACGTATCAAAATACTCAAACTTTTTACTCAAGCCATTCGTACTACCTGTTCATGTTTCAGGTGCAGAAGCATGTTTTGTGGTAAATATTTTTTTGAGTGCTCGTCTAGAAAACGTTTCTGCATAATCCTCTTCTTTGTTTGTCTGTGCATATTTGGAAACAAATTCGTTACTCTTACAGATATTTTTTCGTGTTTTTTCATTGGGTGTTCGACAGATGGTTTCAAAATCATCTACGTTTTTATCTGTGAAATAATACATATAATGACCTAGTTCATGCAAAAATAATTTCTTTGATTGATTTCCCAATTGATCTATATATTGGTATGAATCACATAATGAGATATCCAATTTTACTTCTTCGAGTGTTGTGTCTTCCAGTACATCGTTATCACTATAATATTGATTGATCTTGTGATATCCTCTGATATCGTCGCATGACTCGATGAACCTGAGTTCTAGTTTTTGTTTGATGGTTGATAGTTCGTTGGGAGTAATTAGCTTACTTCTCTTGAAAGCATCTAAGGTATCACGGACTGATTGGAGAGTGATATTTTTTATAATATGTGCTATATCATTGGCTCCTGTCTCTACTATGTAGCTAATGTCTTCTTGTGGATCATCTTTTTTTCGCTGAGCAAAGTCTGACAATATAAGTTTATCTTGGGTACTGGTACTTTTGTTGTGAACAATAATCGGTGTGGGACTAAGCAATCATTGTTTCCTCAATTCTTTGATAAAAAATGTTTGACTCAGATCCAACATAGCATATGCTAGATATTTCGTGGTACAAAACTCTTCTTCTCCGCTAAAATTACTTACTAGAGATTGTTGTTTCCATGTTGTATGAGCTGTTTTCAATCCACGTATTCTTTCTCCTATATGCTTGATTTTGTTTATATCTTTTATCTTTTTGGTTTCTGTAGTGATGACGTGTTGATCTATCTGTTTCCCACAATAATCACCCAAGAGTGATTTTATGATGCCATAATACTGAGCAGTATATATAGTATCTGTCTCTGGATCTCTAGTACTTTCTAGATAGTGTACTGCGTCTTGGATAGTAGCAAAATCTCTTTCACAGGTTTGCTGTGCTATGATAGAATGATTATCTATACAGATGTTTTCCATCTTTGCAAAAATATCCGTCAATGAGGGATTTGTTATCCCCACAAGGGCTAATCCGCTGACTATTGTCTTGAGAAATAATAATTTCAACGCGAATACCTTGAGTATGAGGATATGGGAGATACCATATATACTTCATCCGAGTATATATTTTTTATGATGTTTTCTGACGTGATGATAAATCTTTTTTCCATGTTTTACAAAATGACGCTGTAATCTTTTATGTATCCTCGTATCTAGTATTTCACTATTTTCCGTCATTACTGCACACTATAAATAAAACTGGATTGCCCTAATTATACCCAGAATTATTTATTTTGCAAAAAACACCCCTTGTTTTCTTTGTATGAAAACCATAACAGAAAATGTCGATAGTATAATCTGGTTCGGAGTCAATGCTTAGAAAATAAGATATATAGAAGCCATACATGGGCCCACGATATGTATCGGGGTTGTATGGCGATTTGAAGTTTATATATGAATTCTAATATCAATAGAAAGAGTACTATCGACGAGGGGTTTTTTGGTTTCTTTTTTAACCTGGAAGTAAAAAAGCCCTTCTAATGAAGGACAAGAAACGCCCAGCCGGCGAGGCGATAATAATAAAAATTATTTAATATATATATGCTCCGCTACGATAATTCCAATATTTTTGCTTCGTAACCATGACTGGTATAATACGCAACTACTGCTTTGATGTCTTCTATCGGCGTCGATGCTCCTCCTGTGATAGCTACTCTTTCATGCGCAAAGAGCTCTGCTTCTGGATACTGAAGAATATCTTCTAGCGATTCACCATAAAAACTTTGCTTACCGTTTTGTACTCAGATGGTATATAACTCTTTCGTATTGTTACTTTCTTTCCCTCCTATTACGATGAATGTATCAAAGGCATTGAGATGTTGCAAGACAACGGTTTGTCTTTCATAGGTGGCTCTGCATACATCAGAGAGTGCTGGCATCTGTGCATGAGGATACGTGCTTTTGATAGATGCAATCATCTCTTGTACATACGCAAAATTTAGCGTTGTCTGCGCGAGTACTCATATTTCTTCTTCTGTAGTGTACAAAATATTTTTTATGTCTTCTTGTTTTTCACATATGGAGACCTCTCCTCCTCTATAACGAATATATGCAATGACATTTTTTCCTTCCTGATGGTTTTCCTTCCCTATATATACTATTTTACTGATTCATTTTTTTAGGAGATTATCTACTTCTGTATAAATCTTGGTAACAAAAGGACACTCGAGATTGTACACTGCTTTGTATTTTGCTTGTGCTTCATCTATCATCTTTCTGTTGGTTCCATGAGCAGAGAGGATAATAATTGCATGTGTATCTTCTACTGCATCTATATCTTCCACAAAAGAAACTCCTTTTGCTTCAAATTCCTTAGTGACTTTGGGATTATGTACTAATGCATGGATACAGAAAATCTTTTCACCCGGGTGCTGTATGATGATAGTATTGAGTTGATCGATAGATCTTTTTACGCCAAAACAAAAACTTGAAGGACTTAGATAATACACTACTTTCGACATATGTATATGTTAACGCTTAAAGAGTAAAGCTACTATCATATGTTTCCCTATTTCTCGTCTCATATATAGGAAAAAATAATTTCTCTTTCTCTCGCATGGTCAAGTTCAAACAACAATACTCTTTGCCATCTTCCTAGGAGCAGTTCACCGTCTTGTACGGGTATAGTTTCGCTCGTATTTCCCATAAGCATTGCTCTGATATGAGAGTGTCCATTGAGACATTCTTCTTTGTTTTCACACATGGTTTTGGGATCTCTATGTTCTAGATCATTGTGTTTGTATACTTCATCTAGTGAAACATTTTTGTTGCACCATTGTCTGAGATCATTTCGAAATCCATCTTCTGCTTCATTGATTTTGATTACTGCAGTAGTATGGCGAGTGAATATGCTACACAATCCATTCCTTCCTCCTGATTCTGTGATATATTGTTTTATATCATCTGTTATATCTATAATATCAAACGGTTTCTTGGTGTGATATATTCTTGGTACTGAATAATACATTTTTTTCATCAACGATAAAACATCTTCTGTGGTTATATACAATAGTATCTCCGTTTCAATCATTTTCCTCTAGTCTTGACTTTATTATAATAATATTTATATCTCTTTTTCAAACAAAAAAAATTATGAAGCAGACATTTGTTTCTATCATTGAAAAGGCTTTTGCTGGTATGCAAGAACGACATGAGACATTCGTTATTGTTCGATTATTCGATCATATAGCAAACACTACGCCTCTTCCCCATGATATTATGCGGGTTGATCTCATCAAGGAAGATGATCATGATAAGGTAAGATTACTGTATCGAGATCACAACTTTGTCAGATTACCCTTTACTACTATGGTAGATAAACGTATTGCGGTTAGGTTTTTACAACTTCACAAAGCACTCCCCTCAGCGGAGGAATTTTTACAGGCTCGTTCACTGGCCAATACTCCAGGTATAGTAAGTTTTCTGGGTTGTGGCTGTGAAGAATGATGAAACGCTTGCAGACTGGTTTGTTTTCAAATCAGTTTTTTTTGTAAGATATTTTCATTGCTCTATTACTTTTGTAACATTTCCAACATCAGATCTTGATGTCTGTTTTTTAGTTCATGTACCAATGTTTTTTTGTTTTCCATAAATCTTTGGATATCAAATCCATATTCTTCCAGCATCAATGACGTGTGTTCTACTCCTATATAATGCGGTAAGATAACATAATCAGCGCCTTGTTCATAGAGTTTTATGGCTTCATGGATATGATTAGCTACAAGCACAACAATCATATTAGGTTTATCTTGTTTTATGGTTTTGAGTAAGACCATATTTTCATCCAGATTTTTCACTGTACTGATACCCATTTTGGTTTTCTTTATATTTAATTCTCTAATAAAATCTATATCGCAGATATCACCATAGATACATGGTATTTTCTTTTTCTGTAAATGTCAGATAACACCTGGATGTTCGTCGATGATGAGAATCTTTTTATGATTTCTGTGGAGTACTTCATACATATTGCTTCCAAATCTTCCGTATCCAAAAAGTATTATTTCATAATTTTGTTTGTTTATCTTTTTATACGCTCTATTTCGTACTCCCGGAAGTAATCTCAACAATGGTTTGAAAAAGGAATACAGAGATTCACTATATATGACAAAATAACTTGATCCTGCGATGGTAATCAATCCCACTAAGGTAACCATGGAGAGTATGCTTGCATCTTTGATATATCATCATATAATTCCCATACTTATGACAAGAAATGAAAATTCACTGATCTGTCCCAGAGACATTCAGGTAAGGAAATTATTTTTTCTTGTATGTCACAAAAATCCTAAGATAATCATCGTTATGATAGGTTTGATGATAAGTACAAATATGATACATATGACCAATGGTCGTACAATGGCACTTATATTCAAGAAGCTTACGTGTGATCCAAGTAATACAAAGAAGATGATAATAAAAAAATCTCTCAGTGGTCTTATTCTACTTGTGATCTCAAATCTATATGATGAATTGGCCAATGTGATTCATGCAATGAGTGTTCCTATTTCTATGCCAAATCATAGTCGGTGAAATATCGCTCCCAATATAAAACATCGTCCTATAGAAAACAAAAATAAATATTCTTGAGATTCTGCAATTTTTTTGGTTATCTTTGGGATAAAATATTTGCTGAGCATATAGAGGCCTGCGATGATTGCTACTAATTTACCTATGAGTATAGCGATTACACCAAATGATTGTACTTCTCCTATGTGTATACTTTTGAATGTTGCTATTCCTATCATCAACAGGATGACTATCAAATCTTGAACGATCAAAATCCCTATACTGAGTCTTCCAAATGTGGATTCCATTTCTTCTTTATCGGAGAGTAATTTCAATACTACGATCGTGCTACTAAATGCAAATGCTATTCCCAAAAATAGAGAGGTCATAGTATCAAATCCTAGCATACCTACTACAAAATATCCCAATACTCAGGTAATGAGTACTTGTAATACTCACGTAATGAGTGATATTTTTCCTAAATCTTTGATAATCGTTGGATTAAGCTCCATTCAGACCATAAAGAGCAATAAACTGATACCCAAATTACCAAATGACTGAAAGGCTGTATTTGCGTTGAGTAAGCTTGGCAAAAAAAGACTGATAGCGGTACCAGCGATAATATATCCTATAATCATAGGCTGTTTCAGTGCCTTCATTATACCCACACTCACAAGTACGATTCAAATAATGATACTGAGCGAGGTAAAGATCTGTTCTGTCATAGGAGACAAACGAAGTAAAAATGTTCTCTTGGGATACCTATATATAGTATCTGGAGTAATTATATCTGAAACTATGTAATTTGTCAAATTTATTTATATATTACATAATTTATTGACTTTATTTTCATATATATTTTTTTATTTTTTTGGGGATTGTGCGTTATTGTACTCGTGGGTATGGAGTGCTCTGTGATATCCGTAATGGTTGGTCCTTATTTTTTTGTTTTTGTCAACTTTTGATATGACTAAAGTATTGAATTTTCCTTGGGTTTTATTATATATTTGTCGTTAGCTAGGTGAACGAACTTTGGGTGCCTTTGCCTAGAAGTTTTTTTATCTCTTAGGAATTTTATAGTACTTCTTTATATTATTATTCTATGGTATGAAAAACGAAAAAGACGATAAAATAATTCCTATGGGGAACGTTGTTTCTCATTCTATTGAAGCTGAAATTTCAAAATCGTATATTGAATATGCGATGTCAGTGATAGTGTCACGTGCATTGCCTGATACGAGAGATGGATTTAAACCGGTATTAAGAAGAATACTCTTCTGAATGTATCAGATGAATAATTTTTTCAATCAGAAACATAAAAAATCAGCGAGAATTGTCTGAGAAGTTATGGGTAAATATCATCCGCATGGCGATAGTAGTATCTATGAAGCTATGGTACGTATGGCTCAACCTTGGGCGTTTAGATATCCATTGGTCGATGGACAGGGAAACTTTGGTTCTATAGATGGTGATGGTGCAGCGGCAATGAGGTATACAGAAGCAAGATTAACTAAAATAGCTGAAGAAATGCTCAATGATATCGAACAAGATACTGTTGATCGAAGAGGTAATTTCGATGGATCACTCCAAGAGCCTATAATGCTTCCTACTAAGTTTCCTAATCATCTTTGTAATGGTACTATGGGTATTGCTGTTGGTATGGCAACCAATATGGCACCACATAATTTAAATGAGGTACTTGATGCTGCATTACTTCTTTTGGAAAAAGAAGGTATAAAAGATAAAAAATGAGAACCTATAGTAATATCTATTGATGAAATTATGGAAATCATCAAAGGACCAGACTTCCCTACATGAGGTATTATTTACGATTCTAACAATATCAAGGAGGTATATAAGAAGGGAAAATGAGGTATTGTGATGAGAGGAAAAACGCATATAGAGGAAGATAAACATGGAAATATTGTTGTTATTGATGAAATTCCTTATTTGGTAAATAAATCTTCTTTGGTTTCAAAAATAGGTGAATTAGTTGTTGATAAAAAAATCGAAGGTATCTCAGATATGAGAGATGAATCAAGCAAAAATAAGATAAGAATTGCCATCTATCTCAAACCTGGAGTAGATCCTAACAAGCTTTTGGTGGAATTATATAAATATACAGATCTGCAATGTGCATTTAATTTAAATAATGTCTCACTTGTAGAAGCTGGTGCACAACCAAGACTTTTGAATATCAAGGATCTTTTGATGGAGTTTGTAACCTTTAGAAGATCAGTAGTGTATCGTAGATCAGTATTTCAGCTCAATAAAGCACAAGATAGATTACATATTTTGGAATGATTGAAAAAGGCTATCGACATTATCGATGCCGTTATTGAAACTATTAAAAAATCAGATACTAAACAAGATGCGAAAGATAATCTTATGAATAAATTCGAATTTTCTGAAATGCAGGCTGAATATATCTTGATGATGAGATTGCAATCATTGGTTGGTCTAGAAATTCAGAAGATTTCTGATGAAATAGATGAAAAAAAGAAAATTATTGAAGAACTTCAATTGATTATCAATAATCCAGAAAAACTTGATGGTGTTATTAAAGATGAATTCAAATATATGAAGAAACATTATGGCGATGATAGAAAGACTGATCTTTCACAGGATATAAGTGTTTATAATATTTCAGGAAGTTTGAAAGAGTTTATGAATACTGCAGACAAGATCAAAGAAGATGTTATCGTGTGGATTGGAAATGATTATGGTATCAGAATTCTTTATCAGTCTAGAATTCAAGCAATCCCTGAAGAAACCATGGATCTCATCTATACTCACAATCAAGATAAACTTATTGTTATTACTGATATAGGCGAATTGGTCGTACAAAGATTAAAAGATTTTTGAAGTTTTGTTATGAAACAAAATGTATTGAATTTACATGAACATTTCTGACTTAAATGAAAGATTATATTTGCCAAAACACTTCACTTCGATTATCATCATCTTATCTTCCTTACCAATCAGAATAGTTGTAAGAAAATTAATAAGGAATTGGTTCTTTCATTCAAAAAATTTCCTACTATTATCATGAAACTCGCAGATAAGGAAAAAATATTGAGTGTAGAAGCAGTAAACAATAGTGATAATATTGGTATCCTTACTAAACATTGATGGATGCTCCTTTTCAAGAGTATTGACCTTAGACCTATGGGTAAAACTGCTGGTTGAGTAAAAGCAATCGAGCTTCAAGAAGGCGATGAAGTAGCTAATATGTTTTTACATAAGGGCGAACCATTTATTCTTATTCATGCCAACAAGAATGGTAAATTACTTAATTTAGAGGATCTGAAAATACGGAAGAGAGCAAGAAAAGGACAGGTTGTGATGACAGGAAAAGAGATCCTTGAGTGAGGTATTAGTATTATTGAATGAGCTATCAGAATTAGATTTAAGGATAGTATAATCAAAACTTTGCATTCTAATGACATCCACCTTGATGAAACTGATACACCATTAGCGAAAATGGTTGATAAAGATATAGATGTCATTTACAGACCATGGGAGGAAAAAGATGAAAACCTTAGATACAAGGAAGAAAGAAAAAAAGCTGAAAAAGAGGCTGAAAAAATAGAAAAAAGAATAACTGCTGCTGATGAGTCTACAGAAACTATTGAAAAACCTACCAAAACTATAGAAGAGGCAACGACTGAAGAATAATAGTTTCTTATTTTGAATGTCAGATATAGATTGTTAGTTTGTTGTACTATTCAAAATTATTTTACATTCTTATCTGTATTGTGTATATGTTCAAGAAGCAAACTACCTTATTTCTTGTTTTTAATGTCTTTCTTGTTTTTTTGGGATGTATTATTTTGCGGTGAATTCTTAATAATAAGATTAATTCTATCTGAGTATACATAGAATCCCATATAGGAAGTCAGGTAAATGATATTAAGACTTCTAGTCTTTTGGCCCTGCAATCCTCTCTTGTACATACTATCGCTAATGCAAAACAATCAGTTGTAAGTATATCTATTAGTAAGGACATAAGATTTTATATAGAGGATCCTTCTCAGCTTAATTGACCTTGAAATATTCAACAACAAACTGCAAAAATTTGATGAGGAAGTGGAATTATCGTTTCTAAACAATGATATATCATCACTAATAAGCATGTTATTCAAGATACTACAGCAAAATATTCTGTTACACTCTATAATGGTAAGACCTATAATGTTGATAAGATATGGTTTGATGATCTCTTGGATTTAGCAATACTGAAGATAATAGATTCTACATGAAAAACTCCTGTTGATCTAGTTCCTGCTTCTTTTCTTCCTTTGGCTACGCAAGTAGATATCTGACAGTTTGTTTTGGTTATGGGAAATTCTCTTTCTACGTATGCAAATAGTGTAACTATGGGTATTATCTGAGGAAAAAACAAACAACTTACTATAAATAAAAACAATCTCTATATTTGATTATATCAAACCGATGCTTTAGTTAATCCTGGAAATAGTGGTGGTCCTTTTCTTGATATTGAAGGTAATGTCTTGGGTATTACTACTGCTATTGTAGAGTGACAATGAATAGCATTTGCCTTACCACTTAGTCAAGAATTTCTTTCATGAACCATGAGGTCTATAGAAAAATTTTGATCGATTTCTAGACCTATTATCGGTATTCAATATATGGATATAACTCCCGCACTCAAAGAAGAAAAACATATCGTTGTAGATAGTTGAATCTATGTTACTGATGTACTTGCTGATTTGCCAGCATGGCAAGCTTGACTCAAAATTGGGGATATTATAGTGCGTATTGATGCTACCCCAATAACTCGTCAATTACCATTTCTTTACCAGCTTTATACCCATATTCCTGGTGATCACATTAGTCTCGATGTTATTAGGAACGGCGAAAATATTACTCTGGATCTTGTTTTGGGCTCACCACAACAGTAATTTCTCTCTTTTTTTCGCCAATAATATCTATTTATGTCATTATTTCTGGGAATGTAAATCTAAATGTTCTTACTAAGCCCAGAAAAATTGAAAATAGGCCCCTTTTAGAGTACACTTGAATATACACATAGTTTGCTCTCTAAATAATTCTGATAGATGGTGTATATGTTAGAGCAACAAATATAATATATTTATTTTATCAGTTGAGAGTATGCCTAAGTATATACCTGACTCATTAATTAATGAAATCGAAGAGCTCAAGGAATTGTGAAAATTCGACGAAGCCATAAAAAAGGTCAATACGATTCTTTTTAAGGATCCGAACAATGAAGATGCCCTTTTGCAGGTTACTGACATTCAATACAGAAAAGGTGAAATAAGTAAGGCTACCAAGGCGATAGATTTTTTGAATGCGAAAAAGAATAATACTGATCCACTTGGCCTCTATATTAAATGAGTTCTTGAAATGGAAAAAAATCATTGGATGGAAGCTAAAAAATATCTTCAACAAGCTTTGGAACTTACTAAAGCAGAGAATCATGAAATCCTTAGATGTTATGGATTATGTGAATATCGATATGGAAATAGAGAAAAATGAATGAATCTGATTAAAGATGCTTTTCATATTAATAGCAATGATGCAGAGGTTATCTATAATCTTATCGAATTATATATTTTAGAACATAAATATAAACAAGCAAAAGATATGATCAGATATTTTTATAAGCATCGTGAAAAATTACAGACTATAGATAAAGCCATGGATTTCTATGATCAAAAAATTTCTTTGTTTGAAAAATTTATTACTACTCAGCATATGTTTAAAAAATAAATCATCAATCATTTATTATCTATTCATTAGTTCATGTCAGACACTTCACTCTCAAACGACATTAAACACAATTTCTCATCCATTCTTAAAACTTCGTGGACAAATATACTTGGCGTTAGTATATTTATATGATTTCTACTTTTTCTCTTAAATCTCTTTTTGGGACTTTCTCTCTATACCAATCAATTTACTGGTGAGCTCAAAGATAGACTTGGTATGTACTTTTATATCAAGGAAGATACAACTCAGACTAATGAAATCTATAAAAAGGTCATCGCTATGAAAGATGAATTGGAAGGTCAATGACTCAAGGTAATGTTTTCATCAAAGGATGATGCATTAGCATTTCTCCAGAAGAAAATTCCTGATGTGGTAAGTAATTTTCAAAAATTTGGCATAGACAATCCCCTACCTGCTACCTTATATGTTATGTTTGATAATGATAGTAAATATGAAGCACTCAAAACTATTATCCTTAAAAACAAAGATATTATTCTCAATACTAAAGATATAGATACATGATCTACTATTAAACAGCAAGAAAATAGGGCGCTTACCATAATCAATTTGAGTAATTTCATTATTTGGTTTTCTTATGGTGTTATTGCCATTCTCTTGCTTATGATTCTTTCATTCTTGTGATTTTTATTGAAAAATATCTTTCATAAATTTCATAGAGAACTTGAAATTAAAAAAACATTATGAGCTACTTATAGTCAAATTACCCAATGATTTGTTGCTCTTACGCTCAATGTTCTTTGATTTTCATTTCTTATTTGTCTTGTAATATTACTTATTAGCTCTTTGACTATTAACTATTATATCTATACGCTCTTTTCTATCACACTTTGGAGTGTATTTAATAATATTGCTCTTGTCTTGGGTATCTTCTTGGCAGAGGTTGTTATTGTTTCAAGTGCATGATTTTGATTCTCGTATTTCTTTGCCAATACGCTTAATAAAAAACTCTAAATTGTATTTGTTTATTTTCAAATAAAAAAAACAGACTTGCTAATTTGCTTGTCTGTTTTTTTGTTTATACTCTAGTATTTAACATACTATTTGAATCCCAGGACCCATAGTAGGAGCGATAAATGCTCTCTTAATTAATTTTCCTTTTACTCCTGTTGGTTTGTTGTCTTCCAATGCCTTGAGAAATGCTATAATATTTTCTTCAATCTGTTTCTCTGTAAAGGATAATTTACCTATTGAAGCATTAATGTTTCCTGTTTTATCAAGTTTGAATTCCATCTTTCCTTTCTTAAATTCCTCTACAGCTTGTGGTATATTTGCTACTACTGTTCCTGCTTTTGGAGATGGCATAAGTCACTTTGGTCCAAGTTGTTTAGCTACTGGTGCCAAATCTCTTATGTGTTCTGGTGTAGTAAGTAATATATCAAAATCAAATTTTCCTGCTTTGATATCGTTGAGTAATGTTTCAGTTCATGCTACATCTGCTCCTGCTTTTTTAGCTTCAGCTTCATCTGCAGTAAATACAGCAATCCTTTTGCTTTTTCCTGTACCATGAGGAAGGATAGTTGTTCCTCTCATCATTTGATCATTGTACTTTGCATCAGCATTGGTTTTTATTGCAATCTCTACTGATCCATCAAATTTTGTGTATCCAGCTTTTTTGAGCAATACTATTGCTTCATTAATAGGATACGCTTTTGTAACGTCTACTGCTTTAGCAGATTCACGATACTTTTTTCCGTGTGTTGCCATGTTTTGAATGTTATAAATAATAAAAACGGTCATAATGAGTACATACTCTCCCGTAGTATTGAATTCGTTATTGGTAATGTGTTATTTTTCTACTTCTATTCACATGTTCTTTGCTGTTCCTGTGATAGATTTAATCATTGATTCCATGTTTTCTGTGTTCATGTCTCATTTCTTGAGATTAGCAATTTCTTCCAAATCTTTTTTAGTCAGTTTTCAAATTTTGTTCTTGTTTGGTTCTCCTGATCCAGACTTTAGATTGAGTTTCCAAAGAATTAGATTTGAGGTTACTGGGCTTCCTATTTTGAGATCGAAAGTTCTATCTGCATAGATGGTAAGTTCTGCTTTAACTTTAACATCTGCACCACCAAATTGTTTCATGAGATCCATTGTTTTATCATTGAATTCTTTGATGAATTGTCCGATATTTACCCCATTTGCTCAAAGCATAGGTCCAAGTGGAGGTGCTGGTTGTGCTTTACCTGCTGGTACTTCGAGATTGAGAATATTAGTAATTTTTCCTGCCATTGTGTTATTGATCAATAAATAAAGATTTAAGATATGTTTTGGATTTGTGATATAATGAATATTCCATTTGTACTAGCCAGATACCATCGTTGAGATAGAAAAGCATAAGTACTTGTTTGTCTTTGTATTCTGGTAGGTTGATAAAAACAACCTTGTTTCCAAATAATTTATTTTGAAGAATATCTTGTTCTGTAGCAAGGGTATATAAATTTCCCTTAAGAGCTCTAGCTATACTCGCAAAATCATAACTTGGTGTACCTAGATAGATATATCGTATGCCCTTTTCATCAGCTAATGCATACTGATATTTTATACCCAATTTTTCTATGACCGATATCGATCAGTAGTAGATGCTTGTTCATGAGAGTAATTTTATCACCGTATTTTTGGTTACTGTCCCTGTTGTTGCTTTGGGCAAGATACTTCATGTTGTACTTCACGTGCTTGTCACTGCTGTTTTTCATGTAGCAATTTCTATAGTATTTCATGTTTTGTTTTCTGTTATTTCTGTGATTCATCGATTATCATCTTCTCCTGTGAGGTTTGGTATAAGATCTCAACTCTTACTGAGAATTTGTATTCCTGATCATGAGTCTTGCGTCTGTATGATTTTTTTGATTTCATCTCATTGTACTTGATACCATACGATATATACGATCATTAGTGCCAAAAAGAGTAGCATCATGGAGAACCTTAAGATTTTTTGTTCTTTGCTATACATCCTAATGATCAGCAAATAAAATTTTTTACAGAGAAGCAATACAGTTAGTTATTTTTTATTCACTAGGTCTGTATTCTGTAAAATATATATTGTTAACTCATGAGCTCTACTTTGTCTAAATCAATCACTACCGGAGTCAATCTTCATAACATTTCTATATTCACTACTGCAGTTCACTTTTCTGCATCTATATTTCTTACGCTACCCTTCATACCTTTAAAATCTCCTGTTTTGAGCAGCACAACATCCCCTTCTTTGAAAGGAATTTTTAGCTCTGATCTTTCTTGAGATTTTTTTATTTGTTCCACAATTGTTATATATTCTTCCTCGGTTAGTGGTATAGGGCGTGTTTCTGCTCATACGATCAATCTTACCCCTGGAGTATTTCTTATTACATATCGAATTTTATCGTTCATCTGTGATTTGATGAACACATATCCAGGATAAAGTTTTTTCTGTTTGATTATTTTTTCTCCTTTTTTGAGTGATGATTCATTTATCATTGGAGACATATAATCTTCTACAGTTTGTGTAAGGTCTTGTTTTTTTACCCTTTCTTTTAGATTCTCTATTACAAGATCTTCTTGTCCGGATACAACACTTAATACATACCATTTGAAGCCATTATCTTCGATTTGTCTTTTGATTTCTCAGGTATTTGTTTCTGATTTTTGCATACTACATTAGCTTAAAAATAAAAGCTTAAAGCGTAAAGCTTTCCTATTGCATGACACTATAAAATCGTTTGTAAAGACCATTAAATACAGTATCGGCAGCTATGAAATAGGCTCACGCCACAAGAATAGCAACAAAAATAGCAATCGTAAGATTGATAAAGTCTTTTTTGGTAGGATGCTTCAGTTTCTTGACAGTTTCTAGACTATCATAGATAAATTTCATCATGTGCCTTTTTTTCAATAATAAAAAAAAAGTTTGGTACGTCCTTTGTACCAAAATCCAAGGTGTTTTCAAGAGAAAATTAACTAAAACACTCAATTATCAATAATCAACCATGGTATCGTTTTTTGGTGTTTTTATAGAATTTTCTTCGGGTAATGGTTTTTTACTTAATTTTTACCCTACAGCACATACATATCTCGTTGTGAGTGATGTTGGTTTACCAAAATCGCTAGGATTTACGTATGCTATAATTTCTGGCTTTTTTTTGTGAAAACTCAGTGTTTTTTGAAATACCGTTATGAGTGGCGTTTTTTGAGAAACCGCTTGAATAGTCTTTGCTATCTTGTTTTGTTCGTCTATCTTTTTTGATGTGGCTGGTTTATCTAGCTCTATATTAGTCAAGAATACGATATTATATTCTTGTATGTTCTTTTTGATTCGAGCATATGTTTTGTTGAGTGTACTTTGGGGTGTTTTTTCTCCTATGCTTATGTGCCATAGTTCTTTAGTTTCGGTAATAATTCTTAAAAATGGCAATTGAAAACGCATTTGTTCAGATAATGATTTTTGTTCTGGTTGTCCTATTTGTGCCCCAATATCATGAGTAAAACTCGTTATTTTGTTGGTAGAATTTTTCCAAGTTTGTCCAAATGTGGGACCATACTCATTGGTATCTACAAGAATATGCTTTGTATCGTCTGATTGTTGTGAGATGATCAGGAATTTCTTTTTTTTATTATCAAGCAAAAGATACCCTGCTGCTTGTAAGAGTCCAGTATAAAAATGCGGTCCTTGAGGAAGAATCGCTACAGAATATGGGTTTTTTTGAGATGGCTTTAGTGTCGGTATTAGTTCTGATGCTCCTACCACATATCACATTACCTGCTCTGCTACTACTTCTGGGGACAAAGACATTATATGTAATTAATTATTTACCATGTAAAATATTCGATATTACTTTTTAATAAGACTTTTTTTTATCTGAATAACAAATCTATCTGCTAACCTATCACGTTTTTGCCACTCTTCATTACTCATAAATACCACAGAGACTACTTCTATAAAATATGTCCTAAATATCTCATTGATATTTTCTTTTATCATATCTATCTGTGGTTTTTCACAATTTTTGTAGATGACTACGAGATCCATTTCCAAATCTATATTAAATCTTTTTCCGAAATAATATTGATCAATCATTACCTCGTAGGTCGTGAAAAGGTTGATTAATTCGTGTTGTAATCAGAAATAAAATACATTTTTTAATATATCATAGAATTCTGGTTTTATTGATATTGCTCGTCATTGACCATCTTTATTTACGTTTATTACTTTTGCTTTATCTAGCGCATCGACTTGTTTTTTGATTGCAGGAAAAGTTCGCGTGATTTCACCTTCAAGTGCCCTCATTGAAATTCCTTGTCTTCTAAATAGAAGGTATTTGAGGATATCTACTTTTGTCTTTCCACCAAAGAGTTTCTCCAAGTCCATACAAAAAAAGAAGACCAAATAAAAGATCTGGTCTAAGATATATGGATTTACGTAGAAATTACAAGATTAAGGAAAAACACTATGCTTTAAATATTATGCATATCCATTTTTTGGATCTTCTATGATGGTGGTTATTTTATTAGCAAGGAATTTTTTTAATTCTGTTTCGTTTAATGTTCCATCTTGATTAATTACTTTATCATTAACAACATCTATAATTAATCCTTTACAATATGCATGATCCCAATATCAATCTTGATCCAAATCAAATTGTATTTTTGAATAGTGAATCTCTGTACCTGATGTTGCTTGATATAAAGTATATGTTTCGCTTTTGTCTATTGATATTTTATTATCATTATTCTTGAAATAGTTGAAAAAAGTATTGTATGCATCAGTTTGAAATTTTTTGTCTGTCCCAAAAAGATCCGTAACAGAATACGATTTCCCTCTTAAAATTTTTATAGTTTTTTCTAAATTATCTATCCTTGTTTTTATTCAATCTATAGTGTTTTTTAAAACGGTCATATCCAAAGCACCATCTTTTATATAATTATTAATGTTTATCTTTTCTACTGTGTTCCATGTTTTAGAGTCCGCTACGTATATATAAGGATTGTCGCTCACGCTTGTCTGTAATTGTAATGATGGAACATTACTGCTAATATATTCTTTTATTTTGTTTTCATAATTCTCGAATATTTTCTTTCCGATTTTTTTCTCTGTGTCTATGTTTGTAGTTGCCTCTGTTCCGTTACTTACCTTTATTACTGAATAATCGTTTGGATCGTCTTTATTTGCTCGAACATATCATTCGACAGGCTCATAATTACCATTTTTATCAATCGTAAGGTTATATTTTGCTGGATCATTAACGATGTCTTGTTGTATTACTGAATAATCGTCTTTGTGAGGCATATGTCTTCGTACATATCATGTTTTAGGTACAAAATCAGTTCCATTAGCGCTGAGAAAATATTTATCTGGATTTTTATTAACGATGTCCAATGTTAATTTTTGTGTTTCTGTACTAGCTCATTCTTTTGTTGCATAGTTAGTGCTGTTGGGATCTATAAAAGTATATCAGTCTATTGGTTTTACTCGTTTATCGTTGTCAAAGATAAGATGATAGGATAGCAATGCCTTATTTAATGTATACTTATCAATTGTTCAACTCTTTGTATTTGCGGTTATAATATCACTTATTTTGCTTTTTGATAAAAAAGTGATTGTTTCTGTAGATGATATATCGCTTTCTATCCAGTTTTTTAGTCCGGCTAATGCTCTTCTTGTCTGATTACCGAATGCTTTATCAATTCATACTTCTACTGCAGCAACCTCTGTTTCTGTATATGCTTTAGCGGTTTGATATTCTATAAGTCCGGCTAATTTTTGGACTAGGTATGCAAGATCGTTATTTTTTGGATTGTTTACTATATATGTAATCCATGCTGGATTATCTTTATTAGCCTCATTTTTTAGTTTTAATTTCCATCCCTCTCATTTTTCTACAAATTGATCGAATTGTGTCGCTATATCTCATAACGATAATTGTGTTTTTGCTTCTGGTGTGGTGGTAGCATCTGATGTAACAACATTTATTTTTGTTGTTTTGAGTACGTTCTTCATCTCTTCGCTATTTTCTTTTGTTGCATCTTTATCGAAGGCATCTACTGTTAATTTTTCTATTTCAGATATTTCTGTGACCGTTAATGTATTACCGATCTCTACCGTATCTATTTTTGGAGCTTCTACCATACTACTTTTTTTAAAGAGATTAAAGATTGTTTTTGACAAAAAATGCTACTTAATCGTATTTTGTTGATATGCTAGATTTATTACCATGCTATACATAGCATCCAAAGCATTTTCTTGTATATCTTTTTGTTTATTAAAATGATTTTGTAAATCTCTAAAAAACAAAGATTTCTTGCTAAGAATTTTAAGTATTTCTTTTACCTTTTCTATTTTTTTTGTATGGGCTAATTTAGTGAACTCTAGTATTGGTTTTTTAGTATTAGACATCTTTTATATGAAATTATAAATCTTTACATCTATTATACCCACATCAATCAATTTTGTCAAATTTCAGAACATCTTTTTGTTGTTGTTTCTTGTTCTTTTTTTGAAATTTGCATTTTTTTTATTTCTGTATACAATTATAATGTATTTACTTGTTTATAGTGACAAAAATGCATATTATTAAAAAATATCTCAACGAATTTATCGCAAAGTATACAGTACTTTTCTTCGTTTTTGTTGTTGCCATTGTTATTCTTATTGGTACTATTGCTTTTTATAATATAGAGGAACGAACATTTTTTAACTCACTCTATTTTACTTCAGTTACTATGTCAACGATAGGATATTGAGACATCACTCCTATTACGCATGCAGGTAAATTAGTAGCTATGTTTTATGGATTTATGGGTGCACCGTTATTTGTTGGACTTACATGAATTTTATTCCAATCTAAACTTCAAAAAATGCTTCAAGCAAGTATCCATGCTTATCATAGAGAAGCTAAAGAAGCTGAAAAATTAGAGCTTCAATTGACTCAACAAAATAGAAAACAAAATAAGAAAATTAAAGAAATTGAAGAACAGGTAAAAAACAAAAAATAATAACTTGTATGTAATAGATTTTTGCCAAAGCATCTAACAATTTAATTGGTCTTTGATGCTATATATGCTAATGCTAATGCGTCTGCAGCATCGTTAAATTCTGGAAATTCTTTCAATCTATATATTTTCATAATACAGTTTTGTACTAATTTCTTCTCTGCTTTACCATTGCCGGTGATAAATTTTTTGAGTTCAATAGGAGTGTATTCTTTTACCTTTATCTTGTTTTTTAAACAAAGTGTAATAAGTATTGCTCTGATACCATAAACGAATTCTGCGTTATTTTGATTGAATTTCGTAAAAAAAAGTTTTTCCATGCACATGGTCTGTATAGTATATTTTTTACATAATTTGGTAAAGTACTCCTCTATTTCTCTCATCCTTTCAAATTGGTCCATTCTCGTGGGTGATTTTATCTCTGACAATAAAATACCTGAATCAACTATTTTCAGGTCTGATTGTATCAGTGCATATCATAATTTTCTCACTCATGGATCGATCCCTAATATCATAATTATACATTAATTACCAATTACCAATCACTAATGACTAATCTGGGTAATGGCTAAAAATTATTTTTAATATTTTCTTTTGTGGTAGTTTGAATCTTGGTAATTATTTTTAATATTTCTTGTAATAAACTATTCATGGTTGTATATTCTTCTTGAGAAATCATTTGTGTATCTCTTAAAATTCTAAGCCAATAATCTGATTCTCTTGCTTCTTTGTAAGCAATACTCATTTTAGATAAGAAATCTTTTTTTGATTGTCCTCCGTTTGCTTCTTCTACATTAGCTCATATACTAGTTCAACAACGTAAAAGTTGTTTTGAAATAACGAAATCGTTGTGTTGTTTTATTATCTTTTTATAAAGCAATACTATTTTAACTGCAAATTCATAACTTTTTTGTTGTATAATGTTTTCTCTCATATTTTATCTTATTCATATAAATTTTACATTCATTGGTTATTTGTCATTGGGTATTTGTCATTAAAAAAGGTCTTCAGTAATTCAAGATACTATCTCATATCAGTCTTCAGTTATGAGTATTGTATATTCCCATTGTGCTCAAAGATCGCCATTTTTACAGTAGAGATTCCAATCATTTCCACGTTTGTGCATAAAATCAGTCGAGTTTACCGCAGTAATCGGTTCAAATGCTAATACCATGCCTGGTTGAAAATATATTTTTTTCATTTCAGGATTAGGAGTATTGTAGATATGTGGTCATTCATGTACTTTTTTCCCTACACCGTGTCAGGTAAGCTTTCCCAATACAGAGAATCAAGCGTTGGTGATTATCTGATGTACACGATGAGAATATTCGTAAATTGCATTTCCTGGTACTATATGCTTGATAGATTCATCAAGTGATTTTTTTGTAGCCTTTACTAACTCGTAGCCTAATGGGTTTGCTGCTTCACCTCAAATAATTATACTGATAGCAGAATCTGTAATTCCTCCATTATAAGTTATTCAACAATCAATTTTGAGCAAGTCACCGTTTTTTAATATATATGTATCGGGGATTCCATGCACTACACAATCATTCACTGAGAGACATAGATTAGCAGGAAATCATTCATATCCTTTAAATGCTCATTTCAGATTGTTGGTCTTGATATAATGTTCTGCCACGAATTCCAATTCTATCAAGGAAATTCCTGCTTTTGCTTTACTATGAAGTAAGCGTAAAAGTGTGGTGAGGTGTTTGCCTGATATTCTTATGTTTTCTATTTGTTTGGCATTTTTGATTATTATTTCATTCATTGATTGTTTTTTATATAATGTAAATCAGTAATTATTGTTGTCATGTTGATCATCGTGCTCATTCTCCTCTTTGACTTTCTGGTAACTCTTGAACTTCTTCTCGCTGTACGTAATGACACTTTTCTATAATAAATTGCGCTATTTTATCTCCCTCGTTTATGGGAAAATCTTCGTGTCAAAAATTAATCAAAATTACTCCAATATCACCTCTATATCATGAATCTATAACACCTGCAAGTACATCTATTCCATGTTTGTATGCCAATCATGAACGTGGTGCTATCCTTCCATAATACCCGTGAGGAATTGCTGTCGCTATATTGGTCTTATATAATTTTCTTTCTCCTGGTTTGAGTGTGTATGCTTCTGTAGTGAATAAATCGTATCCAGCATCAGAAAACGTTGCTTGTGCGGGTATTTTTGCTTTCTCTGAAAGCCTTTGAAATGGAATACTGATTTCAGACATGATATATAAACAAAAGATAAAAATATTGTAGTTGTATAGATAAGGAGCAAGTCTTTTAGATTTTGACTTGCAGTAATATGCTATTTGTCAGCTTACACAATTACGTATCTAATTCAAATAAAAAAACTCTGACCATGATACAGGTCAGAGGTGTGCGTAGAAGGAGTATTATTCGTTGGGATCTATACATACAAGTAATGTTTTGTTGAGAATCCTTTCAAAATATTTTCTCCCAATTGCATTTAATTGATAAGTTTCATATAACTCACCATTATCAACGAGAGCAACATCACATTTCAGCTTTCTTGGCTTATCATCAATAGATGTCTGGCTGTCGTTTGGAAAGTAAGGCTCAGACTCTAAATAAGCACCGATAAAACGAAATATTGTATCTCTGGATTTGATTTCAACGGTTTTGATCATTGAACCATCATCCAATGTATCTATTTTAGTGCACATATGAGAAGAACGCGCAATAAGATAGTTGAGTTCTGTTACAGAAACAGTAATGGAGTCATCCATGGGGATGTACGTAGAAATACCTGTTATCTTGTTCTGAGGATATCCACAAGAAAAGATAAAGACACAGACGAGCATTGTGAGTATTCTTTTCATATTTTGTGTATTATTTTTTGTTTTTTGTTTGTTTATTATATTGGTTGACAAATATAAGTCAAGCAATCAAAATTTTCTATGATTTTTTCCAATCCTGATAGAATTGGGTAGTAAATGTGTCGATGATAGTTGTATCGAGAAGCAATATTCAGATTTCTCTATTTTTATCTAAAGATGTGGCTGAAAGGTTCATACTACCAAGTAATAATGTTTTGTTATCAACTAGAATCATTTTGGTGTGGTTGTATTGTTGTTTGAATTTTCTAGCATATGTATTTCCAAAAAAATTAATCAGATCATTATTGTCTGTAGTATCAGCTACGAGCAATTTAAATTCTGTGAGATTTTTCTTGGATTTGAGAATTTTTCGGATATTGTCATCAGTGATATATTGAGTTTGGATAATAATAGACGTTTGGGCCGAACTAAGTAATTGCTCAATCACTCCCCTACAATTAATGTTGCAGACTACAAGATTTGGATGGATATCTTTCATACTTATCCTTTCCCCATTCCAGTCTTTTTCAAATAGTGTATGTAAACTTTTTCGTACTTGAGGATCGAAGCTTTGAAAAAAATGTTCACGATTGCTGGCAAATGAACTCTTTGTTAGATTCGCTGTCTGTATAATAAATCCACTATCGATGAGATTGACCTTGGCGTGTATGTATTCTGTGCCCATTTGTTTGTCCGATTTGAGCTGAATATTCTTATATCAACTAAATTCCTGACTCACTACTTTGAGCGTATTTTGAAATTGTTTAAATTTTTTGTCTTCGACGATTATCCTTATATTCACCCCACTTTCTGCTAGATTTTTCATAATCGTTTTGAAATCTTTTTGAGTAAATTCATAGGTTCGTACATCTAGATTTTGTTTTGTTGCTGAGAAACTTGCTAATTCTTTTGTGAGACTTTCTCCTGGAGAACGAAAAAAAGATCAGCTAATATCTTGAATATTATTTATTTGTATACGAATATTTCTTGTGTTTGCTTGTATTTGCCTGTTTCCTACCTTTATTTGAATATCGCCCAAAACAAGACCTACAATAATTAGTATTGTTCCAATCCCTATGCCTATTCGTCTTTTTTTCATCTATTTTTTTGATGTATCTAAAATTTAGTGAATTAAATTTAAGATATAAGTATCAAAATCGAAATGTATTGATATTTTGACAA
>CAJBLF010000034.1 GCA_903953935.1 uncultured bacterium
AAATACTTCCCCTTCATCAGTTTCCATATCCCAAACAAAATTTACTTTGTCCTCACCCGTGTTATTATTCTCAGGTTCCCCAAAAGCTTTTGTTAATTGATCAACTGAAGCTCGAATTGTAACTCCGTGAAATGACGTCCCGTCAGTAATTTGATAAGTTTTTTTAGCCATGATTTTATATGTTTTAATTATTGATATCTAAATATATGAACTTTAATTCAATTGAGCAACTTTTTTTACAATTAATTTTGTAATACATGCTTTAAAAATTCATCAAGCAAATACTCATCTGCTCCGAAATATCCCAATTCCTGAAGATTATCATTTTCAATATCTTTTATGATATCTCCGAATGATTCGTAAGCGTCAATTTGAAATATCAATTCTCCGAGATTTGAAAAATGATTTCTATATGACAAAGCGTCAAAATCTAAATCATCTTTTCGCATATCATACAATTCATTCGCTCTGTTAATTAATAACGCTTTTGATTTTTCTAATAATGTTTTCATGTTTTTATCTGTTTTAATTATTGATATCTAAAGATAAGAAATAGCCCCCGAAGGGGCAACTATTTTACTAATTATTTTTCAAAAAGTTTTCTTTAACAGAAGTTGGAACATAATAACGATATAGATTTCTACTATCGTTTTTCTTTTTCCATAGAAATCTTTTATACAAACCTTTTTGAAGTCCACGTCTTAATAAGTCCGCGTATTTTTTATTCGGTTCAATTTGTCTATAACCATATCGAAAATAGTCAAAAACATTTTCTTGTATTTCAGTTTCAGTCTGAAATGGATTTTCGATTAAATACTTGACAATTTGTTTAACTGAATTTCTTGGTTGGTCAAAACCTTTTCCCATTAACATAGTTGAATAACCCATAGTTTATATTGTTTTAATTATTGATACCTAAATATATGAACTATAATTTAAACGAGCAACTTTTTATACAACTTTTTTTAATTAATTTAAAGAAAGATTTGCTTGGGCCATTCTAACAATTAATTCCTGAGGATTAAAGGACATATAAGAAACTCCTCCTAATACTACTTCATAATAAGTAACTCCTAATAATACAACTTTTTTCATAGCCTTATTGATTTAATACTGAGAATTGATTCTCATATGAATAATTCATTACAAATACCTTATCTGCCCATGTTCTAGCATTTACTGCCTTATATTGATTGTGATCCATTAGATTTGTATTGTAGAATAAAGAATTGATTGTTCCTACCTCTATAGTCTCAGCCAAAGCCTGATCCAATAAGATTACCTTTGTACCTTTCTTAGCAAATACTGTTGTCCAATGGCTAGTTCCTTCAGCTTTAAATTGGATAGTCTGAAGAGCTCCTTTCTTCCATCTATCAAGAGAAGGTAATTCAGATCCTATTTCAGCTGCTATCATAAAGCCTGCTGGTACTTTTGTAATGGCCTGGAAGATACCTTTTCTACCTCCGATGAAATCTACTACTGTTAATCCTTTAATTTTGTTGATCATGATGTCTATGTTTTAATTATTGATATCTAAAGATAAGAAATTGCCTCCGAAGAGGCAACTTTTTTACCAATTAATTAAATATTTTTCATTTAGATATCTAACAACATCTTCTGCTGCTAATGCTTTTGCATCTGCTACTGACATTTCTGATAAATAATCTTTTGCGATTTCTGCAACTAACTGATCGATTTTTGACATAATATATATTGTTTTAATTATTGATACCTAAATATACGATTAATAATAATACGATCCAACTTTATTTCGTTATTTATACTCATTATAAATTAAAAAAAAGTTACTAAAATAGTTGCTAGTTACAAAGATCGTTCGTATCTTTAGGTATGTTAGAAGGGAATACGGGGCCTGGCTTTGAAAGAGAGTCGGAAGAGTAGACGGGCCGGTACGCCATGTTCGTTACTTAAAGCAAAGCTTTAACTTAAACTGTTACTTTAACTTAAAGTGATGCTTTAACTGAATATTTCACTTAAAGGAAAGCTTTAGATAAAAAGGAAAGGCCCTGACTGGAGCCCTTTTTCTTATGCTTATCCTTCCTGGTGTAGGATTTTTTTGATTTGTGTACCTTGTGCTGAGAAGCTGCCCATCTCTCCTGGAGAGTAACTTGAATTGTTTTCATATTAAAAGAAGTACATATTGTGGACTACTGAGGTAGGTAACTTAAATTTCTTACCCACTGAGATATTAGCCCATTGGTTTCTGTTATACATAGTAGGAGTTACCTCAAGTAGGCACCAAAGAGAAGTCACCGTAAGCAATTTAGCCCTCAGTGTAGGAGAACCATTACACGAACAATCCTTCCCTATAACCGTATTTAATTCTTTTACCATAACCTTTACTGTCTTTAGATACCTAAAGATAAGAACTATAGGCCATATAGGCAACTTTTTTTTAATCTTTTTTTAACCCCTCCTGCAAGGGGGGAAGAGATGGGGAAAGAAAACGGGTATTAAACGGGTCACTAGGACGGGTCTCAACCGGGTGCCAAGTCGGGTTACCAAACGGGTAACTAGCCCGGGTTACAGAACGGGTCTCAATTGGGTAACAGAACAGGTTTCTAGACGGGTCTCTCTATATAAAACGGGTCTATAGAACGGGTATCTACTATAGGTTTTCCTTATTATAGAAAAAAACTATTAAGGAGACACACCCGCCACATTTTTCCTATCCTTATTCTACTATCTCTTTCATCTTCTTTTACACATCGTATATACTATACAGTACCTTTTCATACCTAGTACTATATGTCTTTATACTCTTTGTTGGGTTTTTCTACTCTTTATGTTTAACCAAAGTCCTTCACCTTTTACTATGTATCTCCAGTAGTTCTCTCTATGTCTCTCCTTATATCTCCCCTTGCGTATACGTATGTATAAACGGGTAATAGGCCGGGACAGAAACGGGTATCAAATGGGTAACGAATTGGGTATCGGAACGGGTTACAAACGGGTCTCTAGCCTATAGAATAATTGCCTTTACTATATGGTATTCACTATTAGTGGCATCATACATATCGTCTACTCTTTCATGTGTACCGTAATACCATTCTTCATTTACATCTAAGGCTACATATTGTATTGCTGGAGTATTATTATCTATACCATTTCCTATTACCATATCATTTACTCCTCCTTCATATCCTCTTACCATTACCCTTATCTCCTTGTCTTCTATCTTACTTAGGCTTTCAATTAATTCTCTTACGGTCATATCTTTTTATCTTTAGGTTTGTTTTTTGGAGGCATTGGAATTTGTCTTCCTCCTCTTAATCCTATATGTCTTGTTACT
>CAJBLF010000035.1 GCA_903953935.1 uncultured bacterium
CAACTTTCGAGAGAGCTACGTTATGAATCTCAAATTGAACAAGGCAATATCGTTACCATGAAAGCAGAAGACTTTTTATAGTATACACACATTACCTATGGCTAAAAAGAACACACCGACAACAGTCGCTGACACTAGTGATATCACTAACTTGATGGAGGTTTTTGATGATACCCCGATAGAAAATATAGATGAGAAAATCACTACTACTGAAGAACAACTTATTCAGCGTGAAGTAACATCCATCACAACTGCGGCAGATGCTGGCGATATTAATAAAGCTAAAGTACTCTTATCAGCTTTACTCAAAAAATTTCCCGATAATGAGAAACTTTCTTCTCAAAAGAAAAATATCAAATGGCATATATCTAACAAGGAAATAGATACTGAACTCAAACAAGTACTTCAACTCTACGAACAATGAAAATATCAAGATGCCAAGAACACATTAACTAAAACAAAATGAGATTTTTCACCATCACAAAAGAGTCTATATACAGAATGCCACAATAAAATAGAAAAAAAACTCGAAGAACAAGAAATCGCCACTGCAAATACCAAGCTACAAGAAGCAAAATCACTGTATGATTCTGGTAAATACGACAAAGCTATCTCGTTATTGAAAACTATCGATCCTGCAACCCAACAACAAGATGAACTCAAAGACGAATATGATACACTTTTCAATACAAAAAAACAAGAAGCAGAGAAGCAGGCAAAAGAAGAAAAAATAGAGGGACTACTAACCAACATTACTACAAGCAACAAAGCTGGTGACATACAGGGCTCAGCAAAATCATTGGAAGAACTCCAAACCCTGCTATGACCCATTAATGGACAAGAAGATATTGTTGTTGACGTAATTTTGGAAACACTTAGCACTCTCTTTCAACAATTAGGAAATGCTATCATAGAGAATGATACAAACACCTTCCATAATCTCCTGGAGCATGCATGAATCTTGGCCAATCATCCAATCATTTCCAAACTCAAGAAAATAGACGCATCAGATACCTTGGATCCTAAACAAACTATCAAACAGATTAAGACACTCTTGGATATATCTACACCGTTTCTTGGCAAGACCAGGATGGGATCTATAGATGATCTTATTGTCCCTGAATGAGAGACTAGCACATTGATAGTACGTATGATTATGAACACCTGACATGAAGCAGTTTCGTTTCTGGAAGATATATGGCAAAAATGCGATCTTCAAGCAAGTCGAAAACGACAAATATCTAATGATAAAAAATATATAGATATGATGATTGAGTTACCAAATAGGGGCATTGAATATTATATAGACAAAACATGAATTCAAACTTCATGACTGCACTATACATGAGGTGCAATGGTATGAATAGATGAGCTAAAAGCACTTCTCACAAATAAAAGCGTTATCTCACGAAAATCTAAAGATTGAAAACGACGACTGGAAATCATCTGATAATATCTCTTTTATAAAACAGCACCCTGATGACCAAACACACACCGACAACATGACCCGACACTCCAGATACCACTAACTTGATGGATGTTTTTCAGGATACTCAGACAGAAAATATAGATGAGCAAATCACTACCACCGAAGATCAAATTATCCAACGTGAAGTGGAATCCGTCAAAACCACTGCAGATGCTGGAGATATTCACAAAGCCAAAGAGCTATTATGAACTCTGATTAAAAAATTCCCTGACAACAAAATACTTTCTTCTCAAAAAAAAGATATACAACAACATATTTCTAACAAAAAAGTAGATATTGAACTTAATCAAGCGTTCCAACTTTACGAACAATGAAAATATCAAGATGCAAAAAAAATGTTAACACAGATAGAGGGAGATTTTTCACCATCACAAGATGCGCTCTATAGACAATGTAGCAACAAAATAGAAAAAAAACTCGAAGAGAAAGAAATCATTGGCATAGATACCAAGTTACAAGAAGTGAATTCGCTCTATGAAGCTGGTGAATATGCCAAAGCCATATCTCTTATAAATGCCACATATCCCATAACTGTTAAACAAAAGGGAGAGAAATTTGACTATTCCCAAAAACTCAATGAAAAAACAGAAGAAATAGCACAACAGCAAATAGTAGTATTGAGAACACAGCTTGCTCAAGACATGTACACCAAATCTACACAAGATTTAGTCAAAGATATCCAGCATATCCAAAAAATTATCAAGAGTATAAAAAATCAAGATGTGCGCGATACCTTCTCTCTCTTTCCGGAAAAAGATATTATAGAAAATTTATGCAAGGCATACATACAAAAAGATAAGGCATTCTGAAACATCTGGATTCTATGAAAAAAAGTAGATGTAGACTCTATAATATTAAACAGACTCTATAAACTCGAAGATTACCGTTGATATAAGGCTAAAAAAGATATAGATCGTGTCCTTGGCATCCACAGACCACTCCTTGGTATGGGTGAAATCTCTGTTGACGATATCGATACCAAACTCTTACTATCTACGATAGTAAAAACATTTACTACAAAAAATCCCCATACTTATGAAGATTCATTACTCCGAAGATTTCCTATCACGCGAAATATCAATGAAAAAACCAGTGGTATAGATGAACGAACATTGCTCACAGTTTGTGCATGTCGTTGAGATACAGATATCGTCAAACTTTTGCTCCAACACCCTAATATCGATGTAAATATCAAAGGCAAAAACAGACAAAGATCAACCCCACTTTCAATTGCTGCAAGAGAGTGACACACAGATGTCGTCAAACTCTTGCTCCAACACCCTGATATCGATGTGAACGCAGGCGGCGCAAACAACAAGTTATCTGCACTTCATTTGGCTGCAGAAGAGTGACATACTGATATCATCAAACTTTTGCTCCAACATTCTGATATCAGAGTGAATATAAAAAATGAAGATTGAAAAACACCATATATGCTTGCAAAAGAAAAATGACACAAAGACATAGTAGAACTCCTATCACAACATCCCGGCATTAAAAAATAATACCTTTTATCCAATCTCTTTATATGACCAAACATTCACCGACAACCTGATCCGATACCCAAGATATCACCAAATTGATGGATGTTTTTGCCGATGAAAACAATACAGCCACCAATCCTATTAATATATTATTGGAGCAAAATACTCCAGAAACTCAATCAGCTATCGCCAACATTCAAGAGTTTATGAAAACAATCATCCAACAGTTGGATACGGTAAAAAACTCCAAAGAAGCAAGAAATCTAATAAGAGGAGATTCCTTTAATGATCTACTAACCTCATCGGCTATCAATGACGCTACCGTCCATGAACTCCTCAAACGATTTATCAAAATACTGAATATCTGTGCACAAAAACATCGAAGATTCGTTGGTGATGACATCATATCTTCTATGATTTCACTAGGAAAAAATATCTCGCAAAAAAAAGCGATTGTCGCACTTGTAATCAATGAGATTAAAAAGTATCTCGCAAAAAAAAGATATCCACAAGCATATATCATAGCAAAAGATCTTGATCTTGCCTTAGAATCTATCGGGTATACTGATGATACCTTATGAAACACAAGGCATCGTGAAGTTTCTAAAATTCTCCATTTGGCCTATACACAAAAAGAATCATACAAAAAACATATGCGATTTGAAACTGCCAAGAAGCTTTTTGAGTCACAACAATATGAAAAAGCCGAAAAAATATTCACCAAACTTATCAGACCGATACATTATATGAGATCAGACATCTCCGCAAAAGAGTTTTTGAAAGATCTCGATCACACACTTACCCCAAAAGAAAAGGCAGAGCTTCCATGGAAACTGCGTGAAGATGGTGAAATGATCCAAATACCTAGTACGTATCTCAAAAGATATTTAGAAAAAGAATTGTCGCTTGATAGAGCGGTACTTTCTACCACAGCCATGATTTACCTAGGAGGATGAAATCTTCCTCAGACTAAATGATATCTCCAAGAACAAAAATGATTATCAACACTATCCTCAGCTATAAAATTATTTTCCATCACTAAGATCATAGACAACACACAAGGTACTATAGACATTGCTCTTCGCGATGCATACAAACGTAATGAACAATTGGACCATACTACCATAACCCAAATCTATGATTATCTCAAAAAAATAGACACTATCAAAAAAGTTAAAGAACACGGGTAATACATCTTTATTCATCTTCTCACTAGTACCATGACCACTATCAACAAACCATCCGATCAACCCCTCGATCTGAGGAAATATCAGTCAATTATTGATACGTATTGCAAAAATGCGAATATAAATATTATCATAAACAATAATTTTCAGGGACTTGCTAGGACAGATGTTAGTGACCTCAAAAAACCATCCATGGAGATAAATCTGAAGATGATGATGAATCAATTTAAGCTGACTGCTGATCAGGTGCTGTTTATCGTGTTTCATGAAGTAGAGCATCTTTTGGAAACTGCCGCGCTCAGAAATAGTAGCAAAAGAGAAGCTATAGAAAATAAACAACAACAAAAACTCAAAGAACGAGGAAAATATGCATCGACCTATCATGACTTGGAAAATGTCATCAGAGATGCTTTCGTCAACAATGAAGTGGTTTCTGTCAGAAAAGCACCTGTCCTTTATGATACGAGACAGACAACTTTCCGCGAAAAAACACATACTGATATAAATCTAAGGAAACTCCCTAAACACATGCAATTGCTTCACGCACTCAATAGAGAATGCGTCATCCCTGAAGAGAAATGTCTAGTCGATGATGATGTGAGAAAGATAATCAATAACCTCATGAAAAAATCATTTCTGAGTTGAAGATCTTTGATTGACGATGCTATCAACGGAAAACATCTCAAATGAGGAAAGTTTGATCCAAACCTTGCATGAAGACTTACCTATATGTGGGACAAAATAGAACCTATCTACAAAAAACTCTTTGATGAAGATCTAAAAAAAGCCAAGAACGATAAAAACAATCCCCCTAAAGATAAACAGAATCAAGACCCTGATAAAGATCCTGATACCCAATCAAATAAACAACAAGAAGAAGAAAAACAGAAAAAAGAACAACAGAAACAGATAGAAGATTTGATGAATAAACTCAAAGAAGAGCAAAAGAAAAAAAATCAAAAAAATAAAAAACCCGAAAAAGATAGCGATGAAGAAAACAAGGAAGGAGATGATAAAGAGTGAAAAGAATC
>CAJBLF010000036.1 GCA_903953935.1 uncultured bacterium
AATAATGGAAATTAGTACTTCACAATAGGGACAAATCCCTATAGATAACCGGAATCTCAGAGGTTCAAAACACTGAGATTTTTCAGTAAGTCATTTTATTACGAAATAGAACCTTTACAAGCAAACACTTTTAAGCCAACTGTTATACTCATCTATCCATTTTTTATCAGTATCAGTAAATCCTTCAGAATCACTTAATTTTTTCTTAATTTCATATTCCTCCTCTTGGTTTTTAGGGATATATATCTCTTTTGTTTCACAAATCATCTTTTGAGAAGAGAATCAATCCCAATCTTGATTAACCACATAGAAATCTTTAAGTTCCTTATTGAAAGTAGAATCTACATCAATCGCCTTATTATCTATCCATAACCTTAGAAAAGTATGATATCATTTCTTTTTGGCCAATCACCAATCTTTAAGATGATTGGGCAGATAAGTCATATCAAAAGTAAATGGAATAAAACATAATTCAGCACGATATCAAAGTTCTTCATAAATAGCCTTTAATAACCTATGTTTTGAGACACAATATCATTCTTTACAAGTAAGAAGTTTTTCGGGAGTATTTGCATCATTGATTTGATAAGTATAATCTCTTACTGTTTCAAAAACACGTATTCTTTGAATAAATTTATCTTCGGAATAGGTTTCAGAAATAAGATTTTTAATAAGTGTCATATTTTTATATTAAGATTGTAAATAATTCTGTTTTTTAATATAATTTATCTCCATAAGTATTCAATATATTTTATTATAGTGTAACTCCCATATTCTGTCTACTTACTACAGCAAAACTACGAGGTATTGATTTTTACCTGGTTATAACTCACACATAAACTGTTATAGAGAGTAGCTGTCAAGAACTGCTTTTGAGCCAATTCTTGCTCCAAAGGGTGTAACAAATTAAACGCTATCTCCACCAACAAGAACAGACACATCAGAAAACTGATGATTCAATAGGTAGAAACTAGAGAAAGGAAGGGTTCAGAAACCTTCCTTTTTTTTATTTACCAGTAAATTATTTCTGAATACTAGTTATTTGATCAATCTATATCTCACTCCTCTCGTAGCTCATAATCTTTCAATTTTTCACATATCCATTAATTTATCCAAGACCTGTTTGATCGTACTCATAGATATTCATGTCTTTTCTTGAATGTCTTTAGGAGATATCTCTCAAGAAATAACAATCACATTCCATACCTCACTTTGAAGCTTAGATAAATGTGGTTCTATATTATCCCTTTCAGATATTGATATAGCGTTACTCACCTGTTGTTTTATAATCTCAAGAAAGAATAATATCCAGGCTGACATATCTTCATGATTAGTTTTCCAAGTTTGTTGAGACTTATTAAGTGCGATATAATAGTCTATTTTTTTAACCTCTATCAATGCTTCATGAGAGACAAAAGGGACAAAAAAATATCATTGCTGTAAAAGAAGAAGATTAGTTATAATTCTGCTTGTTCTTCCATTACCATCTTGAAATGGATGAATAGCAAGATATTCAAAGATAAAGTTTGCCATAACAAGTAAAGGATGTATCTCTTTTTTTTGTAATTCATCTTCTAATCGAGCAATAAGTGTCTTCATCTCATGAGGGACAAGTGCTGGTTCTGTAGGATTAAAGATAACCTTCACTACCTTCCCTGTAGCATCCCTAGCTTCTACAGTATTATAACTAAACTTATATTTACCTTTATGTCACTGATCCTTCTCTGTATATTTCAATAACATATCATGTATCTGAAGGATCAATCATTCATTAAACTTCATGTCTTTATATTGATCAAAGACAAGTTCTAGTAGTTCTAAATATCAAGCGACTTCCTGCTCGTCCCTGGTAGTAAATTTTTTTATATTCATAGATTTATAGAGAGCCTCTACTTCTTGATCAGAAAGCTTATTCCCCTCTATACGATTTGATGCTCAAGAAGAAGTAACCAAAACTGATTGAGTAAGTCTTTTAATTGTTTGATGAGAGAGTTTCTCAGATACACGGAATTGAGTATTAAGAGAATCTATTTCAGCAATTAAATTATATATTCTATTGTTTATACTAAAATCAAATTGTAATCTCTGAGTAAGTCTATTAAGTTCTTTAGTCATTATATTAATATACATTCAGATAAAAGGTATATGTCTAAATATATCTAAATATATCTAAATTGCAAATAGATTTAATGTCGACATCCCAACTTGTTAATAACAAGAAAATCCTAAGAAGCTGATCCAAACTTCTTATATTCATACAAAACTTTCTGATTTTCAGTTAATCTTTCTTCTATATTACTCTCAGGTGAAAAATCCTTAGAATACCAATGTAAAAAAGAAACTATAAAGCTTAACCTTGCTTTCCATAAGAAATCATAGATATGTTCAAAATCCTCCCTAAGAAGTCCACCAAATAGGAATTATTTTGAACTATAGAAAAATTCATGATCTAGGTCGTGATTTTTTTAATTGCAAACATATGAAGCAGGACTAAAACCAGGAAAAATAAAGAATGGTTTTTTGTGTTCGCTACAGGTAGCTGAAGATTTTGAGGTAATAACATCTCCAGCGAGCCAAATACATTCACCCTCGCATTCACTCATTTTCCTACATCTTTTTCCAGTATCTTTTGTTGTACCCTCTGGATAACATCCTAAAGTTTCTTGAATTCACTCGCCAATGGAAGTAACTTTAGTTGTTATTATACCACCAACCGATTGACATCTTGCTTTCAATGAAGGAGTTGGGTTAACACATGGATACTCACCAACTTTTTCAATTATAAATTCATCCGTATTAATGGACACATTATTGGGTATATCACTAAACCCATTACCAGACATGTTATTCGTCGTATTACTATGTATAGTAGTAGGGACAGCACATCCAGCAAAAAATAATGCTAACAACATTACAGAAGAAAAGATAATTTTTTTCATAATATTTTTAGAAAAAAATAAATATTACTAATTAATACCAATATAGTCTATCCCTATAAGATTTCAAGATAACACAAATATTCCACTATAGTGTATATCATCTTTTTTGTTAAGTATCTAACCAACAACTAACGACTCCCAATTTCTATACTTGCATCAACCATCTTCAAGCTTTCATACAACGTAGCAATCAAAAACTGATTCTTTGCTAATTCCTGCTCTATCGGGTGTAACAAATTAAAGGCTCTCTCCAAATAATGGAAATTAGTACTTCACAATAGGGACAAATCCCTATAGATAACCGGAATCTCAGAGGTTCAAAACACTGAGATTTTTCAGTAAGTCATTTTATTACGAAATAGAACCTTTACAAGCAAACACTTTTAAG
>CAJBLF010000037.1 GCA_903953935.1 uncultured bacterium
AATAATGGAAATTAGTACTTCACAATAGGGACAAATCCCTATAGATAACCGGAATCTCAGAGGTTCAAAACACTGAGATTTTTCAGTAAGTCATTTTATTACGAAATAGAACCTTTACAAGCAAACACTTTTAAGCCAACTCTAGCATAATTAAAAGCAGCACATAATAACCAATTAGGCCAAGATTCTCTGTATCTCGTGTAAAAAGTACCTCCGCCTTCTATAGATATGTCGTCAGATTTTTTTTCCAAATTATTACCATTAATTAATCGTGACCTTCACTTGGTATCACAACCCTCAACAATTTGTTTAAAATCTTTTAGCAAAAGATTCAAATCTTTAACCATATTGTAAATCTCTGCCATCTTTTGTAGTTAAATAGAGATAAAACGACATTGAGCCAAAAACTATATATATGCTGTCCTGTAGATAAATTACGATTTACGGCATTTCATCACTTATCGTACTGTAAATTATTTGTTAGGTTTTTATACAAATACTGTGTTGTTTTTATACAAATCTTATGTCATTTTAGTGGGGTTAAAATGTATCTGCTTATTTTCTAACTTTTTTATATATATGACTATCATTATTCATAATGATGGTATTTATAATTATCATATCTATATAATAATAAAGCTACTTCTCCTCTTGTAATATTAGTAGAATCTAATGTACCATAATCAAATCACAGTCAGTCAAATAACCTATAATTATTAGCAATAACATAATATTCAGAGTACCATTGAGCATTGTTTTCATTTTGCATTCCATCTGAAATTCTGATGATGATTGCGACTGCTTGAGCTATAGTCAATTTATTAAACGGTGCAAATCTATTATTCTTTCAATTGATTATTCACATACTATAAGCTTGTCATATGTAATCTTTTAATGAGGAGTCTGCATTTTTAATATCAACAAATTTATTATTTTTATGATTAGTATCCTTTTTTCATAAATTATTAGCAAATTTTACAAAAATCTTACTTGCTTGTTCTCTTGTAAGATAGTCATTTGGTAAAAATTTATCAACTGTACTATAACTTGTTAATCATTTGTTATACATCCACGCAATAGCTGCTGGTAATTCATTATCTGGAGTTATTAAATAACAGCCATATTTACCTGAAGATAGTCGAGTATATGCGTATCAATCATTACACAAACAAGTCTCAATTCCTGATTTAAAAGTTTTCGAGGTGCTATTTGGTAATTCTGTATCACAATAATTGCTCATTGTTATACAAGCGTTAGAACTCCAAATATATCAAGGAAGTATATTACAATCATAATTATTATTAATTAAACTTGGAGTGGTAGATTGTGTTGATTTAATGCAAGAGGTTTTGTCTTTATTAAACATATATCAGTCTTTACAAGCACAATGTCAATTTCCATCAGTTTTGGCATTTGGACCCAACGAAATCGGACACATAAGTTGGGCAGTTGTCTCTGCTTGATTTTTAGCATCTTCTTTTATTGATTCCAAATAAGCTTTTCTTCATTCTTTATCTAGACAACTATAATATAAATTATTGAGACTTGAATACTCTATAGTAGCGTGTACCAAACTACTACTAACATCTCGAGATGCGTCTGCTATTTGAGCGTGAAGCAATGATGATGGCAATGAAGAATACCTAGCGGTAATATCAGCTTCTATTTGGTCTAATTGTAAATTATACGAGTCAATTTCTGTTTGTTTACTGTCTAATGTCGCCTTTTCATCAGGACAAGAACCTGCTGGTGCAAAACCAGCATAAGACGTAGTACTACAAGTACAAGTAGGGCTTTCTGTTCAGTCATTACACATCACTTTTCAATTACCTCAACAGAAATTTTCTCCTCAGTGCCAAGAACAACATCATTGGGTAGCATAAGTTAAAGAAGAGAATCCGATTCATAGAAATAGAACAAGAAAAAAAATGGTCTTTTTCATTTATGTGTTTAGAAAATAAATTATTTATCGTTATTCCAGGCTCGCTTAATAAATCTAACCAAACGATATAATAGATATAATCATAATCAGATGTAGAGAGGTCGTTGAAGTACCTTGAGTACAATATATCATATTCCAACTATCCATACAAAGACATCGTTTCGATTAACATCCTTAAGCCAAGGAAAAAGAAGTTTGAAAAGACCTCATAAAAAAAAGATTGTGAGAAATATATAGCTTCCAATTCATATTCATCAACTATCCATTGGTTGATTAAGATTGTCTGTGGCATATTCTGCATCATAATCTAAATCAATCACAGATGTTTTTTTAGTAACCTTTGACTTTTTTGAATGTCATTTGATTTGAGGCATTTTTTTAAAAATATATAAAGCGATAAACTTTATATAATGTTTTATACCCTAGATTCAAACAGATTCATTGACCAAAATTCATAGACAATGATTAGTTTAAGTAAAATGGTTTTACAACAGAACTTACTGTACCCACTTATGGATATATAATCAGGATTTTATCTCGGGATGCCCCCTACCCCTACATAGGTTATATACTATATTCTGATAACATTGGCTTATACTTTAGGAATCTATCAAAGGTACCCTGCTTAGCAAGGAATAACCCAAAGTTGGCAAATCTATGGAGTTCATCTATTATCTCATCATATTTACTTACGATAGGGTCAGAGATTTGAAGGGTAGGTCCACCAAATGGAAATTTACATCAAGAAACTTGGTGATTCAATAGGAACAAAGGAGAAATCGGTAGGGTTCAGAAACTCTCCGATTTTTTGTTTACCTGTAAATTATTTCTGAACACTAATTGATAGAACACTGTCTTCTTGATATTTTTCTTC
>CAJBLF010000038.1 GCA_903953935.1 uncultured bacterium
ACGATGAATTTTCCTTTCATATGTTTCTGTTTTAGATAAATCATTGAGACACAATTTTGGGTATTTTGAGAAGTGATACCAAAATTATATCAATATATTCTGTTTGTGTTTTGATGTCTATGTGGTAACAAAAAAAAAGAGAAAGTCAAGATACAAAAAAAACGCTTCCCGAAAGAAGCGTGAAAACAAAATTATTAATATGGCACACCGAAATTATCATCAAAATCATCCATAGGAAGATATTGCTCAGGTTCTTCTTCAATATTTTTTCCTTCCAAAATCTGTCTCACCTGTTCTATGACCTTAGGATTTCTAATCTTTGCTCAAGTAGCTTTTTTTATTTGAGTAGATGGTGACTTCTGATTAATAGATTCCTTATTAGCATAATTACCAGCTTCTTTTTTGAAACGATTAGGGACTGAGCATCTCTTGTAGAGCAAATCAGCTAAATCATAAAGAGGTTTATTGATATAGTTTAGATTTCTAAGTCTCTGCTGAGTGTCTTTTAAAGGTTTCTGTTCATCTTTTGAGAGTCAATACATCACGGAGGTTTTTTCTTCCCTATCCAAAAGTATAGCTGCATTTTCCCAAGGCTCCAAAAGCGAAGCTTTGGATAAATCCGATACATGTTGAGGACCAAAACTAGAGGCAACAACACTAGGACGCAAAATAATATCCATATTGTTTATAAAAAAATCTTTTCGAGCATTCAATGCTCATTCCAATTCTTCAGGAACTTGAGCAGGAGGATGGGCTATTTGAGAGATAATTTCACCGACCACACCATAATACATAATATCATCAACCTCAGGAGATCATTTGTGTTTTTGACACCACACCAATCTTTTGATAAGATCAGTTTTTTTTGTTCATGAAAAAACACTAAACCAATTGAAAAATTTCTTAACGAAAAAGTCTACTTTCACTTCGGAGCTAATCGATTCGTCGGAAGGAATTGCTTTCTTCATTTCTTTGGAAAATTCTTCCATATTATATTTTGCATCACCGTCTTTTCCAGCAAATCCATCTTGATCGATTTTAATCATTTGCTCAACAACACTCTGACTTTTAGTAAGAATAGATCACGTAAGTGATGAAGTGTTTTCTTGAACCTGAGGATCTAATCATTCATTTTTTTCATTACTTTTATCGATATATTCTTCAATCAACAATTTGTCTGCCATAGATAATTTAGGATCTGCATACAAATCAAGGAGGGTTTTATCTTGAGTATTTTTTCATTTGAAACACAAAAAATCACTAATTTCTCTCATTCTTTGAGGATTTTCAAATCGTCCCTTTCCAGGGTTATTGGCATCAACCAACAACGCCATAAACTTTCATGGTAATATATTTTTTCTGTAAGAAAAATCAGCAGGATTATATTTGTTTTCAGAAGTAAACTTGTTATTGCTATATAAATCCAAAAGTCTCTGGAGTTTTGATTGTTGATGAATATCTCTTGCAAAAATTCATGGAACAAATCATCTCGTTCTACAAATTTTTTGGATATATACTTGCGTTGATGAAAACGTCATATTAAGAAATACTCAGGAAAGCATACCCACCATTACAGCAGTTTCAAAGACTTGCCATTGAGTATCGTTGATAGCCTTGGTAGCCATAACTTTGAGGAAAGGAAGTGCCTGCTGGGGTCTATCTGCCAGTTGCCTGAAATACTCCACCCTAGCAAATTCAAAATTCACATCCTGATTTTTGGTAAATCATTCATCCACCGTACTTTGTTTGAAAAAAGGAACATAGGTCTCCTCAAGAGTATCACAGAATTTTTTTGAATATTTGTCTTGGAAATAATATTTGGTTTTGTCATTATCATCACCTATTCACATATGTCTACCATCCATAACATGCACAATATATCTCATCTCAAGTTCGACCAATTCATTCTTTATCTGATCAGCCCATTGAGTACCATACACATGAGCGTTTTCTTCAAGGTCTCTAATTCTTTTTTCCCTGATAGCAAGATACCTAGCTTGATGGGCCTTACCCAACAATACACCAATCCACTGACCCTTATCTGGATGAAGGTTTTTTGCATATGGTCATTTTCCTTTTTTAAGATGTGCTAACAAGATAGCTGCCATCTTATAATGAGGAACAATAGCAATTTGTCAGTCCAACATAGGGAAAATAATTTTTTTATAGAGTTTTGTATAATCATAGTCTTCATAGAATTTTTGCCATTTTTCAACCTTCTTCCAAACTCTATTATCTCTTTCAAGGAAATATTCCATTCCCATAGTTTCAAATGAAGAAGATATTCTAGAAAACGGAGAAAGAAATCATCAAATCTTTCACCAGAGTTGACCTTGACTAGTAAGCGTATCAGTAAGATCCTCTGTTCTTTCGTCGTCGTATTTTTTGATGCTATCTTTAATTTTACTTACACCATTTTTGAAAAAACCTACAATATTATTGATACTAAATCAGTGAACAGTTGTGGGAGTTTCTTCTCTTTCTACTTCAGCTTTTTTTTGTATATCTTGAATCTGGTCTTTACACTTGGGTTGGAGTCATTTGTCTTTTACAAACAACATAAAAGAAACATAATCCATATCACGAGCAGGAAAATGCTTTGCGTAATTGTTTTTTGTTGAATCTCCAGAGACGGTAATTGTGCCATTAGCATTGGGATGTATTTTATAAAGAATAACATTACCAGACTCTTTATCGACATCTTCACCTATACGTTTAGGTTCATAGATACCAAAATGCGTAATTTCTTTACCTGAATAATTTCATAAGGCATAACTAAAGGTGGATCAATCAGTATGTAAGGTTCCAAAATGTTTATCTAAATCTTTCGCAACAGATCATTGTGTTATTAGTTGTATTTGTTGTGAAAATGATTTTCCTTTCATATCAGGGACCTTATATATATCTCTTGAAAAAGCCTTTTTGATACTCTCGAGAGACTCAGAAGTCATAGGAAGTTCTTTTGTTACTCATTCAGATTTTCCAAGACGCAATTCTCAACCACGAATCTTTACTTTAAATGTTCATTTATCGGTATCTACATGAGTTATTTCCATCTGTAGTCGAGAAGAACCGACTCATTCGGGAGGAACTTTACTGCTATCAAAAGGCATAAATAACTTTGTTCATGGAACAAAACCTTTATGGTCTTCAGGAAACGAATGTCATTTAAGTTTGTTAAAATCATCATAGAATTGTTTATATTTTGATACTTCAGGAGTTTTTTCTTTTGATTGGTCTATCTCTGGAGTAGCATCATCTTCTTCTCAATCTTCTTTGTCTTTGTAAACATTTAGTGTACCAAGTTTATCAGCAAATTCTTTTTCTTTTTCTGGAGACAAGGAAGTATTCATGCTTTGCTGACCAAGCACATATCCAAATAACAATGCTCAAAAGGCATCACCATTGAGATTGAGTTGTTTATCCAAGATATTCATTTCACAAGACGCTTGATCACCATTTTTAATCACTACAGGAATTTCTGGTTTTCATTCCTCATGAGGCCAAGTCACAAGATCTCTTTCTTGACTAGGAGAAGTAATGGGTTGAGAATAGAGAAATAATTCTTTTCCATCATAATCTTTATCATTATATTTTTCATCAATAGGACAATATGCAGAAAGATATCAGGTGACTGGCTTTCCATCTTTTGTAATAGTGACTTTATATCCTTCATTAAAACGAAAATTACCATTTTTGGCAGCAAAATTAGTATAGATAGAATCAAATATGGGACTATATTCAAAAAAATCAGCATTACTATCAGTCAGTTGAGTAACAAAATTGAGTGGTAAATTTTGTATATCTTCCAAATCACTAAGAGCAGGAAGTTGTCTACGAAAATTAGATACAAACTCTTTTTTAAGAAAAGTAAGAGGAACAGGACCATTTCTAGTAGGGACAACAAGATCCATTTTTTTGAGATCAAAAAGATCATGGACAAATTGAGTAAGTTCTTCCTCTTTGACATCAAGAAGTTCAGGAACTTTGTTTTTAATAGTATCTTCAAGTTTGTTCTTCACAAGAACATCGAGAATAAGTTGTTGTTGGTCTGAAGACAAGACAGAAAAATCAAATTTACTACCAACCAAGTGAGCAAACACATCAGCAAGCGCCACATCCTTAGTTCTAAGAAAAGCTATATATGCTTGCCATCTACGATATTCTTTCTGTTGTTTAAGTGCCTTCATTTTTTGTCTCAATACTATTCTTTCTTCATTAGTTGCATCAGCATATTGGGTATTAAGATCCAAAATTTGATTATCAATATTTTCAAGGTCAGCATGAAATGAGGTATCAATAGCACTAACATTTTTATCATTGAAAGGATAGACTTCCAAAATAGTATTCACATAAGGGGGAAATTGCTTAAACGTTTCTCCCATCGCAGTAATATAATGATCAATAGTATCTTGAGTTTTTTGAACTTCTTCAAACAACTGACGAGTAACTAAATTATTGAAAATACGCCTAAAGTATTGTTCCCATTCTGAAAATCATTTGGTATCATCAAAATCTCTTCAAGAGGCACGTAACTCTTTATAAATATCACCATTAGTTACGATAACATCATCAAGTTTTTTTGCCAATCATTTATCAATTTCACTAGCATGATCATAGAGAAATTGTGTCCATTCAACTTTGAAAGTAAGTAGATCACGATATGAGGAAAATATATCAATAGGTAACGAAAACTGATCATCAAATGCGGTTTTGAGACTCCCCTTAAGTTCTTTTCTAATCTTGGTAATGGCAACAGTCACCATAAGTCTTTCGGTGGGATTATAATCAGGAGTCAAAATTTTTTCAGCATGTTCAGCAGAAGTTTTACCAAGAGTGATACCTTCTTTTTCTAGAAATTTTTTCCAAAGCATAGGAAGACCATCCACAGTTTTGATACTACCATCAGGAGAAATCACTAAAGTATCATGAGTAAATCACACTTCATCAGCAAATTTTTTGAAAGTATTATCAGGAATATTATTGATTTTATCATCACAGAATTTTCTCAAATTACCAAGACTTTTTTCTATAACATGGGATTCTGTATCTTCAGATCTAAATTCTTCATGAAGTTTATTGGTATTTTTTGTAATATTTTTGATAGAGAATCATTTATCTTCAATCGCCTTGATATATATAGGGAGATCTTTTTTATCGATAGTAGCAAGCAAATTCGGATGCTCTTTTGTAAAAAATGTTCGAAATTGTTCGAGATAGTCCTTATCACCATAAAGCTCGATTTTTTTGTTTTTTTCAATTTTATCAAAACTAGTAAATGCTGATTTGAAAGCATCTAGAAAAGCATCTGAAATATCGGGTTTTTTGGAACCAGTTTCAGTAACAGCCTTGTCAGCATTTTCGATGTGTTTCGTGTTCTTAGCTTTTTTGGCCATAGAATCAGGAGTGAATATAAAAACATCAGGCTTTTTGCTTAGAGATTTGGGCTTTTAGCTAGAAACAAGTATACTGATTTCCTGCTAAAATGCAAAATAAGACAAGAAAAAAACAAACAATTTTCATGGTATTTTTGTACTACAAAAGAGTGATAAAAAAAACACTGAATACGTTTCAGTGTTTCTTTACATATTTACATCAAATTTTATGGTTGAAATAATGTATTTGGAGTGAATAATACTTCTTTAACACCAGGGAACTGAAGCGCTGTTTTTTCAATCACATTTCAAAGAATCAACATACGGGCAGATCCTCAATCAGTGAATCAAGGAACTTCAGTAAATTGAAGTGATAATGTTCCATCTGCAGCCAAATCAGAGGAAAGTAAGGTAAAAGCAGCATTTGGAAATTCCGTAGTAAATCATTGAGATTTTTCCATTGCAGTAAGATTTCATTTAATCAATTCATTGATAGTATCTATAAGAAGATTTTTACTTGCGGGAAAAACACGATAGACAGGAAGGATAGAATTAATATTCACTTGTTGTTCAGGAGCAAGTTTTTGATCTTCTGTTTGATTGAAGTAATAGAGAGCAACCTTGTTTGGAACAGTAGTCTGGAATGAGGAAGTCTGCACAGGAGCCTCAGGTTCAGATTGAAGTTTTTGAGTGATGAGATCGAGTTGTGTCTGAATACTATCAAGCTGTTGAGTAACATCTGTAGTTGTAGTACCAGTCACACAAACCTGTTGAGTAACATCTGTAGTTGTAGTACCAGTCACACAAACCTGTTGAGAAACACCAAATCGCGAACCTATTTCTCTACCAAGTGGTTTATTGAATACTCTCAGATATGATCGAAAAAGAAAAATAAGAAGCAACCAAACTATAGTAGTTCGAAATATTTTTTTCATGAACAAGAATAAATAGTAAATACTAACACATTATTTAGCTTTGGTTTGCGTACCAGAAGAAGGGATAGCATCTGGAACAATCATTGCTGGTCAAGTAGCTACATCAGCAACAGTAATTCCACCTACGAGTGTATTAATTTTGATTTGCATATCAGCAAGTGTTGTTTGAATAGCAGTTATACCACTCATAACATCACTTTGAGCACCACTGACAACAAGAAGATCTCCGCTAGTAGAAACGTTTTCTCATGTGGTTGATGAAACAGTAACGCCTAACCAAGTACTTACACCCACAGCCATATTTGGATTAAACATCTTTAGATAGAAAGCGAATCCAGCAAATACAATAAGCCAAAAAATAGTAGTCCAAAAAAAACTTTTCATTAGAATAAGTATAAATAAATAAAATAAATAAAAAAATTCTATTGTTTTTGAAAGGGAAATCAAATTGTTTTTATGGTTTGAGAATTTTTTGAAAATCTGCTGGAATTGGAGATTCAAATGTTATTTGATCATTTTGAAAAGGATCAAGAAAACTATATTTTCGACAATGAAGAAGTTGTCTATTTATGTCCAACGATTTATAAAGTATTCTATTTATCGATGGATTACCGTAGACAATGTCACCAAGGACAGGAAATCATTCACTTGCAACATGAACTCTAATCTGATGCATTCTTCCCGTATGGATTTTTATTTTCAATAATGATATTGGTCCAAGTTCTGGATGCTTAATCGATTTTTCTAACCAACATTCGGTTTTAGCCTCCAATCAATCATCATAATCTACTTTGACTTGTGATCTATCAAATTCTTTGTTATATGTTTTAGCCAATGGCTTTTTTATAATCAAATGAGCAGGAAATTTTCCTATAACAAAGGCCAAATAATATTTATCGATGTCTCTTTCTCTGATAATACTGTTGATATATTGTAATGCTTCATAACTTTTTGCAGCAATCAAAACTCCTGAAGTATCTCTATCAAGTCTATACCCAAAAGAAGGTTTAAATGTAGATGTTTTATATGCTTCAGCGTACTTATCCAAATAATCATTCATACAAAGATCATTTCGATGTTTGTTTCCTGGGTGCATAGGGATACCTGCAGGTTTATCAAAAACAATCCAATGATCATTTTCATAAAGAATCTGCTGTTTGATCTTTTTGGTGTCTACTTTTTCTAGTTTGCGATCTTTTTGACTCACCAAAGCAGAGAGATCCTCACTTCCCATCTGAACTTTGTCATCTATTTGAATACTATCACCCACCCTAATTCTATATTCTTCTTTTGCTTTTTTACCATTGACTTTTATCAATCATTTCCTGATTGCACTATAAATATCCGCCAAACGAACTTGCGGATATTTTTTGAACCATTTTCTTAAAAATCTATCAAATCTCTGGTCAGAAGAGTCTTTATCTATCTTTATCTCCATAAGAATTTGGGTAACACCACAAAAATAAAAACTTTTCTATTGTTGTAGTTATCACCTGTCTATTTGCAAGAAGGACTAAATCATAAAGCCAAGATATAGACAAATACCTATATATCTATAATATACTTACTAGGTATGAACTAGATACTTAGAAACACAACCATTCAAAACAGCTATCACACAGGCTTTTTACAAAAATGGTGATTACTAATTGTATACTATTTCTTGATTTTGGGGGGGAAAAGAATACACATACTCACAGACATATTTTTCCGATATGGCGGCTGTAGCTCAGTTGGTTAGAGCGCCTGCCTGTGACGCAGGATGTCGCGAGTTCGAATCTCGTCAGCCGCCCCATACTAAATGACACGTAATTGTGTCTTTTTTTTTCAATCAAAAAAACCGCTCTCGAAAGAACGGCCTGATGAAAATATAGTATAGAGTATTATTGTTCACTATTTGCAGAACTCGTATCTATACTTTGAAGAAGTGGAGTTCATTTACATGTTTTTACCTCAGTCTTGTAGGTAGACCATGCAGCATCTCTCGATATATGCAAAGTCGATTTAAGATCAGACATAGATGTTTTATATGCTTTTCGAGCTGCTATAACAGCTGTTTTGCCTTCTGATTTTGTTGCTTTATCTCGTGCAGCAAGTAATGCGGTCTTTCTTGTAGTCAAAGCAGTGAGACTATTATTTTGATAGGAAGTAAAAACAGAGAGGATAGTTGTTTCTCTTTTTTCCAAAGCAGTTTTTATACAAGTTACGACGGCTCCAGAAAGTTGCTGTCCAGGAGGGATGAGATTGGTTGTTCTAATTTCTGTAGCGATAGCGACGGCACCAAGAACCAATCCAAGCATCGGTAGCGCAAACAATTTTTTCATAAAAGTAATTATGATAAAAAGTAAAAAAACAGTTACCGTGGAGATAAGTATAAAAAAACAGGCAAGTATTTCAAGCCTTGTATATTTGGTGAGTTTTAACAGAGATTTGAAAAATAAAAACGATCAAAATATAAGCGCCCAAAAAACTAATCAATAAAGGGTACAGTATAGTGAGCTACTAGATAATATTTATTTCCTACCAAAGCAACTCAGACACCAACACGAGAAAAAGAGCCCATAATGGCGTTATAATGAGGTTTATATTTTTTGCCTTTTTCACTCATAAAAAACGTTCGAGATTTTCTAACTGCTTTAATAAAATCATCCGTACAATCGGTTTTTTTACAAGAATACATATTCCATCAAATATTTTCTGTAAACAACGATTGACCATTTTGTCATGTATCAGAAAAAACAATTCACTGATCAACAAACCAAGATTTGATACTTGCATAGGAATAATACCCATCCGTATTTTTTCTCCTATGAGTTGTTGTCTTAATATCAGCAAGATGTTGCGCTCGAGTAAAAGCAGTTCCTTCAAGTGCAGAACTATAGGTAAATGGGGTCAATCATTGTGTTTGTCTTTCTGTATTGTGCCATGCTAACCAAGTAGTTCTCACCTTATCCATATCAACATTGGGTATATACATACCCGAAGAAGAAAGTAAAGTAAACGAAGCAGTAACGGCATTAGACGTTCAAAGATTTTCTATTTGAGCACTAACATAGTTCTGCAATTCTGTATAAAGTTTAACTTGCTCAGCATCATCACGATTTCTAAAAGCGAGAAGATTGAGATTGTTGAGAACTTTTTTGTAATAAGTTTGTTTTTCTGAAGAAGAAAGCTTAGCTTGTTGAGTTTGAAATTGCATAATAAAATCATCAACAGAAAAAAGAGCAAATGTGGTACCAATAAACAAAAAGCAAAAAACAAAGACACCTATATAACGAAGCGAACGCATACTATTAATCAAAAAAATAAAGCAGGAAAAGCATAGAGAATGTCACAAATAATACAACCAAAAAAAACACAATACAAAAACAACAATAAAAAAGAAGAAAAACACGGAAACATTCAATACATAAAAAGAATTGAATACAAAAAATTTTTTTATTCTTCTTGACAATTATTGTACGATAAATAGTATACATACAATTTTTATATATATAATTTTTCTCCATGAAAAAGTACTTTATATGAATTTCAATAGTAGTATTAGCTTCTATAGGATTTTTGTTCGCTTATGATCAAGAACTTATATGAGCATATAACTATGCATACAACATAGGAATCACGACTATGCCAACTATTGATCAAGCAAATATGAACGGCAAGTTACTTAGGTCGCATATGGCCAAAATGATGTCTAAATATGCTATTGAAGTCTTAAATCTCGTACCAAACACAGGAAAAGTATGTACATTTGATGACATAAGCTGACAGACAGAAGAGATAAAAGGCTTTATACTTCAGTCTTGTCAATTATGATTAATGTGAGTAGGAGTAACAAGTTTTAATCCAACATGAGAAGTTAGTAGAGCACAATTTGGAACAGTCTTATCTAGAGCTATGTACGGAGAAAAAAATAATGGTGGAGAACCATATTATGTAAAACACCTCACTGCACTTCAAGCTTCTGGAGTAATGAAAGATATCTCAAAACCAAACAATCTGGAGATAAGATGATATGTAATGCTTATGATGCAAAGAGCAGATGATTTGATAACTAATGCAAATACGGGAGTAATAATAGATATCACAGCTCCTACGGCAAAAATAGCATATTCTACAACATGAAGTACTACAGGAACAGTAACGGCAACATTAACATGACGAAGTGAAGCTATCACATGAGTAAATACCTACACGCATACATTTACCGGAAATGGAAGTTTCATCTTCTACTTCCAAGATCTATCAGGAAATGCGGGAAGTACAACAGCTACGGTAAGCAATATCGTTGACGGAACTAAACCAACTGCTAACGTAAAATATTCAACCACCTGAGCTACAAATAGCGACGTAATAGCAACATTGACATGATGGAGTGAAACGATAACCGGAGTAAATGTCTACACACGTACATTTACCGGAAATGGAAGTTATATCTTTACCTTTAGTGATTTAGCTGGAAATACAGGAAACGTAACAGCGACAGTAGCTAATATAGATAAGATTATACCTACAGCGACAGTAAGCTTACTTCCTGGTAATCCTGGATCATGAAATTATGTGTCAGGAAATATAGTAGCAACATTGACGTGATATTCAGAAACATTAACTATAACAAATAATGCATGATCAGCCAACTATACATTTACAGGCAACGGAAGTTTCATTTTCAACTTTGTTGATGGAGCAGGTAATACAGGAAGTAGTACAGCTACCGTAGATTATTGGACGTGAGCATAACAATAAAACAATCTATATAGTAAAAAATAATAAAAAAGCCTTAAGACAAAATCTTAGGGCTTTTTCTATATCTATAATCTATATAACTTACTTTCCATTTTCCATCCTCAATTTTCCATTTTCAACTCTCCACTCTCAATTCTCCATCCCTTTAACTAAACGTCACATTCCCCTTAGATTCAAATTCATCTAAATCATCTTCATCATCAACACTTGCCAAACGTTTGGTACAAGCATCACAACGTTTTACAAAAGGATCATTGAGTAAGATGGATTGAGCAACCATATCTTCGATATTGATAGTTTCTGCTTTAGAATCAATAAAAAGAAGTACTTCCTCACTTTCTGGGGCCTCTTTCTTTTTAACTTCATCTTCAAAAATAAATCTCGCGGTATAAGAAGGAACATATACAGATCTAAGAAAAGAAGATCAACAACTATCACATGTTTCATGAAAACAAGCAGAGACATCAGTAAGCGTACCCAACAATGAGGTATTATCTAACGATTGAATAGTAAAATTTCACGCAACACCCTGATCATCAAGATTGGGTAATTGATCAGAAAATTTATGTTCAAACGCTATCTCATCCTGTCTTCACGTTTCATTTAATAAGTCAGCAATTTTGATTTTAAACATTTTATCTTTAAGTATTCAGGATCATTTTTTTGTTCCTGATGAACCTTTGACAATAGCCTTGTCTTTCATTTGATTGTAAAAAACATATAAGTAAAAGTACACTACAACAAGTATAGGTTTTTGCTAGAATTTTTCAAATCTGATATTCATAAAAAAAAATGTGAAAAAACACAGGTGTAATGCAGGGAATCACAAAAACAACCCTCACGTTTGCAAAGCAGCAGACATATTTTGAATTACTCAAAAACAAGGTGAAACCTACACAAAAGGTGATGGTAGCAGTAAGTGGAGGGGCAGATAGCATGATGACAGCATCTTTGATTTACATATTTTTTATAAAGAACAAATATGATTTACAAAATTTGTTTTTTATACATTGTAATCATAATGTAAGGCCAGGAAACGCAACTGACGAACAATTCATTCGTACATTTTTTGAAGGTACACAAATACACATCAGTAAAAGAACAAAACAAACCAAAACTACAGAAGCAGAATTAAGAAATTGGAGATATGAAGTATTTAAAAAAGAAATAAAGAAGCATCATATTGATCGATTATTATTTGGTCACAATCTTACAGATCGCATAGAAAGCACATTTCTCAACCTTCTTCGTGGAGCAAACCTCAACGGATTTCTTGCTATGCAAGAACAAGAGACTCATCACCTATTACCCGAAACACAGGTATTGAGGCCAATTTTGGGACTTACCAAAGATGAAATTACTCATATATGCAAACAAAATAATATTCCTTTCGTTACCGATCCAACAAATATCGACACCACAACAAGTCTCAGAAATAAACTGAGAAATAAGGTTTTGCCAGAACTTTACAAGATGGCAAATAAACAAACAACGACAACAAATTCCTTTATCGGAAGTATGAAAAACATCTATGAACAACTAGAAAAATCACACGAAGAAAAGATTCTGAATGATGAATTCTGAATGCTAAATCCTATAAAAACATCACCACATCGAAAAGCAAAATTCGCTTATCAACGAATCATCAACATCAAAGACATAACAAAAGAATGAGTAATGCAAGTAATGAAAAAACTAGAAAGCTCAAACAACATAACAACTCCTCTACTCAAAGAATGGACAGCATTTTTGCAAAATAACGAAAGTGGATATAAATATTTCAACAAAACATATCTCTTCAAATCACATGGAAATATTTATATAATTTCAGGACCATTGTTTTTTCGACAAAAAACGATTGCTACCTCAAAAAAAATAGATACACTATGAAACATTACTCGAGAAGAACAAAACTACGAAATACAAAAAAAAGAATATATGTGAGCCACACTCAGATTTCCAAAAAAAGGTGATAAGTTTAAAAACAAAACACGAAATGAATGGTGTATTAACCAAAAAATTCCAATCTTTCGAAGAAATTTTATCCCAATCATCGTGAAAAAAAATCAGATTATTCATATATTTAATGAAAAATGAACAATGAATAATGAATAATATTGGTATTTATCTTATCATATACTACTGCAAACAACTATAGTCTATAAAAAAACAATTCATACATCCTTCATTATTAATTTTTAATTATTAATTAGTTTTTATGCAAACCATCATAGAACAGCTAAATATCTTTCGGGGAAACATCATACGCAGTTTAACAAATATAACAGGATGAACTGACACAGAAATAGAGTTCCGATTGATAATAATTTTAGGATATCTTGTGGTGCTAATACTCCTAATATTCATCCATCGTAAACTGCTGAAGATAAAAAAAAGAACACACGAAAAATTAGTACTTTCATATGATACACTGCGATACCAACTATCAAAAGTTCAATACGAAAATCAAAACATTCAAGATAGTAAAGGAATCAAAATAGTTATCGATGCAGAGCAGAAAAGTTATCTAGCAAATAAAGATGCTATCAAGGAAGAAATACATTCCATAGAACAAAAACTAGGAAAACAAATTATTACAGAAGATCAACGAAAAACAATCACAAAACAGACACATAAAAAAAAGATAATGACAATATTTGTACAAGTCATAGGACGAGTAAACACGCTATTCACTATAGGCATCTATAAACTTTTTCGATAAGATACAAACAACACACCCTCTACATAGAGGGTTTTTTTTATAAAAAAAAGCCCACATAACAGCGGACTCTTTTAGTCTATTTTCGTCGTCCGCTTAAGCGGACTTTTATAAAATTTTATCAATAATATTAATGTTTTGCTTTAGATCTCATGCTTCTATATACGATATACAAAAACAATGCAATTCACAAGGCTACCAACACATTTTCTTTTGGTCAGGTAGCAGGAATTTTTCCAATCTTAGGCGTTGTAGGTGCAGGTGTTCCGGGTGTTGCAACAATACCTTGAGCTACAAACGTGTAACGGAATTCTGTACCTCAATTGTTAGGCATAAAATTAACAATATATTCACCATTTCTTGTAAGCGTAAACGTATAACTTTCGACAGCCATATTGACACTCGTAAGTCTTTCAAACAAAGAACTTGTGGGATTCCAAAGGAAAATATCGACCTTATCTGATCCATCAACAGCAGTCCATCTCAATGTAGCTTTATTACTAGTAATAGTATGGGTAATATTTGCTAAACTCATATTTGCACCTGGAGACGTATGGAGTGTAGTATTCAAGGGCGTAGTTGTTGGTGTTCATTCTCCCGATGTTTGAGTAGAAAGTTTAAACCAAAGTTCATTAGATATTTCTCCAAGGATACCATTTTTATCTTTTGGAATTACAGAAAGATAATAGACGACATTAGGATTGAGCATATCACCAGTCACGGTGAGTTCCATAAGTACACCAGTACTTACCGTAGCAAATTCAAATGTTTTTTCTTTGGACTGATCAAGAAGTGTTGTAGTTTCTAATATCTGAGACAAAGGATATTGCGAAAACATAACTGTATATTTAGTTATCTTGTTTCAAAGTTCATCCTCAATGATAGGAGAATTGATAACAATATGACTTGTCGTAATCTGATTAACTGTGATTTTTTGACTGACAGCATATCAAAATGGAATTTCTGTATTGAGATTATCCATTCGACTTCGAAGATCTCCTGTAGCAGCAGTCGTAATACCAAAGAACAACAATCAAAGAGCAAATATACTGAGTAATTTTTTCATAAATGTAGAAATTAGAATTTAAAGATAGATTTTTACATGCTTAGAAATTGAAAATTGGTAATTAGAAATTATTTTGTAGTATGGTTATTTCCTGTGCAAAAACAAAAAAAAATAAGGAAATCAAAGGCACATTCATAAAATAAGAAAAGAAATAACTTGACTTATAAAAAATAAGAAGAAAGAAAAAGCGTAGAGAGAATTATGTCGAGGCATAAATATTTCAAAGAACATTCAGAAATAAATAAATATTTCAAGGGATATTCCACAACAAAAAAATATTTGTCTGTCATTCCGCAAAAGCACGCTTTAGTGGTTTTGGTTGGAATGACTTATAAATTTTCCTTAAAAGAAAAATTTGCATATTTTTTAAAAACCACTATAATTAATTATAAGCATGAAACAAAAAGATTTTTTATCTTTATTACACAAAAACAAAAATGACAGAAACAAAAGCGGTTGTAAAAGCAGAACCTAAAGCTGTTAAGCCGAGTACAACAGAAAAGCCCACAACAACAAAGGTCGCTACTCCAGCTAAAGCTGCAGCACCAAAAAAAGTAAACAAGGACGAAATGATGCAAAAGTATCAACAAATGATTCAGTTCGTACAAAACATTTTGGGAAATATGGAAAGCGATATGAAGAGAATCAGACTTGCATTAAATCAATTGGCTAAATTCGATCCTGAAAATCCCGAAAGCTTAGAACATAAAGATGCTGAACAGATAGGAACACAAGAATTCAAAAGTTATTCAGAAGAAAATGCAGAAGTTGTTGAAGGAAAATTTGATGGATACTTTATGATCGGTTCAGATCAGAAAAAATATCCCGTACCTATGAACTATTCAAGCAAAACTAAACTTGTACCTTGAGATTTTCTCAAACTCAAAATATTAGAAGACGGAAAATTCATCTACAAATTGATCCAACCCGTAGAAAGAAAACATATCAGAGCAGTACTTTCCAAAACTGACGACAATAAATTTATAGCCATCACCGATGATGGAAAGAATTATTTTCTCAATCAAGCTGCCGTAACGTTTTTCAAAGGAAAATCTGGTGATGAACTTTACATATTAATTAACGAAAAAGAAGAAATGGGTTTCGCAGCAATCGAAGCTATCATCAAAAAATAACATAGAATATGGTTATCATCTAAAAGAACAAACATTTGAAAAGCACCGCTAATATAGTAGATTTTACAACTAACCCCGATGTGATTTGAAAACATATATATGTCGAAAATATAGATCAAAAAAATTTATATCATAAACATTTGAAAATGGATTTTATCACAAAATGGAAAACACATAACCGAAAATCGGCATCATGGATAAAAAGAGAACAAAGTATAATCTACATAATAGCATGAATCATAGTAATAATTGGGGTGTCCAGTGTAGTATCACACTACATACCACAATCAAAACTAGCAAAAGAAAACATAAGACAATATAAGATACTTCAGAAAATAGAAGCCATAGATGATATAGCACACGAACAAGATAATATACTCCACGACATAGGAAGTGGATATAATATGAAGCGAGATAGATTGTTTCATATAGCAGATAACGAATATCATAAAGCACAATACAGAGATGAAAAATTTAGGGCAGCAGAAAAACTAAACATATTAATAATAGAACAAAACAAACGTCTTTACGAAATCATAGATCAAAACAACCCATATAGCAAAATAGCACAAGAAAAATTTGAACAACTACAAAAAGAAATAGAACTCTTACAAAAATAAATTTTTTATTGGTATGACGTAAAAAAAATGACAGACAGCGCCACAAAAATAAGGAAAAAACACTGACATTGGATTACATTAACAATAACAATCATAGGGATGTGTATACTACTATGAATATATATATATCAAGATATAGTAGATAAAAAAGAACTAAATACATATCAGAGAAGAGAAGTTTTTAACAGAATACATGACATTGCACATCAAGAACTTAATGAAACCTGAGAAGAAAGTCCATTTACAACACAAGCATTAAGAAAAAGATTTGATGAAATAGATAGCAAACTTCACACAATAAGAAATCAAGATGAAAAAAAAATTATAGAAGATAAAATGGTTGATTTATTACAAGAAGTAGAAAAAAGTCGCCCCGTGGTAAAAGAAAACGAGGAAAGCGACATTGAAAAAGACAATGAATATCGTGAATTATTAGAACAATTTAATAAATTTAAATAAAAATCTTTTATTTATTAATTGTAAAAAATGCAAATTCATGAACACATTGCCCATCACGTACGTAAACACAAAGAAAGAATTGTTGCACACGTGAAAAGGCATCACTCCAAATATCTTGTATGAGCATGAATAGTTTGATGAATAGCTACATACAAAATCATTTGAGCAATTATTATGTTTTTTGGTATGTCATATATGAGCTCATGAGCAATAGGAGCGGATTATTATGATACAGAATATTATGCACAAGAAGAAGCAAAACAAATAAGTATAAAAACAAATGCATGATGTAATATTTTAATCACAGGGGATGCGCTTTCATGATGAAATAATTGTCCAATAAATAATTAATAACATTTTACATATCTACTTATCATTAAAATGACGATTAACATCATTTATTTATTTGTCATTATAATAGCTATATATTATAGCATTGTAACATATATAAAGATTAAAGAAAAAACAATCTTATTATGATTAATAATACTGTTAGGATCACTAATTTTAGAAATCCTACGGCTAAACTCATGAAATTATGCGATAGACACAACAAATGTCTTCCGAACGCTGAGAGATCTTGCACGAACGATACTAATGATTATTTGATTTAATTTACACATACGTTCTTTTCATAAAAAGAAAAATAATTAAGTATAATATACATAAAATACAATACAATACGTCTAATTATATCATATTTTCATAACTTTGTCTGCCTGCCTACCGCAGGCAGATTTTTTTTTAAGATTCAATAAAAGACAAAAGTATTGAGGTTTTTCATAAAACCAAAATTATATTTTCGTTTAACAAAATATATTTTCCCAATTTTGTCAGTTTTTTTCTTAAATCACTAGCATATACTCTAACCATGAACCTTATAAACCACATCTTTCCCAGACAATGCATAAACTGCTGAACAACAGGAGCATATTTGTGTATAACTTGTAAAAAACAACTCAAACCCCATCCCGACATCTGTCCTTATTGTCATAGATTTTCTAAAGACTATCTCACCTGTATTGAATGTAAAACACAAAAAGATAACTATCTAGAAGGCATTATCATACCGTTTGCCTACACAGATGTACTCAAAAAACTCATCATAAAACTCAAATATTTTCACAAAAAAGATATCAGTAATTTTCTTGTCGATAGACTCATCATTGGACTCCAAACCAATGAATCATTTCAAAAAGAATTTCATCATTCTGAATTAATTATTTCGTTTATTCCTTCTCATCGATACCGCCATTATTTTATCAAGGGATACAACCAATCAGAGCTTTTAGCAAATAAACTAAGTAAAAAACTACAAATTCCCATGATAGCAATAGCCAAAAAAAAGAAATTCACAAAAACTCAAGCAAGTTTAGACAGAAACAACAGATTACACAATCTCAAAAATGCATTTTCCATGACCCAAAACCTGCAGTTACAAGGAAACGAAACAATACTTATCGTTGATGATATTACTACTACAGGATCAACAATCAACGAACTAGCAAAATTAATAAAACACTACTATCCAAACATAAAAATTCGATGAGCTGTTATATGAAGACATATAGGCTAATTTTTAATAAAAAATCAAGTAAATGTCATTGTTTTGTCTCCCTTTGTAAAGGGAGATGGCAAAGCCAGAGGGATTTGTAAGACATAATAATTTTACATAATACAAATACAGCAATGATTCTATATTACAAAGGTCAAAATAAAAATTATGCGAGAATAAATAGAAATCAGCATGTAATGACGAAAGCTGAAGGAAAAATATGGAATTTGGTTTTGAGAAAAGACAAAACATGATATAGGTTTTTAAGACAGAAATTATTATGAAATTATATTTTAGACTTCTATTGCTATAAGCTCAAATTATGAATTGAAATAGATGATAAAAGCCATGAACAAAAATGAGAATATGATGAAAAAAGAACTAAATATCTCAATAATATTGGAATACAAATCATTAGATATACAAACAATAGCATTCATTATGAGTTAGATGCAGTGATATTGGATTTAGAAAATAAAATAAAGAAAATAGCAAGTAAGATATAATTATAATGATATTTTAAAAGTCCTCCATCCGAAAAACGCGGATACCTCCTCCTTTAAAAAGGAGGACAATGATTGTGTAATTTTAATAAAAAGTCAAGTAAATACATCAAGGAACAAGACTTTTTTTGGTAAAATATAAAATTCTGAATATACTTGAAATAACGACTAAACGATACGATGACTAAACAATCAAAAAGCATCGATTCATCGTTTAAGCGCTTTACCCTTTTAGTTATGAGTATGGTAGATACTACAATCCCGCAAAGCGGGACAACCACACCAACAATACCAGCAACACAAGATTTGCAAATAAATCTTGGGGAAAATAAAGTACTCCCACAAAACGAGAACCAAAACACAGAAACTCCAGTATTGGATTTTGATTTAAATCTCAATTTACCAGTATTAGATTTGAATTTGGATCTTAATTTGTCTGATGCTCCAAAAGATGATAACCGATTAGAGGGAGAAGATAAAAAAAATGAGGAAACAATAATACCAACAACTAGCGAAACCACTATCCAAAAACCGATAGAAGAAACTTCTAAAGTAGCAAATACAGAAACAACAATACAAGCAAACGACAAAGAAATAGCACCAACAACAATTCCAACAGAAATACTAGTACCAGAAGGTACAGATACTACACCAGTAAAAACAGAACCAAACATACAGGAAACAATAGTACAAACAGAAGTAAGCACACCAATATCAGCAACAGAGACAATAAACAAAGAACAACCGACAATTGAAAAAGTTTTTACACCATCAACAAGTATAGAAACAATTTCCACATCCTCTGATACGGTTTCTTCATCAACAGAAGACACTATTCCAGCATCAGCTTCTTTACAAGAAGATATGAAAATAATAGATGCATTAGAATGACATGCAAGTGCAGGAGGGTTAGCGGTCGAAGCAAGTACACCCGTGCAACAACCAACAATAGAGACACCAAAGACCTTTGATCTCGACGCAATGTTTATCAATGTAACACCACCAAAAGCTCCAGAAAGCGCACCGATACCAACAGCCTCACCCACACCGATACCACCTCCATCATTTACTTTGCCAACTACTACGACACAAGTACCGGTACAAGCAATACCACAAGTAACTATACCACACAAAAAAAATACAGGAGTAAAAGTATTTCTATTCGCCATTATGTTTGTGGGATTGTGATTTACAACATTTTTTATCCTAAAAACTATGTATCCGATAGAATTCGAAAATATATTCAATGGACAAACAAGTATGCACGCAAGCGAAATCATCACAGGCACAGAAACACCACCACCAGAAATCACAGGTGCTGATAGTATTGTACCCGAAATTACAGGCGCTGATATGATAGGAGCTGAGGCGACAAGCGGAACTTTAGATATTTGAACAGGAGCTCACGAAAGCCCTAGTACAGGTGAAAACGTATTCTGAGCATTAGAAGATCTAGGAACCACAACTATACCAGAACAACCAACACAAAACGACATAGCAAAACTGACAGATTATGCTACCCAAGGAAACAATTTTCTTGCACAGGGAAAAGCAATGAATAACAATACGATTATCAAATACTGACTCTTCATATCCAAGAAAGCAACGACATTTTTGGAAGATATTGCAAACGGAAAACAAATAGATAATCTCACTTGATACTTTGCACAATTTGATGAATACATTAAAGAATTGACAAATTTAGTACAGCAACCAACTCCTACTGAACCAACACCAACCCCACCAGTCGATAATCCGACACTTTGAGATCCTACAACAAACGATGCTGTCACACCACCCGAAACAGGCACCACGCCAACACCAACCCCACCACCAAACACCTGACTTACCGCAGAGTAAGCAATTTTTCCAAAATACGCAATCATCTACCATCATTAGTTCTCTTCTAGAAAAATATATCTATTACCTCCAATACGAAAAAAATGTCAGTCCAAAAACAATTGAGAACTACAGTCTACGACTCAATAGATTTTTGGAATTTTGTGGCGATATCGAAATCAGCAAAATAAATCGCATGCAATTACTCGATTATAGAATGGCATTACACAAAAACAAATTGAACGTAAAAACAATCAATTACCACATAGTAGCTATCAGAGCATTTTTCAGATTCGTCTTAAAAAACGATATTGACTGCATGAGTCCTGATAAACTAGAACTAGCAAAAACACCACCAAGAGAAGTAAATTATCTTGACGAAAAAGATATAGAAAAGATTCTTGCTGCACCTGGTGAACATACCAAAGATGAAGTAAAACAAGCAAGAGATTTTGCCATTTTACAATTTTTGTATGGTACAGGACTAAGAGTTACCGAATTGATAACCCTTCAAAAGAAAGATATCAAACTGGATTCCAATCAATTTTCGGTTGTCGGAAAATGATCAAAACTTCGTTCGGTTTTCGCAACCAAACACGCCATCAACGCACTGAAAATATATACTAAACTAAGAAAAGATACCAGTCCATATCTATTTATAAGTCTTTCTAGAAACGGGTTTGGTCAACATCTCAGTAGAAATAGTATTGAAGATATTGTAAGGAAGTATGCAGCGCTAGCAGGAATCAGTAAAAAAGTTTCACCGCATACACTCAGACATAGTTTCGCCACCGCGCTGATCAGAAAAGGCGCAGACATTAGAGCCGTACAGACTTTACTTGGTCATGCATCGATTACAACGACACAAATCTATACCCATGTAGATGATAAACACCTGCAAAAGGTGCATGATTTACTGGATGCGTAAACAATTTAAAACTTTCAAAAAAAACAAAAGAATCAAAAAAAACACAACCAATAACATAGTAAATTTGGCTTTTTTTGTTGTAAAATTTTTTTTTGGTCTAATATATTTTTTAGAAAAAAATCTGCACATAAATGCAGATCTTTAGATAAAACTTTAATCTTATTCTTCCTTAATTTTTCAAGTATATCGTGTAATATATACAGCCCATCATTGAGCATATTTATCGTATAATGCCTGTGCTCATTCCAAAGTATTGCACACAAATAATTTCTGTCACAATCATTGATCATATCAGCAAATAAATTTGTATCAACTCATCAAAGATGGTATTTCTTTAGGACGACCATAAATTGTGGTTTCTTTAAAATCATCAATAGTAGACTCAATCTCATCTTTTTTTCACAATTCTTCAATAGGATTGAGAACTTTTTTAAAATCATCAAAAGTAACAACTTCAATATCACTACTTCCATTTTTTTTATTGGGTCTTATTCATGCTACGACAATCTTTTCATACCAAAAATCAGGATAATGACCTCCAAATTTTGCTTGTACCTCATCTATTCTATTATTCCAATCATCCTCTGATGTGCTATTTTTCATAAATCATACAACCTCATCAGCTGTTGGATTTTCAGAAAGAACTTCATGTTCTCACATAACAGTTATTCACATGTGAATATAATTTATAATATAAAGAAGTAGCTTGATTAAATATAATTATACACAAAAAGAATGATTTGTCAAGTATTAAAAGAGATTGAC
>CAJBLF010000039.1 GCA_903953935.1 uncultured bacterium
GAACAGATGCATGAACGATGCAAACAAGTGTGGCAATACCAGAGTTTGATTATACGGATGAGTTCAATGCTACTATATTGAAATATCAGATACCAGGCAAAAACAAAACCATACCTGATTTGTTGAATTCCAAAGAAGTTACAGATGTGGTATTGGGTAAGAAATATGCTTATGCAGTATTGAGGTCTGTACTCGAATCTGCTACGATAAAATATGATGATAGTGGGACAACACAAACGTGAGTATGTAATGCTGGTGCTCAAGATGTAGATGAAAAACTACTCAATAAAAGATTAGCGATCAATACGAAAGACATAAAATAAATTATTTGTTTTTTATATGCATATATACTTCCCGTATGGTAGAAGATCAAGAACAACAAAATCCAAAAACAGAAGATGGTGATGCTGAAGTATGAGCAACCATAGAAGATACCAGACAACAATTGGCGATGGCGTATCTTAATTTTCTCGATAAACAAAAATGAGGGATGTTGGCTACTGGGGCATGACTTGGCGTAAATATTAATCCACTTCAGCAAGAAGCTATAGCGTATCTGACCACCAATGAGGATAAAGAGAGGAAGGGGCTCTTTGCAACATTGGGAAAAAATATTAAAAAGAAAATTATAGAGCAGGTAAGTGGATGAACGGTATTGGAGTATAATAAAGCAAGTTTAGCGAAGATGAAAGGATTGATTACACAGTACAAGGATGATCAGGCAAAGCTTCAAGGGCTCATGGCACAGATTCAGGCAGGTACAGATCCAACTAATGAAACACCTCAAACACCCAATTCACCGGTAGCGGTGGTGGCTTGAGTGTGAATAGGGGCAGTTGCAGCAGAGACTTCTTTTGAAGAAACAGAAATTAAGAGAAATGATTATGTCTATCCTGTTCCAAATGCAAAAATAAACTCTTCTATAGGTATGAGAACCATAGAGGGTATGTGAACTCATATGCATAAAGGAATAGATATAGCAGACACAGAAGGGACATCAATTGTATCAATAGCTGATGGAAAAGTAGAGTCCGTATGATTTGGTAGTGCAACTGCATGATTCAGCGGATACGGAAATTATATGGTAGTAAAATTAAAAAACGGATATAGAGTGCTCTATGGACATATGCAGAAACATGCACAGAAAACTAATGGTATAGAACGAAAAAAATGAGATACTATAAAAAAATCAGAACAGATATGACTTATGGGAAGTACATGAATGAGTACGGGAAGTCACCTTCATCTAGAGATTAGAAAAGGTAAATTTGAAAATGATGATACCGATTATTTTGCCAGAGAATATCTAGATCCGATAGCAGTATTGCCGGTAAAAAAAGACATGGTAGCCGCTAACATATTACATCATATAGATGAGAAGGTATTAATGGCATAAAATATATTAAATATCTTTGATGATTTTTTTTACAACTCAGATGATTTTTGTCTCATCATATTTGCTGATTTCTACATTATCAAAAAACCTATTCACTGACTCCAAAAACCATTTACCATCTTGTTGGATGATTTTTTTTAATTTCGGAAGATCATTGTGTACGACAAAAACATAATCGTTGATATCGTAACTTGCTTGCTGTTTGATCAAAACCAAATCACCATCTTGTATCTTTGGTTCCATACTATTTCCTTTTGCTCTTACAAAAAAACATGTACTGACGTCTTTGACGCCAAGCATCGCTATCGTTGCTGGTATTTTTTCTTGAGAATATTCATCGACGACTTTTTTTCCTTTGTTTCCACATTGAGCAAATCCGTAGATAGGAAGCTGAACAATATCATTTAAATTGTCGGTGATGCTCTCCCTGATTAATCTATATCATTGGTCATCTTTTACAAAATATCATTTCAAAACCAATTGATTCAATTTGTTTAATACCGTTTGTGGATGGCTTGCTCAGATATTGTGAGCAATTTCCCTAAGGGTAATTCCTTCTTGATTTGTGTTTTTTTTGAAAAATGCGATTAAAGATTTTTGGATGTTATCAAGTTCTTTTTGCATGATGATAAGATGAATAAATAAAATAATTATTTTCTTTGGTCTACAAAACCGCCTATATATTTTGCTGTGTATATTTCTTCTCAGTCTCTGGTAATGATTTCTTCTCCTGAGAAATTATTTATATTTCCTGTAAAAGTATTTATGTATGATAAATTTTCTTTATTGTACTGTTGAGGTCCGCGATAAGGATATTGTTCGGGAATTAATGATAGTGCATGTTGTAAAAAGGTATATGTTGTTTTGAGATCAGATATATTTGCATATACATATCAATAATAGATCATGATGTATACAGGCTTATTTTTAAATAGTACGACCTCTCTTCATCCATACGGTTCCCCACCAAAATAATTATCATGATAGGTCCAATCTCATTCTTTATAGAGCAGGCTCGTTGATAAATCTTGTTCTATTTTTTTGTTTGCTTTATCACCAGCAGCATATGTGGATGTTTTTGCTCTTACTAAGAATGTACAAAGTTGTTGTGTATCAATCATCCTATTATGGTAGAAAACAAATAAAATACATGCCGTGTTTTTGTCAGTATAATGTTTCGTTTGACACTGTCAAGTAAATTTTGACAAAATCAACACTATTTTTGACAGAGTTTAAAAACATAGGTCAGCATACGATAAAAATCTCTTGATTTTTTGTAAAAATTTATTAATATTGATTTCGTTGATGCAAACATGTTCGAAATATCATGTACTTTAGTTATCCGATCTTTATCGAAAACAAAGTATCACTATATCGACCTGTCTATCACATGATTAGAAATTAGAAATTGAAAATTAGAAATTCGTTTTATAATCTTATCGCAATAGAGTATGACAACAAAAAAACAAGAATTGCAGGAAGCTTTCAAGAGTATTGAAAAGCAATTTGGAAAAGGTGCCATTATGAGAATGGGGGATAATGCAAATGTAGGTCTTGTAAGTACATTTCACAGTGGGTCCTATGTACTTGATTTGATTCTCGGAGGATGATATCCAGAAGGAAGGGTGATAGAAATTTATGGACCAGAGTCATCTGGAAAGACAACTATTGCACTTCACGCGATAGCAGAGATTCAAAAGAGAGGAGAAACCTGTGCATTTATAGACGCAGAACACGCGCTTGATCCTCAATACGCAAAAAAACTTGGTGTTGATATAGATAACCTTTTGCTTTCACAACCAGATTTTGGAGAGCAAGCATTGCAGATTGCTGAAGAGTTAGCAAAGACATGAGCTATTAGATTAATTGTTATCGATTCTGTAGCAGCTTTGGTTCCTAGAGCTGAAGTTGAAGGAGATATGGGAGATTCATACATGGGTCTTCAGGCGAGGATGATGTCTCAGGGGCTCAGGAAATTATCAGGAGTTCTTGCAAAAAGTGGAACTACTTGCATATTTATCAATCAGATTCGTATGAAAATAGGAGTGATGTTTGGTAATCCAGAAACAACTCCAGGAGGTAATGCACTCAAATTCTTCGCATCTCAAAGGGTAGAGATTCGTAGAGGAGACAAATTACTTGTAGATAAAGAACAAATCGGTTATTTAGCAAAAATCAAGATTGCAAAAAATAAAATATCTGCACCATTCAAGACGGCAGAATTGCCAGTGAAACGAGGTATTGGATATGACAAGACGGCAGATATTGTAGAAGCGGCAACCGCACTAAAGTTGGTAGATAGAGCAGGAGCATTTTATACTTTCGGTAAACAGAAGTTTCAAGGAAAAGAAAAATTTATAGCAGCACTTGATAGTGACGAAAAGACAAGAGCAAGCATTGAAAAAGATATTCAAAATAAAGTAAAAGAGATGAGAATGGGAAAGAAAGTGATTGATGATGATGCACTTATTGCTATAGAAGCTGAAGTAGAAGAAGACGCAGCTGAAGCATTAGCTGAGGCAGGAGAATAATAAGGTTTGTTTAGCAACTTTTCTTATTGTATCGTTATGCCGATGACTTTTGGTCCGCCTATGGTTGATTGATGTATCAATCGTAGGCAGGCTAAAAAACAATCGGTATAGCAACCTACCAAATATAGTATAAAAAAATCCCACAGTATTGTGGGTTTTTTAAAATCATAAGAAGTATGATAGTTATTTAACTTCTACACTGAACGCACCGATTTTGGTACCATCCATCAAAATTACCATGGTCGATAATCAAATCTTTTGACCGAGTATAGAAATATCCATTGTTCAGTCGCTAATCATCTGGAGAGAGGCAATATCAGATTGAATACTATCGTTTGTAGAAAGTAAGGTAAAGGAAAAAGGAAGTAATCCAGAATATGGTTCTCCAGTGTTTTTGTCTTTTATTTCAAGGGTAAGTGTCGCAACTTCACCAAGCAGCAATGGTGTTTTCCTAGTAAGGGTAAAGGTTATATCGTTTTGTGTTATGAAATGTTGTGCAATATCGCTGAGATAATCAAAAGTAAGGGGTAATTTTTGATTGACTGCATTTTGAGAAATAATTGGCTCATTAGGTTGTATAGGTTCTTGTACGGGTGGTAGTACTTCTGGTGCCGATGGTTTTGCTTGTGGCACGATAGGTGAAATAACAGGAACCTCAGGCGTAACAACGGTTGGTTTTGATATGGTTCATGTAGTAGATGTTGGAGTATCTATAGTTGGTAGGGTGCCTGTAGTGATGGTACTACCAGTATATACTATTGTGCCAGTGTTGTCTGTTGGTGTTGAAATAGTTGTTTTGCTATTGTAGATATAACATTTCACATTGGCTGTCGAGAGATCTTCCCGACGATCAGACATACTTCATCTTCCTACTCGTGCCATATCTCTTACGATGATTTTATTGCGTGATTTGTCATAGTGAAGTACCTTTCCTACATGCCCATAAATTCCAAACCTTCCACCTGCCTCATAAACAATTAAAGCTCATTGACTTGGTGTTAATCAAATTTTATATCAGGTTTCTGCAGCGTTCTTGCATCGATCGACAGCATTTCCTCACCATGTTCTCTGCTGGGTTGAGGGATCAATGAATGGAAAAAATTCAGGAGAGAATCTTGCTGCTCCATACGTACAATATCCTTTCGCAAATGTATTTTCTATATCCATATTTATAGTCCAGACTGAGATAATGTTTCCTTGCTTGAGTGAGCTTGTTGGATTTTGCATAGCAGCAAGCAGATGTTCTGAAACATCGCTGAAATTGTCTCTATAGAGATCTTGGTTAAGTCAGGTGAGACTTGTGAATCCGAATGATGTAAGTGTTACTATAGTGACGACAACAAGTTCAAGACCATGAAAAATCTGATGATGCACAAAATTGGTGACATGCAATACTTTATGTATATGTCTATGGAAATGCTTCGTCAGATGGTGATTAACTCTCTGATGAAGCGAAAGTTTATTCTCTTTTTTTCTTCTCATAGAGACCGCCAGGCTAAAACGGTATAAACGTTTCAATAAGTAAACAATGGAATAGTGTTTCATTATTTAGTCATTTCATCGTTTAGTCCTTGTTTCAATTATATCTGGGAATGGGATTTTTGTCAAATTTTAGAGGACTTTTTTACTATTCATTCATATGAATTTACCCATCATTCAATCAAAAACATTAAAACGTGTTTTTGGAGGATGATGTGCAAATTTTAGAGGACTTTTTTGCTTTTTTTTAAATCATGAAAATTTGCAAAAAAAGAATTTACGATTATACTATGTATAAGAAGATTTATTCTTTGAAATTCTCCACATGATAAAGGTCACAAAAAAAGAAACAGCACACACGAAAGCTACTAGGGTGACTATAGATATGCCTTGGTATAAAAGACCCAGCAGAAATCTCTATATTTTTGTGATGATAGTGTTTGGTTTGCTTGGAGTTTTTTTTGCTTATGAGATATCTACAATCATATATATAGATTGAGCCATAAAAAATGGTCAGATACCTGTAAACATGCATATAATAAACCTTATTTGGTTTGTTGTATGAGTTATAGTAGGTATCAGTTCTGTCTTTTTCGGAAAAAAAGCATACAAAATACTGTACATGAAAAAATAGTCTATAATATATATTTTTCTAAAAAAAACGAACATTCCTTCTTCTTACGGAGAGGGGATATTTTTTATGCTCGAATAAATATATACATACGCTATGTATTTTGTTGGACACAAGATAAAGTATTGTATTGATGTATCAAAAAATTAAAAAAAAGAAAATATACTACAGGTGATATTTCTTTATGTTTCACTATTCATGAATAAACATATCTTATTTGTTTTGGATTATTATTTACCTCACAAAGGCTGATCGGAAACGGTATTTGAAGCCATTATTTCTCGTTTATTGACAAAATGATATACGGTTACTGTGCTAACAAGTCGTTTTGATAACACATTACCTGTCCATGAAAGGAAGGGTGATTTTACTATCTATAGAATCGGAAAAACTAGAATCGGTTTTATGTGTAGAGCATTGGGGAAGGGTATAAGAATTCTCAAAAAAAATCCAGATATTGGTGTGATACATACAAGTACCTATGGTGGCGCAATACCAGCATCATTGCTAGGGAAAATATTTGGTAAGAGAGTGATTCTTACGGTCCATGAAATATTTTGAAGGCTTTGGATGACGTACAAGGGACGATGGACAGGAAGTATATATAAATTATTTGAACGTATGATATTTTGGTTTCCTTATGATGTATACCACTGTGTATCGCAGTATACGATGAATTCCATCAGAATGGTGTACGGGATTTCAGACAAAAAAATAACCATGATTCACAATGGCGTAGATACCAACTTTCGAAATGCTCAAGAGGTATCATCATTTGATATAAAAACATGGAAGAACCAATACGGACGAAACAATCGTTTTGTGATAATGTATTATGGTCATGCTGGCAGATCCAAGTGATTGGATTATCTCGTACGCGCCTTGCCAGAACTTGTGATGGTAGATACAAAATTATTGTTTGTTTTCAATCTCATTGATTCTAAAAGGACACAACATATCAAAGAACAAATCAGAAAATATCATCTCTGATCTTCTGTTCAGATTCTTGACGGCTTCGAAAAAAACGAACTTCGCACATTAATTGCTAGCTCCGACATGATTGTAGCTCCATCATTGTCAGAAGGTTTTGGGTCGGTTCATACAGAAAGTGTAGCGATGAAAAAACCACTGCTTACAACCCATATTGCCTCTATACCAGAAGTTGTTTGAGGTAACGTAAAATTTATTTCACCAGCATCTAAGAGGGAAATTATTCAAGCAATTCTTGAACGTGATCAACGAATAGGAAACACTGATTATATACTTCCTTACAAAGAATTTTCTCGAAACACAACGGTAAAGGAACTCATTAAACTGTACCGTTAACAAAAAAAACTGGGACATATACCTTGGATATTGTTCCTCGGTTCTTGTGCCCAGTTTTTTGTTTATTTATTATTGCTGTTGTGGATAAATTCTTTGACAGCATCTAAACTATCAAAATATTTTTCAACGGTAAATGTATAAGATGAATATTGTCCTTCCATAGTTTTAAAGAAGTAGAATACCTTACGATTTGGTGCAGTGTATGGAGATGTTTGCCATGTTCCATCGATGCGGATTTTTCCTCGTCGCGCTTTGATAGCTTTTGCATTGAGATAACTTGATCATGCAGGATTATTGATATCGATGACGTATTTAAATGAATCTCGTGTTACGAAATATTTCGGCGTCAAGAAGTTTGGTGAGGTAAATTGTTTTATTGTAGAATTATAAGTTATAGTATATTTTTTACCGTTGGGTGCGGTATATACACCATTTACGATATCGGAGATGTTTGTAATATCTCAGCTTGTTCCTATATTTCCACGATAGTTATCAACGAGATCATACATATATTGTAAGGCATAACGTGTGTTTTTGTCAGCAGTACTTGTTCCCAAATCATCAATTTTACTTTGGAGCATAACCATAAATGAATTGAGGAATTCGCTTTGTTTGACTCATACATAGATGTCTTGAAGTGCTTCAAAGATAGCTACAATCTGGAGTTTTGCTGTAGCAGAAAGTGATGTTGATGTGGTGGTGGTTGTAGTAGTTGTTGTCTCAGATTCTGTAGTTATTCTAAATGTTGCAGAAACTCATCATATAGTAAGTATACTTGATACTAAAGTATCGTAGTCGTTACTTGAGACCAACTCTATTTTGACTGTTGAACCATTTTGAACATATCACGTTGTACCGACCATAGTGCCATTGATATAGAGGACTCATCTATTGATGCTAGCAAGTACTTGAGTATTTGTTGACAATCCTGTTACAGTGATAGTATTTGATCCATAGATTCTGTCAGTCAATGCCTCAATGATGGTATTTAAGGTAAACTGATTTGGTACAGTATCTAGTGTTCCTGTATACGAGAATGGTTGTCTTGCTGATGTTCATGAGTTTCCCAATCTATCTATAGATTTTACATATCGATAGAATGTTCCTGATGTTCATATTTCAGCGTCAGCAAATGATTTTGATGTACTAGTAGTATATCATGAACTAACGATTCATGTGCCTATCGTACCTGTAGTAGAGACAAAATATTGGTATCCAGACAATCCTATTCAGGTGTCACTCGCTGCAGACCAGCTTATAGTGAATGGTCCATTTACTGCAGATCAACTGGTGGGAGTTATGAGTGTAGGTATGCTAGGTGCTGTAGTATCGAGATAGAGGGTAAATGTTTTACCAGAAGTTGTGCTTCCGTCGGTAATATTGAGATAGATGTTCTTTTGTCCATCACCAGTAGCTAAGGTAAACCCTGTAGTCATTCATCAATTGAGATTTGTTCCGAGGAATGGAGGAGTAGGGGTGGTGAAATTTCCGGTAAATGAATAATTCGCTGGTTTGTTTGTTCGTATATAGAGAGATACATAGTCTTTAGTATATGATCCTGTAGTGTTGCTTTGGATGTTTCCTGTAAGCATAGTCATGACAGGTAGGAATGGCGCAGCAACAGTAAATGGTGTAGCTATGCTTATGCCAGTATTTCATGCACGATCAGTGGCGATTACATATCGAGTATAGTTACCATTTGTGAGTGTAACAGTTGTAGTCATTCAACCTGTGCTTATGGTTTGCTGTTGTGTTCCTGTTATATAGAGCGCATATCCAGACATATTTGCATCCAATCCAGTCCAGGTAAATCCGACATTACTTGTAGTGTTTATATTTGCTCAACTAATTGGAGCAGTACCGGTAACAGAAGGTTTTGTTGTGTCTATAGTAAAGGTTATTCATGTGGAATTACCAAGAGTATTAGATAGTGTAAAGATATACTGACCATCTCCAGTTATAAGAGTTCAGCCTGTATATGGAGAACCATTAAGAGTATGTCACGAAATACCATCTCCGGTAAAGATAATACTTATTCATGTGGTATAATATCAACCACTAGTTATTGTATTTCATGCCTGAGTTGTTCAAGTGAAGGAAAATGCTGGCGTTCAGAATGCAAAAAGTTTGAGCGCTCATGTGGTAACAAATGCACAAAGTTTGCTTGAATTAAGTATACATCCAGAAGTTGGACTATTTGATGTCCAGGTTGATCCATCGACAGACTTAAGAATCCTAATATATTGTCCAGTGCTTCTTGATGGTAAATATATGCCTAAAATACCTGTTCCACTATTCATAGTAAGATAACTATTTCCAGAAACAATCTCTATGGTATCTCATATGTTTTGTAATAATGTTGTTCCTGTTTCTCATGATTGTGCCATTTTGGTTCATGCAGTTATTGCCACGGGTGAATATAGCTTTCCATCCCAAGTGTCTCATCCCACAGTAAGTCATGTGAGTCAGTATAATGCACCATAATCAAGATCGAGTTGATCAAAATATATAGGGAAGGTTGTACTTACAGGTAATGTATTTCCCGTTAGGGTAATGAAGGTGCTGTAAGAGCCAAGATTTATATAGTTGTTTGTTTGTGTGGCGATATCATATGTCGTGTATTGAAATAATCCAGTACTATTCCATTCGTAAATATCACGTTGTCATGAAAAATTGTATATGGTATTTCATGTAGTGTTGTTCATTCGTATAGCAAAAGGATTGTTGATAGAAGTGGTGTAATAAAAGGAATTGCTAATGGTGTTTGTGTTTGATACATCAATATTTATTCCTATATCACTTCATGATATAATACATCAACTGATGATGTTTGTATTAGAATGATTCATGTCTATTCCATCATTTGTATTGTTTAAGAACAAAGAATTTTGAATAAGCATTCAAGAATTATATTGAATAGTCATTCCATTTCATGTGTTGTTATATGTCTCTATGTGATTAAATGTGCTATTGTTTTCATATAGAGATATAATTCATCATCAAGCATTTTGATATATAGAGGAATATGAAATATTGTTGCTATCCCCTGAATATGTATATATTCCATACCTATTATTACCAGATGATATGATACCACTAAATGTATTTCATGATGAAGAGACAAGATTGATACCATCAAGATTGTTTCTGTATGTATATATAGTATCGACGAGAATATGTGTTGAATTATTTAAAGACAAACCATCAAGACTATTATTGTAGATTGATGTATTTGTTATATTTCCATAAGAAGAAAAGGTGAAGGAAATACCATAACTACTATTATATATTCTAGCTCAATGTATAGAAAAGTTATGTAAATCATGTATAAGAAGACCATAAGAACCATAACTATTGTTGGTAACTCATATATTGTCTATGATGATATTGGTCTTGTTTGTTATGAAAATTTCTCCTGACAAAACAACAGTTCAACTACTTACTAGGGCAGTACAGTCGTTCATAATGATGTGGCTGGCGGTAAGATTATATGTTCCTGATGGTATTACATAAATAGTATGTCCAGAAAGTGTTTCTGGTAAAATTCCTGTAGATACAACATTCATTCATCCACTGAGACATGAATTGAATGTATATCAGCTCCACGTGGTAGTGTATGCAGTTCAAGAGTTTCCGCTGCCATAAAGTGCAGTGATGATATCTCAAGATGTGGGATTTTGATTCCAAAATCATGAAGTGAGGAAGTTGTGATTGTCTCGTATAAGAGCAATTCAAATAGTGTTTATTCCTGTCCATAGTGTAGTGATGCTTGCTGTACTA
>CAJBLF010000040.1 GCA_903953935.1 uncultured bacterium
TAACTTCTTTGGAATTCAACAAATCAGGTATGGTTTTGTTTTTGCCTGGTATCTGATATTTCAATATAGTAGCATTGAACTCATCCGTATAATCAAACTCTGGTATTGCCACACTTGTTTGCATCGTTCATGCATCTGTTCTAAACTCTAATAAACTTCATCCAACAGATGAACTAATAGATAAATAATCGTCATACGTATCAACATCATTACTTGTACCAGATGACGCACAATGCAATATCATTATATAGGTATTTTCAAAAAACATTTGGAACTCATCATATTGTGGATCAAGCAATTCCTTTGCTTTGTTTTGATCCATATGACTGAGCTGATTTTTTATATCTAATCGTTTCGCTCATTTTGCTGCAATCATTTTCTTAATATCTTCTTGAATATCCAAATCCTCATCATCTAATACCATCATACTTGATAACTTTGCAACCAATCAATCTATGGTAGCCACCTTATCTTTTATCTCGCTAGAATATGCGACCTCTTTCACAGCATACTGTTCTGTATTATTAGTCAATCCACATGTTTTGTTTGCTAAATATGCTGGTATTGCTCCGACTACTGCCTCCAGTGCAACTAATTTTGTCCCGTCCCATTTGTAATAATAATATCCAGTATTCTCGATTCCTGCCCTAGTAAGATTGTTAATCATATCAGAAGTCAGTGGAATATATGTATCATTGCTCTTTGCTTTGATATATTCTTCTGCAGCTTTTTTATACTTAGCAATATTTTCTGGTGTCCTATATGCCAATTCTTCTGTAATAATATTATTCATTAGCGTACCATATTCTTTGTTAATATTTTCTTGGTTGGTTCATGTTTCGACTTCTATCAAAGAATATCTGGCGTTATCCTTATTGGTGTTGGTAAAATAATTTCCTTTATCAAATCATGTTGCCAACCTTATTTTTTCAAATAATAGTCCAACTTTTGTCACATCATTGAGTTCTTCGTCTTTACAAATACTTTGATCTGAACCAGCAAGGAAATTTCGATATCTGAATGTATTATTCACATACCATGTACCATCTTCATAATATATTCCATTTTTTGATTTTTCTGATGGCACGTAAAATGCTTTCAAATCATCCAATGTATTCTTTCAACGATATCATCAAAGCACTTCTTTTGCTACTCTATACAAAATATTTTGTCCCACCGATGAAGAGATAGATTCTTGCATCTCAACTTCATCAGGAGTCATGATATCTATTTGATTGGCAGCAAATGCTGCTTCCATCTCCTCTTTGGTAAATCCCGTCGGATTTACGGTAAGATCTTTAAAGAACGCCTCCATCATAGAATAATCAACCTTATTGGCATCAACTGTTATGTCTGGAATATCTGAAGGCAACAATCAAAATGTTTTGCAATTATAAAACTGCACCACATACTCCATATTGGTTTTTATCTGATCATACCCAACATACGTTTCTTTATTTAATTGTTGAAACATGAAATTATAATAAGGCAAAGACTTCATAATCTTATGAAATTGCAATGGACTGGAAACATACAATGCTTCTAGTTTTGTAAATCATGCATTCTCTTTGAGTTTATTTAGTATCTCAGCTTGATATGTAGGGATATCTGTAGCTTTTGTCGTGGTATCTTTTGTCATCTTAAGATATTGTCTGGATTCTAGAAGTACACTATCTAGTGCTGTCTTGGCATTAGCACTTATTATTTTATCTTTTGCTATAAATTTATCACCATATTTCTGCTTTATATAATTGAATCTGACTACACTATCAGCTTTCATAGCATCACTTTCTTTGTTTACCTCTGTCTGTAATGCTGTATACCCTGTTCATTTAAATCATTCTAAATTTAATGTTGCATATGGATAATTTTCACATTCTTCCATCCAAATGAGCGCTCTGATTGCATCTTCTCTTGTCTTCAAAGAAAGCGTTTTCTTTCCCTCACCATGACATCGTGACCCAAAGACTGCAGATACTGATTCTTGAAAATTTTCTTGAAGAGAAATCTCTATACCGTCACCCCAAGCTTCTTTAGATATTATTTCCTGTTTAATCTGCGCCATACACATCCTCTTGAAATCTTCAAAATTTCTGTAGTACGTTTCTACCACTTCATAATATTTATTCGCCCCATATTTGACCGCTTCTATACCTGCCGTAACAGCTAAAATAATTCGTCCAGCTGGATTCCAACTCATAGCTACTCACACAGCAAACACCGTCAATTCTGCTCCTGCCAAAGTCAGCGTGAATGTTGCTTTTTCTTCTCTCACTGATGCTCTTTCCACATTTATTTTCTTAATCTCTGCGGCTTCTTTTATCAGACCTACACCATTAAAAATATTTATCACGCCATCTATCAACAGTGGACTCCATTTCAAAACCCTTGTCCATAGTCCTATTTTGCCTTGCATAGCATTAGCTACTGTCTTTGCTTCTTCTCCTGTTGGATTTTTTGTTGCTGCTTCAAACGTCTCTTCACTGATTTTTTCTGTTTGATTGGTAGCGTTTGTTATTCACTCATTTAATCCTGACTCCTGGGCAGGAGATATAGTTTTATTCCCATTAAACAAACCTTTTATCTTATCCATTCATTCTTTGAACATGGTTTTTGCTCACTTCCATGCTTCTCCTATTTTTGTTGTTTCAACAGCTCATTCAGTTCATCCCCTCAATTCTATGACCTTTTCTGCATATGCTTTTGCCTTGCCTATCTGTGTAACATCAGTCAGATATTTTGCCGCATCACCATCAGCCGTTCACCACTGTTGTAATATCTTGTATGTCAGACTATTTACATCATCTGCTTTAGTCAACAAATTGGTATAATTGCCCGCAAGCGTCGTAATATCACCAAGGTTTTCTGTGGTTTTTGCTACTGTCACTATATTACTTATCGCTGATTGATATTCAGCACTAGCCCTAACGATGCCTTCATATTTGTTGAGTATATCAGGTAAAATATCACTTATTTGAATCGTTTTTTTTGCACTAAATAATCATGGCTTGGTGATTGCTTCATTGAGAAATTTTTCTCAGACCTTCGTCACTTCACCATTACTAAATACGATTTTTTCCAATCTCGTGATAAACGCCTCATCTCTTTGTATCTTCAACACTTCTGTAAAAAATCATCTCGTCACCTCTCATCAAGGACTAAGCGCATTATAAATTTTAAATGCTTTTCCGTAGGATAGACCGCGACCTATTCATGCTGCTATTTCTGGTGCAGAATTATACCATAGTTGTGCAATAGGTGTCGGAATATAATCAGTTACTTTTGCTAACATAAGGGTTTTGGGCAGCGCTTTGCTTGCCAATTTAAATGGAGCTTTGGAAATCGTAGTCGCTAAACTAACTACTCAATTTTTTCAGAATCCCGTAATATTTCACAATACAGACACTGAAGCACATCAGCCATATATCCATGTTGCCGACTTAAGATATTGCCCCTCATATGCAAGTTCTGCTCCATGAGAGAAACAATATGCTGTTCATGTAAATACAGACGTAAAAGCAGTAATACCTCTAGTAACTATGTTACCATTTTTATCCGTCATATCTGCAATACTATTTTGCGTCGTATACAATTCTTTGAGCGTTGCATAATACTCATCTATTGATTTCTTTGCTTTGGTGGTGTCTGTTTCTTTTTTTAATTCCTCAAACTTTATGGTGAAGTCTTCAAGCATTTTTTTAAATCAAGCATCTTCTTTTATTTTCTTCTTGACAGCAGTTTTATCAAAAGATAATTCAGTCATATGAAGAAATGGAAATAATTTTTTGCTAGATTCCCAGAATCCATCAGCAATTTCATCTTCCGCACCATTTTTTATCTTATCCAATGTTCCATTGGGATCTTTATCAAAATCTTTGAGTGTGGTATCTCTTTTATCGTTAATAGATTTTATATCTTTTGCAATATCATAATTATACTTCAATATATCTTTGGTATCGATGTTATATTCAAACACCTCTGAAAGCTTTTTATTTCTAAAATCATCTCTTATCTTGGATATTTCCTCTTCGCCTATTTTATATTCAGATGGATTATATTGCATATCATTTATCAATTCTTTTATTTTTTCAACATCAGTTGGCATAGCCTTAACTACATACTTATCATCTTCTTTTTTGTAAATTGTTTTTCATGCTTTTGCTTTTAACTCTACTTCTCTAGCTAAATATGCATTTTCTAAGTAATTTGTATATGACATTACCTTAAGTATTTTCCTAAACACCATATGAATTTCGTCGATAGAGTTTTTTCATCATACAAATTCATCGACTTTGGCTTCCATGGTAGCATCGTCTATAATTCATGCAATACCAAACATTCACAATACCCCGCTTACTAATTTTGTACATCATTTAGCTATCAAGCCTGAAAATGCTTTTTTTATCTCAGTTATAGTTCCATATGTACAGATAGTAAAGAGTCATCTTTGCCCTTCCATATCATCTATTTTTGCAAATTGATTTTCTAATATATGAGGAATTGCTCCTTCATATTTTTCCTTTCATTTGCCAAGTTTTGCATCTTCCAATCATGTTGGCATAGTACCATCATTGAACTTGTATACTTCATCATAGACGTCATTTACTTTATTTCCTAGAACATTTAATTTCTCAGCTTCTTTTGGCTTATCTTTCAGTAATTTTTCAAAACTTTCAGCTGCATTTTCTGTGGAAGTCATTGTATTACTTACATCAGCACCTGTCCCTTCTGTTTTAGATCGTGGCCGTTTACCTGTCAATAATCATTTTCACAAAAACCATATTCCTGTACCTACTGCTCATCGTTTCAGTCCAGTTTTGATATAATCTCGAACACCTTTCTTTTCTTTTTTATCTTTTTTTTCATCATCTCCTGATGCTTCTTTTTTCTTTTTGCTAAATAATTTACTGATTCCTCGTATAAGCAACCCAACACCTGCCGTAGCAGCAATTGCTGGAACTGGATTTTTCTTCCCCCATTCTCGCGCCTTATCTGCTGTTTCTTTTACCTTACCTCGTGTTTTTTCTACTCATGACTTTACTTTTTCTCGGGTTGTCGTAGCAGGTGTCTCCACCGTCTTGAGATCTATTTCATACGTTACTAGCAAAGCCTCTTCTTTTGCTTTTTGTTCTATGATAATCTTTTTAATATCTGCATCGGTGATATCTTCTATTTTAACGTCCTTTCGTCATTTCCTTATTTTATCTATAATATCCTGTACTTCTTTCCTTTTGGCTTCTATAGCTACTTTCTTTGCTTCTATCTCTTGCTCTTTTACTTTTTTCTCTGGTTCTCCCATAGTTGTTTTCTGTTTGAGATACTCATTGATGATTGTTTGGAGTTCTGTAACTAGCGTTTTTATTGTGGCAATACCCGTAGTAATGCTTCAGAAATCTAGGGTATTATCTATCTTTTCACTGCTTTTTTGTGTTTCTGCTGATTTTGCAATATCTGCCTTAAGTTCAGTAAGATCTGTACTTGAGGTTTCCATTGTTTCTAATGTTGCAAACATCTTTTCAAGTTTAGTTTTGTTTGCTATAGATTCTTCATCCGTTTTTGATTTAAGCGCTTCCAATTCTTTCTTTATCGCTTCTTTGGCAGTAGTAACATCTGTTTCTATATTCCTTGCTTGGATTTTTTTCTGGTCTACAGAAGTTTCTGTCTTGAGTTTCTCAAGATCTATTTTAATATCATCTATTTGTTTCTGAAGTATTTCCACACTACTTACCATACGTTCTATGATCTAATAATTAAACACTCTACGATACTATATACCTATTATATTCGGAAGTCCATTTTTAACAAAAAAATACCCATCTCACGATGAGTATTTGTTGACATATCTTCTTTTTGTTGTTAATTACGTTTTAATACTTTTTTTTACCATTTTCTGCTGATTTTTTGTTTTCTTTAGTTTTGAGTGAAATATCAATCTTTCTCATATTATCTTGCATTTCCATTTTGAGGGAAACAACATCTATCTGTTCTTTGTCTGGATTATCTTTGTTCCACTGCTCTGCATCATCAAGCATTTTTTTGAAACTATCAGTAAAAAGTTTCGCTGTCCATTTATTTGCCTTGAATACACTATCAGCAAACCATCAGATAGTCGCCTTGATAGGTTGTGTAATAGGCCACGTTAACCACCCAATAAATGGTATAGACTGAATAACTTCAACAGGTGCCTTCAAAAGTGTTTCAAACGTCCAATCACCCACTTGTAAGAGAAGTGCCTTGATTTTGTCACTCAATGGTAATCTATATTTTGCAGATAATTTTTGATTTTGAATGATAAAAAACAACAAACCAGCGCTTGATGTAACAGTATCTCCTATAAATGGCAAAATCGTCAACCAAGAATCCATAGTATCCAAACGTGTCGATCGTTTGCCTATGGCCTCAGATACCTTCATACCGCTTGCTAAATCCTTCTCCAACTCTTCTTTTGTCTTTTCTTGTTCTTCAGTAAGGAGTGTTTCACGAACATCGTTTTCCAATTTTTTGGTGTCTATCTCAGCATCTACCTTTGTTTTTTGTGTACCAAGTCACTTATCTACTTCAAGCTTTGTCTCTGGAGTTTGTTTGACTTCATTATGCCGCTGTTCTTCTTTTTTTTCTGGTGTTGTCATGGGAACATATGTATTTAAAAATATAAAAAATCGTTTTTACTGGTGTATTTATTTTTGCATCAATTTTATTTTTTTATGACATTTTTTACTATTTCTCTGCTAGCCACAAAGACTCATGAGACATATAAAATACCATATATTCATTATACCCAGAAAAAGAATCCTGTCAAATATTTTATGTATAACACTATTACAAAAAAATCCGTACCACTACAGATTTTTTTTATTAAAAAATAATTATGTTATTATGCGGCAATTAGTCAGTCTAGAACATCAAAAAAAGCAGCAATATCTTTTTCATCATTATATACATAGGCACTCATCCTACAGGTGCCAGCTTTTTTGAAGTGTTTATGTAGCGGATATGCGCAGTGTCCACCACAACGAATCGCAATATTAGCATCTGAAAATGTTTCGCCGATATTGTTGAAATTTGCGTTGTTGGCAAGTATGAAAGAAAATACCGCTATCCTATCAGAATTTACGGGTCAGAGAATTTCTATTTTTTCTTGATGTTTTTTAAATCCCTCCAAACATTCTTTCACTAATTTTTGTTCGTGTTCTCGTATTTTTTGCATACCACCATTTTTTTTGATATATTCTAGTGCTTTCAACAATGAAACAGCTCAGATAATATTTGGTGTCCCCGCCTCGAATTTGTCGGAATTGCCTGCTAAAGTATGTCACTCGATACTCACGTCTTCAATAGTTCATCATCAACGAATGATAGGTACCAATTTTTTAATCCATTCTTTTTTTACATAAACAACTCCGATTCCCGTATAGGCCATCATTTTATGTCCCGTAAATACCAAACAGTCACAGCCAATATCTTGCACATCGACGGGAAAATTTGGCACAGATTGTGAACCATCCACGAGAAAAAACGTATCCTCACGAAGTTTGGATTGTATCTTTTTGACATCATAAATTTTTCCTGTAACATTGGATACCTGCGCAACAGCAACTACCTTTACCTTATCAGTATATTTCTGATCAAAATCATTTCGATCGATCTCGTATTCATCGTTGATTGTTAGAAATTCTATACTAAATCACTTTCTCTGCGCTAAAATCTGTCGTGGAAGTATATTAGCATGATGCTCCCAAATTCAGAGAAGAACCACATCTCACTTCTTCAATACATCACTAACAACTAATGATTGAGCAATTAAATTAATTCAATACGTAGAATTGTAACTGTATATTATTTCGCTCGCTTTGCAGTTGAGTAACTCACCTACCAGTTCTTTTGAATGATGATATGCTGTTTCGGATTTTTCGGAAAGCGAATATAATCATCTGTGAATATTTGCATATGATGAAGCTACAAATTCAGAAACCCCATCAATCACATATTGTGGCTTTTGTGTCGATGCTGCATTATCCAAAAAAACTAATCATGGATTGTTTGCAAAGATGGGAAAGTCAGATTTTAGCATGATAATTTCTTAGATAACTAAAGTGATTTTTTATTGAAAGATGGAAACATTGAAAGGTGGAGAGTGGAGAATTGGCGTGTGGAAAATAAACTTTAATTTTTCAATTCTCAACTCTCAACGTCTCAACATTTTTAGTAGTGAATCTTATCTTGTTTCTCTGTCCAAGCTTTAAATACTTCTAGAGCCTCATCATTCAACAATTGCTCTACAGGAATAGATCTTTGTGTAAACTCTTTTTTGATATCTGTATGAAATGCGCTATCGTCGAATCCTATATTTGCTGCATCGTGTTCTGTATTTCCGTAATAAATTTTACTTATCCTTGCCCGCGAAATCGCTCCGTAGCACATCGGACATGGTTCACATGAGGTATAGATTTCACAACCATGCAAATCAAATGTTCATAAGTTTTTGCACGCATCACGGATAGCAACTACTTCACCATGTGCGGTCGGATCGTTACTTGAAGTAACTTGATTTCGTCCTCTGCCTACGATTTTATCGTCTTTTACGATAACTGCGCCAAATGGTCATCACGCATTTTTTTGCATATTTTCTAGGGACAATTTTATTGCCTCTCTCATAAATTGTTCTTTATTCATAGTCGAAATTAGTAAAATCTAAAGTAATATCTTTATTTTAATTTTTTTTAACAAATCCCTCTCCCTTCGGGTATCTCCCTTTATCAAGGGAGAAGTACATTTATCCCTCTATTGATGTGTCCACGAATATGGTAAAGGGATGTTAGGAGTGATTTGTTTATGGTTAACTAGAATTTTCTCACAATCACCTTGTCTTTTTCCAAACTTCCAAGATCGATATCTTCCAATGAAGCGTACTCCTTATAATATTTTTTGAGCAATTGATAATTTCTTATCTGATTTGCTATATCTGCTCCATTATTAATATAAAATTTTTTGTTTTCCAAATACACTATAGATCTCTCTCATCAAGGCAAATATTCTATATGATCAAGCCCAGGAAATCATTGATAAAGGAGTTCTATTTGCTGCACTAATCATGAGGCCTGTTGCCTATAAAACAATCCGGAGAGTGATTGTACACCCGTTAGATATGATGGCATATCTAGTATTTTTATACCATTTGTTATCTTATTTCACGAATAGACTTGCAACAATTTTCCATTGATGAGTACATATCTCTGGGTCTGATTTCTGATAACCATATCTATCGGAATAAAAGTCAAATTTATGGATACAGTATTTGATGATACATATGCTACATCTATCGCTGATACCATAGGATATGTTGATTGTATGTCATGCAAAATTCTAGATCTATACATTTTTACCACATAATAATTTTCTCCTTTGACCCATGTGTTTATGCGTTTATATAGATATGGTTCATCATACCATGTTATATTTCATGAACTATATACCACTCTCTTGATAACATATTGATGAGCGAATATCGATCTACTGAGAAAATAATATCATCCGTAGATCACAGCGAACACAAAAAAAATAATCCGAATTATCTTTATAGAAAAAAAATGAAATCAGCTTTTGATTTTCTTTTTGTCTGAATCTATGGGAGTATATGTCCTATGTATCTTTTTTACAGGTCTTGGAACTACAAACTTTTTCATACTGACTGATTATAATGACGATAAACTGATGATATTGATAGGATATCTTCTTATGAATGGACTATCATTTCTAATTTCCAATTTCTAAACTATTTAATGTAATAGAGATAGTAAAATATATACGTCAAAATAGTACCAAACACTATTCCTCATGCCACTTCTACTGGAGTGTGTCAGATTCTTTCCTTCAGTATTCCTTTTTCTTTTTTCTGTAAAATTGTCTGCAATTCCAACCTTAGGTCGTTGATATAATGAGCATGTTGTCCTGTCTCATATCTCAAATTCATTGCGTCATAGGCAAAAAGAACGCTAAACGCAAAAGCTACCGCAAAAAATATACTACCGAAACCATATTCCAATCGTACTAACATGGTCACACTACTTGCTAGTCAGCTGTGAAACGAAGGAAATCCTCCTGAAGCAAAAATATGTCCCGTATATATGCGCTTATATCTTATAATATCAATTATTACTTTTGTTCACTGGATGATACATCCTACAATGATTACGATAAAAATCGGAGACATGTGGAATCCTTGGGCAAAGAAGCTTCTGAAAGCATCGATTGCATATTGTATCATGACCAACCTTCTATGGAATAAATCTCTTTCTGTGTGTACTGAAAAATCAGTGAAATTCAAACACAAAAACAACGGAATGGATGATTAGAGAATTAGAAATGACTAAACAGCTGAACATTAAGCTCCTATTGAATTACCTCACCAAAATACTAAAAAAATAGTACATTTATATGTAAATACTAGACATGAAAAGGATTTGACTCTTTTTTGGCTGAATAAGTAATGAATCAGAAGTTTCGCTCTCTTCAGCAAAAAATATCATTAAGCATTTTGACTACAAAAAATATCAACTTATCCTTATTTATCGACACAAAAACGGATTATTTTATATCGTCAAAGATATCAACACATTACACAAAAAAAAGCTGCTTCATATCAGTGATTTTAAAAAAACATTTGATATAGCTTTTCCTATAACCCACGGTAAATATGGTGAAGATTGATCCCTTCAAGGTATTTTTTCTACACAAAAAATAAAATATTGTTGATGTCATGTTCTGAGTTCGGCATTGTGTATGGATAAATCACTTTTCAAACATTTCCTTTCATGACATACCATCCCCCAGACAAAATTTATGGACATAGATTTTCAGCTCATGAATGATATATGAATTACTTTGAAAGTACAAGAAGCAAAAAAAAATTTATCTTTACCTCTCTATGTAAAACCTGCTAATTCCTGATCTTCTGTAGGTATTTCTAAAATAAGTACCTATAATCAACTCAATGCTGCTATCAAAGAGGCAAATAAACATGATAGTAAAATACTTATCGAAGAATGATTAATTTCTCCCAGAGAGATAGAAATTGCAATACTAGGAAACAAGGAACTTAAAATTTCTGAACCTGGAGAATTGGTTTTGGCAAAAGACTTTTATGACTACGATGACAAATATAAGAACAATACAACCATGGTTCATATTCCTGCAAAATTATCTGCAAAAAACAAAAAATATATCATAGCTCTTGCACAAAAAACCTATAAACTTTGTGATTGTAGTGGTTTTGCTAGGATAGATTTTTTTATAGCAAACAACACTATATATCTTAACGAAATCAATACCCTACCTGGATTTACTGATATTTCTATGTTTCCCATGCTCATGATGCACCAAGGAATGACCTATAAAAAGCTTATAAATACCATTATTTCACTTGCTTACTAATATTTAAGCTATTGCTTTATCCAATGAAAATATTAAAAAACATAGTACCATATAATTCACTATCTACTCATTGGATTATTTATTCGTTTTTTGTTTACCTTATGCAACTTTTTGTCACAGAATATACAAAAAAAGATACCCATATCATTGTCGCTGACACCGATCTTTTGTCTCAACTCAGAAAAGTACTCAGAGTTAGTATAGGTGATGTTATTTGGATCCAAAGTCCCCATAAAGAAGATAAAAAAATAAGATATGAAATCCGTATAGAAGTTTGGGACAATAAAATGGTTGAATGAACTATAATTTCTGAACAAACACATGAGAATACTCATAAGAAAAGAAATATGATTGTCGCCATGCCAAACAAACGAGATAAGGTAGAATTGATTATCCAAAAACTCACCGAATGTGGTCTAGATCAGATAGTATTTTGGCCTTCAGAAAGATCTATTATCAGAGAACGGAATCCCAAAAAAGAAGAAAGATTGCAAAAAATAATCAAAGAAGCTGTAGAACAATCACGAGGACGAACAGTTCCTGAACTGCTATTTACAAACAATCCAAAATCATTGGTAGCAGATAATCTTCTCGTAATATTTGATAAACAAACAGAAATATCACATAAAGAAAAATCTGACCATATGTACGGATTAATTTGACCCGAAGGTGGATTGACTACTAGAGATTATCAGACATTTGAATGAACAACACATACCATCTATACCCTTGGAGAAACGATTTTAAGAACTGAAACCGCAGCGATTATCTGAGGACGAATACTCAAAAACAATATATAAACATATCTCAGAACATTTAGTATCAAATATTTAGCATTTATCATCTACCACCATGCTCAAATCACTCATCAAAAAAATCATTTTCTATGATAAACTCTATTTTTTGCTCAAAGATAGTTTCATTTATGAGTCACGGAAAAAGTCTATGGGACAGTTGGCAAATACTATCTATGGATATCCCTCAAAGAAATTTTTTGTCATTGGAATAACAGGAACAAATGGTAAAACCACTACGGCCAACCTGATCCATACTATAGTAAATGACCATGTTGCTAAGACCGTCATGATCAGCACTGCGAATATTAAAATTGGGAATCAGGATCTTCCCAATACAAAAAAAATGACATCACTCGATGTTTTTGATCTTCAATCTATTCTTGCTACCGCCAAAGACTCATGATGTAAGATAGCAGTCCTTGAGGTATCATCACATGGATTGGATCAATATAGATTCGAGGGAGTAGACTTTGATTTCGCTGTATTGACCAATATAACCCATGATCATCTCGATTTTCACGGAACATTCGAGCGTTATGCACAATCCAAAGAAAAATTATTTAAATATGTATTGAGCAATAAAAAACAGAATAAATACGCTTCGTTTCCATCTGACGACAAGATATGAAGACAACGATTTGAAGATATGCCATTCGATAAAAAACTAAGCTATAGTGTTACCGCATCGTCAAGTCTCAAAGCCGAAAACATACAAATTTCTGCAGCATGAACAGCATTTTCAATTCTCTATCTCGGTAAACCTTACAATATAACTACAAAACTCGTCGGTGAATTTAATGTATACAATATATTAGCAGCATTGAGTGTGGTCTTGCAAATGGGCGTAGATATCGACCAAGCAATAGCGACTATAGCATCCTTTGAAACCGTCACAGGACGCATGGAACATATAGAGAAAAATGGTATCCATTGTTTCGTAGACTTTGCACATACCCCTGATGCTTTAGATAAAACCCTTGATTATCTCAATCAAATCAAATGATCTGGCAGACTCATAACTGTCTTTTGAGCAACAGGAAATAGAGACAAAACCAAAAGGCCAATTATGTGAGAAATAGCTGATAAATACAGTGACATTCTGATTGCTACCGACGATGATCCAGACATCGAAAATAGATTGGAAATTCTTGCACAACTCACAATGAATGTAAAAAACAAACATCAAGGAAAAAATCTTTTTATTATTCCTGAAAGAAAATTAGCTATCACGTTCGCATGTGAAATAGCACAACCAGGTGACATGATTATGTTCGCTGGTAAGGGCCATGAGACCGTACAATATACTAATTTCGGCAAAAGAACATGGAGTGATAGAGAAGAGATACTCAAAAACTTATAAATGTGGAAAGGTGGAAATGTGGCAAAATGAAAATATATATGATACAATAAACTTTTCAATATTTCAACTTTTCAATCGTTGAGTCTTTTGGTAGTTTAGTCGTTTAGTTGTCTTTCATGAAAAAAAAATTTAGCATCAAACTCACGAGACCGATTGTCGGCAAGCGATTTGGTGTTTTTCAGCATATTATGAAATGATCGGGAAGCGAAAAAGTCGACATGAGAAAATATTCTATCGGCGATAGTGCATCACAAATCAATCGAAAACTTTCAGCAAAATATCAGGAGTTGTATACAAACATTTTTCAACAAGAAAAATCACTCAGTTTGGACCTCTTTTTTGATATCAATTACAATCGAAGAGGTGGTAATATACCAAACAATGATCAAGTTCTCGCATATGCAGAAGATATTATTTCTTATTGTCAGCATGAACAAATCAACATCAGATTTTTTTACCCGGAACAGAAGCTTTTTTGAACTACAAAGTTGATAGAGAAAGTCACGAAAAGACATATAGATGAAATAAGAGATACCTTATACACTATTTTAGCTAAGGTAAAAAGAACGAAAAAATATTACGAATCATCATTGAATATGTTTTTGAACAAAGCTGTGGAAGAAAAATGAAGAAGAGCAATCGTAATCTTTTCTGATTTTCTCGCTATGAATGAAGAGACCAAAAAACTTCTTCACTACCTCAGAACACATCACATCCTCTTTTTGTTTCAACTTCCAATATACCAAGAGCAATGACAAAATTATAGCAAGTTTTTCTTACAAAACGATATCGCTTCCGGTACATGAAGCAATGAAATCGAATTACTCCAAGTAGATTAATCTTTATGAAAAACTACTTATTGACTTTTATAAAATAATATGTACTCTATTAAAAAAAATAAAACCATAATAAAACGATATACCTATGATTAGAATTGCATTAATTTTACCGAAAGATGGTGTTGTACTTGATTTACAAAAAGGAGAACATCTCTATTTTTTAGGTGGCCCTATTCGTGGTGCAGGTGATTGGCAAGCAAAAGCTATCAGGATGCTTACAGAAAAAGATCCTGCTTGTTATATAGCTTGTCCTTGTAGATATTACGAAGGAATCAAAAATTCACATGAATTGTATCAATATCATTTGCCGGCTACCAAGCTTCCAAGTGAAACTGATGACATCAGAGAGTTTCCTGAGTATGTCTTAGAGTTTCCGAACCAAACTATGTGGGAAAGATATTACCTGGATATGGCATCACTTTGGGGGTCTATTATCTTTTGGCTTCCTTGTGAAGACCAGGAAAACCCTCGACAGAAAGATGACGGTCCGTACGCTCAAGATACTTATGGAGAACTTGGAAGATGGAGCATTCGTAGTTCACACAACATCAATCCCTACACCCGTGGACAACATTCACATCTTGTTAAATCTTCTGAAAGTTCTTGCATGATTACTGATGAACAATTTAGACAGAAAATTCGTCTTGTTGTGGGCGCAGAAAAAAACTTTCCTGGACTCAAGGTAATCCAAAAAAACTTTGATGCGGATCATAAAGGAAAATATCCTATTTATGATTCTTTGGAAAAAACTATCGATCAAGCAATTGTATTGGCAAACCAAATTTAATTTTTTTAAAGCACACCCGGATGTATTATCCGGGATTTTTTTATTTCTCTAAGAATACGAACCGTGTAAACGAAGCTATGAAACAGCGTTGTTACCAATTATTTAGTATATTATACAATTTTTTTTCGTCTTTTCCTATTGGTTCCGTTTATATCAAAAGCATTGTCCGGAGATTCAAATACAATTCTTTTGAATCAGATAGGATTTTGGGTATATATTTTTCATGGAGTGTTTTTTTCTATAAGTTCGTCTGCTATTTTCTTAATTTCTACTTTTGTATCTAATTTTCCTGGTGCATGAATATATTCATCTGAAGAAATGACTATGCCTATGTGTTTAGGTATCAATCAATCTCTAGAAAAAAATATTAAATCTCATGGTTGAATAACTTCCTTATGGATAGGTATTCCATAGGAATCAAAATATTCATTGGCATGTCTTATTTCTTCTTTTGCAAGTCAAAACTTATCAAGTATATGTGTCACAAATCATGAACAATCAAATCACTGTTCATCCATTCACGACATCGGATCCTGATATTTAATAGATGTATATCCTATATATTTTTTTGCTTCTTCCACTATTTGTATTCTCATATTCGCTAAGGTATTTCTTAATACAACCAAAATATCTCATTTGATATTATCACGAATATCAAGCTTACCATGTTCTATCTCTCCTATTCATTCTATAATTTTTTTCATATATTATTCCTCACAGTATGAATAAACGCTATTATTCATCGTCTTTCAATCCATCATCCTTCAATTCATCACCTTTCAATCCTCTCTCGAGAATTACCATTGCGCTAATGGTATCTTCAGCGGCATTTTTTTTAAAATCTCCTTTGAATCACATATCGTTAGCAGTATTTGATATAATTTCTCCTGACTGTACACTCGTATAATCCTCCTCTACAAGCTGTATTTCTATTTCTCTATTTTCAATGATATATCCCAGACTTTTCATAAATGCTTGGATTTTGTCTTGAATGTCTTTTTGTTTGCTAGGTCGCCCGAGCATAATTTTTCCGACGTTATGTTTTTCTATGATACCAGCAATATTGAAGTACATCATCTTATCATTGAGGATATATCCAATAGGAAAAATAACACTACTTCATTGAAGTGCGTATGCTAATCATATATATCTCGTTCCTCGATCGATACCAAGGATACATTTTTGTTTACGATAATTTGTCTGCATAATTATACTGAGTGAAAAGTTAAAAGTTTAGAGTAATGGATTTTTTTTATTACATCAAAATATTTTCTGACACTGTTAGTTTTTAGTTATTCACTTTTAGTTAATTCATAGTTGGTTGAATCATATATTCTGGTTGGACAGTCATACTCAAGGGAATACGGAGATTTCTGATAGATATTTCATGAGCGTTGCCTTGATAATTAAGATATAAGGTATTGTTGGCCATAGAAAAAGAGATCATATGTTCAGTAGTTGGCCGATAAGGATCATGCACCCAATCAAAGAATAGATCATCAGTATATACAATCTCTTCCAAAGTTATTTGTTTGTGGGTATGCTCTTGGAAATCACACAACCAAACATTGTGTTTCTGACCAATATACACGACACCATATCTTGGCAATCGTCCTTGTTGGTGTGCATAGGCATATGCATCCATTTTGGTAATTGATGCAATAGGGATAAATGTTCCCGTATCGTGTTCCAGTAAGGTATTGAGCATATTGATCGTTAATGTTCCCACTCTGAGATTGGTAAATCCACCTGGCCCATTGAGGAGCACCAATGTCTCGACGGGATGCGTTTGTGTATACTTCAAAAGGTTTGATCCAAGCGTATCTTCTATTCCATTGCGCTGCAGAAAGTGTTCGTCCTGATCATCAAGCAGATGAACATGATCACTAGAGATATTCATAAAAAGCATAAATACGTTACAGATTAATGAATTAAAATATTTTATGATTTTTTTATAGGAGACGGTTTTATACCGTCCCTTAACTTACTCACACCATCTATATACAATTTTCACCTTTTTGCAAGGTAACTAGCGAATAAAGTGTCTGTTTATTTGGTATTTGTGGTATTGGGGAATATACTTTAGGAATAAGGGACAAGGACCCAAATATCAGAAGTTTATTATAGATTCCATGTTCCAAAACTATTTAGCATTTAGCAATTCCGTATGAAGCTATTTACCTCACGCCTCGTCAAAAGAATTCTCTGAGTACTCGTCATCATATGATGTTCAGGAATTTTTCTTAATGGACATGTGGGAGTAAGTGAACCTGTACATGCACAATGAACAATAAACACTTGAGCAAGTGGTAGTGTTACTCAACCAACAGATTCTATGAGTATATGGCAAATCCTCAATATCTTCCTCAAGGTTATCTATCTCCTGCTCCGACCACTTTTGGTAATCGCGGGGCTTGCGTTAGATAATACCCTAGTGTATGCTTCTGTATTTCACCTTGATGCGCCACTTCGACAATTTCGAAATATGATGAAAAATTTTGCTAATTTTGCTCTGTGATTTATGGTGCTCTATGCTATCATAAAAAGCATATTTTCTAACAGCTGAGAATGATCCTTCAAAGATGAAAAATCTCCCTTGGGAATCATTAAAGTCACCTTAATCGCAGGTATTCTAGTCCAAGCAAGCTGGTTTTTGCTTGCTGCACTCGTAGATATCTCTACGATAGCGACCTACGCAATAGGAGGACTTCCCCTCAATGTCATCAAAGGAAGTGACATAGACAAAACAAGAATTCTTTCTGTAAATAGCTCTATAGATCTCAATAAATTCAACCTCAGTTTTGCATGAGGTGAAGATTTTAAAGTATGGTATTCTGTCTCGCATACCTGAATAAAACTACCTGATAATGTTGTAAAAATATCTCCTTGTAGGATAGCAAACTCTTATGTCATCGGAAGAGAATTCTGAGATCCGGAATTTAATAATGAAAAAAAACTCAATGCTATGGATGAGCAGCAATTCAAGAATATGGAGCTCTGTGTTCTTTATGGCAATCAATTAGTAGTGTGGCCAGAACAATCATTTTTTGATGATGTTGTAAAACATCGATCATGATGTGAAACAACATGATGCTTAAGAGATACTAAACGATGATACGATAATGCAATGAGCAAACTACTATCAATGACATGACGAATAACTTCTGGTGCCATAACAGGAAAACTAGTAAATCTCGACGCAGGAACATGAGTACTAAAAGCATGAATTGCTTTTTTCTCTGGAAGTAATGCTCCATCATTGTCTAGTATCATCCAACAATCGAAATGATTCGTATGACCATTAGTGACGATGTATTCCTCATTACTCAATTTCACTCAACTTACTACAGTTTCTGTAACTTCAGTCTCCTGAGCATCAGGTATGTTTATCATCAAAGCTCTGGTCGCTATAGCACTCTTTTTTCCGCTTATAGCTCTAGCCCTAGTACTTATTCTTAGAATAGGTGTCCTTTGGCTCTATATTGTTGCATCACCTTTCATTATTCTCAAAGAAAGCTTTAAACTCAAGCTATGAGGTTTAGATACGTATCTCAGCGTCAAGAGTGTCATCGGAATCATTTTTGCGCCAGTAGTTACCGTAGCTGCACTCAGCCTCTCATTGATTTTTATGACTGCCCTCGTCAATGGCTTTTCCTCCAATAATAGTAAAGAATCTATCCATGAAGCTTTTGATATTCAAACTATCACAGGTGATGTTGGTAATGATGCCGTAAGCTTTGGATGAATTACTCAATTGGAATTTACTAGACTTCCCTGGTGAGAAGGTATGGATTGGTTTTCTCGGCTTATGGTAAACTGCTTTGCGATAGGACTTATGTGGATGATTTTTTTTGCGGCACTCAAATCCAATGAGCTCTGAAAAGCTGTCTGAGGCAAAGTGGAAGATATCGGAACCAATGTGTTTAAGACACTCCCTATCTTACCTATCGGTCCCGAAGGCAGATGAGTCGGTATCGGTAGCGCTGCTAACGTAATCAAATCGGTACCAGATACCTATATAAGCAATCTCAGCGACAAGCAAGAAAGATGGTTGACCAATCGTCTTAATAGCTGAGACAATACATGATGAAATGAAAATAAGTGAGCGGCAACAACTTTTAGCGCAGCACCGATTGTAGCATGACTTTGATGATTATCTACTCCTACAAATAAACAAGAAGCAGAGAAAATATTTACCGATAATGGAGTTACCACGCCTCCTATACAAAATATAACGGATAATTCTCAAGCGTACTTTGCTGCTATAAAAGCACTGCCAGATGGTCAACAAAAATCGTGAGCAATATCTGCTATTGAAACTGTTACATGAAATTCAAATTGGTATGAAGATATGGTTAAGACTGAGGCAAAAACCAATTTAGAAACTGTAACTAAATTGGCTGCAGACGGACCAGCACTAGAGACCATATTTACTAATCCATCTTCCGAAAACAGAACAAAAATAGAAGCATATTTTACTGCAACAGGATGAGCACCATATGAAGTACCATATAAAGATGGAAAAATATATACCGTCACCAAAATAACTACCACTACCCCACCTACCTATACAGTTGTGCTAAAAACCCCATAACATTATACTTCCACTCTACTCCTCTTTACCCTGTTTATTATCTATGCATATAAAGAAAATTATCAGAATACTATTTTGTCCAGCTACGATAAAAATCGTTGCACTCATTGGTATTGTCTGATTTTTCTTTATCCTGCCTACATACGCTCAAAGCGCGTCTTCAGTCGATCCAGTTTTAAGCAGAATCAAAGAAGCCTTGCATATTTTACTTTCACTGTTTTCTCGATTATGGATTATCCTCGCTATACTAGCGGGTAAGCTCATGACCAATGATTTTGTCTATGGCTCATTTATTCATATGGACGTCTATCTGCGAAAAATACGAAATATTATGAAAAATTTTGCCAATTTTGCTTTAGCCTGACTCGTCTTAGTCTCCATCATTCAGGGTATCGTGGGAAAAGAAACATTGGATGTCAAAAAAATCATTACCAATACTTTGTTGGCTGGGATACTTATCCAATCAAGTTGGTTTCTGATGGGAGCACTGATAGATATCTCTACAGTAGCTACTGCTTCTATCAGCGCCTTTCCTATGACGTTTCTCAAAAATGATATCAAGTTACAAAACAAGATAACCAGTGGCATGAGCTGATTTTCCTCCCAAAGAATAATCATCAATCCTGATGCTACTGGATGGAACAATTCTCTCTTCACCAAATCAGAGGTATCCCCTGTAACTGACGCTACCCGAGAAAAAATATTACCCAATCAAAATTCTGTCAGTTGACCATTTATCTATCTCGGTATGTCGGTATTTAGTTTTCAAAAATATCTCACTCCAGACATTACAACCAATGCAGAAAATATCACTTTGGGTTTTGCTCTACAATTTTTTCTCCTATTCTTTTTTACGGTAGGACTCCTACTCCTCCTGGTAGCTAATATCCTGAGAGTAGGACTGTTGTGGATATTTATCGTATGAGGACCTTTCCTTATCTTATTTCAAGTTTTTAATAAAAAAATATCGGCGGGAGAATGATGAATAGGTAAGCTATTCACGATAAGCAACCTTATGGCTATAGTATTCAAACCGCTTATTTTCGTTGCTGGAATATCATTGATGCTCATAGTAATTGTCAGTATGCAGAATAGTATATCCTGATCATGAGCCAGCTGGGAAAACGACCTCAATGGAGTTTCACTTTCCGTCACGTGAGATACCTCTACGCTCAGTATACCATGAATCAGCAATGTTTCTATTAATCAAAAAGATATCCTAGGAAAAGATGTCATCGGAAGCGTTTGATGAAAAGCGCAGAATTTTTTTAGCACTATGATTATGTACTTGTTTACTATTTTTCTTATACGATTTTTTATCAAACTCTCTCTCACTACAGGATGATGACCTATCGAAAAGATTATGGAGGGATTAGTCAAACAAGCTGAAAATTTTGCAAAATCTGCCCCTGTACTTCCTTTCCAATGAACAGGAGTCTCATATAAAGGACTGAAATCGTTTAGCCAACAATCAAGAGATAAAACACTCAAATGATTTGGATTAAATAGAGAATGAAAATTCACTAAAGCAGAAGATGCGTTCCAACAAAAAATGAATTCATGGATAGGATTACCATCATCATGGTCTAATGATGATTATGATACACTAGACCAGATGGCTAGATGAGGAAACTCAAGCTTTATGAGCAAGTCTATAGAAGTATGACAAAAAAATAGTGAATGATTGAGCTTAAGTGATTCAAAGTGGAAAACATCATTAGAAAAACGATTAGCTAGTGAGGTTGGAAAGAAAGCACTAAAAAATGCTATTCCAAGTCTTAAAGACAATGTTACACGAAATAGTTCATTTAAAGATACCTTTGAAGATGACACTAAAGCAAATGTTGCAAACAATCGTAAGGCACTTCATATGCTTATGTGATGAGATGATGCTATACAATACGTTGGTTGAAAGAAACTAGGCAGTAAAGATGGTTTAAATTGAGCTATTTCCTATTCTGACCTAACCAACAATGTCTATCGAAAACAAACAGAGACCCCAACAGAATAATAAGATATCTCTCCATAGTGGCTTATTTCTCTAATACCACATTTCTCCTTGAAAAAGGAAGAGACAATCCTACATTGAAAGTTGCTTTTTATGGAAATCCCGGCTTTTGCGGGAATGAATTTATCTTATTTTTTTGTATAATGAAAAACATTGGTATCTACCTTTTATTGGGCGGACTTCTGCGGGGAACAACATGTGCATATTCTCCTACTAGCCAGGACATTGCACAGATAAATATTCTTAAATGACAATTTGATACTATTACCACTGGTAATATGAAGGACAAACGGGATTTTTATGCTCAACTCAAAACACTGCAAGAGCAATTCTCCTGATCCGAACAACTGAATTACTATCTCAACGATTTATCCGTCTATCTTATTACCCAGATAAACACAGAAAAAACAAAAATCAAACCAACCTCAAAAACCGCTAAACAAGATTTTTTCACTACCTATGGTAGTTGATTTAGTCAGGAAATACCTACTGCAGATACCTGTACCGGTCGATACAATACTATGGATACTATTAGTTTTGCCAACAATTTTCCTACTCCACTCACTATAGCCACTCGATATAGGGAGACAAATTGTGGCTATTATCTGCCTGCAAATGGTGATGGTCCATTTCAAATCCTGAGCAAAGACTATGGAACCTGACAAATTACTGAAGCCAAATTTCTTCAAACTATGCAAGACTTCATAGACTTCTCCAAATGGAAACGAACCCAATACAAAACAAAACTCTGAATCAACTTAACCTATACTGGCTTCGATATGACCTGACTTGTAAATCATACCGCACTCTACAACGGAGCAACTATCACCTGAAGTGCTGCGAGCGGATATCAAGCATTACCTATAAATCCAAGATATGCCTATGATGGGTATGGACAGCAATATAGTGGAGCACTGAGATATGGTTTAATCCCTAAATTTTTGAAGGTATTGGACTGGGAACTGAAAAACAGTTATTAATTATTCAATTACGAATAACGAATAACAAAAATGTAACTTCTAAATTTTACACTCTAAATTGTAAATTTAAAAACATGGCAAAAAAATCTGTAGAAAAACATATGATAGCAAACTTAGGAACCTTGGAAAATAAAATTACCTTCCAGGGAATTAAAACCCATAATCTCAGAAATATTGATATCGAACTTCCCAAAAACAAACTGATTACAATCACATGAGTTTCTGGTTCTGGTAAGTCTTCCCTGGCATTCGATACTATTTACAAGGAAGGACAATATAGATATATAGAATCTCTTTCGAGTTATCTCAGACAGTTTTTTAATTTGGGAGAAAGACCAGAAATTGATCATTGTAGTGGTCTCTCACCTGCGATAGCTATTGAACAAAACAAGAAAGCAGGTAACTCAAGAAGCTCGGTCTGAACATTAACAGAAATCGATGATTACTTGAGATTGCTCTATGCAAAGCTCGGTGATAGCTATTGTTATAGTTGTGGAAAAGAAATCAAACCACAAACAATCGAGCAGGTCATGAGCCAAATCCAAACCAATCATATGGGTCAGAAAATATATCTTTTACAAGAATCTGGACGCTTTGAAAAAAAAGAAGACCTGATGGAATTTGTTAAAAAGAATAGAAATAAAGTAGAAAAGGGGAAATGATTTACTCGCTATTTACTGGTGGCAGACACCACAAAGAACAAGGATCAAGGCACAAGTACTGAGGGGAAAACAAAAAAACAAAACCTTGTTTCTGGTTCCAATTCCCTTGAACCTATTGAATATTTCTATCTTGAAACACCAAATGTGCCAGCCGAATATTTTCCTCTCAATACCTATGGAATCTATGATCGTGTCACGGTTGAATCAGAAAAATTATGAAGACTAAAAGAAGATATCATCAAAATACTCGCTGAGTTTAAAAAGTTTGGAATCTATACTACAGAGTCTGTTAAGCCCATAAAATCAAAAGTCAAAAAATCAGAAACTAAAGATGTTTGAGCTCATGTTCCTTCGGCTATTGAATGGTTTACGGATAAAATGTATTGTCCTGATTGTAATATCACGTATCCTGAATTCACTCCACAACACTTCTCTCCCAACAGACAGGAATGAGCTTGTGCCACTTGTCATGGTATAGGAGAAATATTACAGATAGATTTTGATAAGATGTTGGATCCTATTAGCCCGTATATGAAGGCAATTTTACCACGGAGAGACTCAAACCTAGGACAATCATTACTTTTGAAATTAGCGCAGAAATATAGTATTGATCCTGATAAGCTTTGGAAAGATTTACCAGAATGGTTTCAACATGTCGTACTCTTTGGAGATGAAGAATTACTCAGAGTAAGTTATGGTGGAAAATACATCAGCATGTACTATAAGGGAATCGAAGAAATCATCAAGGACCAGTATGCAAAAGGTCTTTTGACGGTAGATTTTCAAGCTATGCTTGATATGAAGACCTGTAATGAATGTAATGGAACGAAACTAAAAAAAGAAAGTCTCAATGTTTTTTTGACCGTCCATAAAATAGAAAGTCAAAAATCTGTAAAATCAAAACAGGCTGACCTTATTGATCTTTGAGTTGGTATACCTTTGACCAAATTTAATATAGCTGATTTACAAAGAATGCCACTCAATGACTTGATTGCTTTCGTTGATTTGTATAAAGAACATGCAAACAAAGATCAGACACTTATCCAAAGAATCATCAATCCACTCAATGATAGAGCAAAAACCATCCAAGATTTGTGACTTGGCTATCTAAGTCTTCATAGATGAATAGACACCCTTTCTGGATGAGAAATCCAAAGACTAAGACTGGCTAAACAACTCGGAAATAAACTAACAGGAATCGTCTACGTACTCGATGAACCAACGATCGGACTCGATGATAAAGAAATTCATAGAGCTATAAAAGCTATAAAAAATCTTAGAGAAATGGGAAATACGATCATTGTCGTAGAACATAATGAAGAATTTATTAAGGCATCTGACCGAGTGGTTGAAATAGGTCCCGGCGCTGGAGACTTTGGTGGTAACCTGATGTTTAATGGTACGTATGATGATTTTTTACAATCTAATACACTTACTGCCCAATACATTCTCGGCAAGAAAAAAGTATCTATCGATTTCGAACATACACCAAGCAATACCACTATAAAAATAAAAAAAGCATCAAAATTTAATCTTCAAAATGTCGATGTAAATATCAGACTCTGAACATTTACTATCATTACTGGCCCTTCTGGTGCTGGAAAAACCACACTTATGTATACTACCCTCTTCAAATTTTTGAACGAAAAACAAAAATTTATCCAAAGTTTCATTAGGTTAACCCTTTTGAAACAGTGATGGAACTGGCAAGATATTCTCGCTGCACCCGTCATGAATAAAGAGAAATATGAACATTATGAAAACTTAGCGATGCAAGAATTTCACAAAGACTTGGCTGTGGAAACTATCATCGGCCATGAAGAAATCAAGAATACTATCTATGTAGACCAAACAAGTATCGGAAAAACTCCTAGATCATGTCCTGCAACATTTATAGGTACCTTCGATCATATCAGACAACTCTATGCATGAACGACCGATAGTAAATATCTCTGATTCAATGCCAGCTATTTCAGCTTCAATTCAAATAAATGAGCCTGTCCTGCTTGTGACGGCTATGGATACAAAAAAGTAGAATTACAATTTCTTCCCGATACCTATATTCCGTGCGAACTCTGTCAGGGGAAAAGATATAAAACAGAAATCTTATGAATAAAACGAAGAGGAAAAACTATTTCTGAAGTGTTATGAATGTATATCAGTGACGCTTTGGATTTCTTTTCTGAAATCGATCATGTCCGTGAAGATTTACAACTTATGGTCGATATCGGGCTCGGCTACCTAAGAATGGGACAGCCTGCACATATGCTTTCTGGTGGAGAAAGTCAAAGACTAAAATTAGTAAAACACTTATTGAAATCATATAAGGGGCATACCATGTACTTTCTCGATGAGCCAACCGTTGGGCTTCATTCAGAAGATATTGTAAAATTACTGAAAGTTATCAAAGAGTTTTTGAATAAAGGCGATACTATCCTTATGATCGAACATGATAAAAATATTCTGAAATTTGCCGATGATGTCATTAGATTGGACAATGGTAAATTGGTAAAATAAATTTTTTATAAGGTATGATCGCGAGTGTATCCTACCAGCCTACTAAAGTAACTAAACAGCACCATTTTTTCATAAAAACGCAAGAGAATATGTGCTTAGTACGGCTAAAATTTGCAAAAATATAAGGAGACGCATATACTTATGCTGTACTTTATATTCTTGCGTTTTGCGTATGATCAATTCTACCGACATCATTAATTACAAAAAACATGGATTCGATGGAGCTAAATATATCAGGCTTCAAAAGGAACAAATCCTCGATAGGATTGCTAATTTTTCCGGTGGAAGATTATATCTCGAAATCGGTGGAAAATTTATGTATGATACCCACGCATCAAGAGTCTTGCCTTGATTTGATCCAGAATCAAAAAAAAAGATATTCGAATCATTAAAGAGTCAGGCAGAAATATTATTTTGTGTAAATGCTACAGATATCTTATCTAATAGACAATTAAGCAATCAGAATGTTTCATATAAAGACTATGTCTATCAATTAATTAGAAATATTGAAAAAAACATTTGAATCAAACCACATATTGTAATAAACAATATCGATGTCGGAAATATGTTTGACGTGATTCTTGAATTTGAAAAAGACTTTCAAAGAAAACAATATAGAGTACGAGAAAGATATAAGATAACCTGATATCCCCATAACATGGATACTATTCTCAGTGAAGATGGATTTGGTAACGACGATCATATTCCATTGACGAAGAATTTGGTATTGGTTACTGGAGCCGCATCTAGTAGCGGAAAAATGTCGACATGTCTCGGACAAATTTATCTCGACCATGGTATTGATATAAAATCATGATATGCAAAATATGAGACTTTCCCAGTTCGAAATATTGCTCTTGAACATCCTATAAATTTAGCATATGAAGCTGCTACGGTAGATATCGGAGACTATAACATGATGGATGAGTATCATAAAAAAGCATATGGACAGGATTCGGTAAATTATAATAGAGATGTAGAAGCGTTTGAGATCGTTATGTCTATCGCAAAAAAAATTGTAAACCATAAAAATTACATGGTCAAATACCAATCCCCTACCGACATGTGAATCAGTTGTGCGGGTATGGCTATTACAGATGATGCTGTAGTAAGTCTTGCATCACTTCATGAGATAGAAAGAAGAAAGGTGTGGTATCAAGAAATGGTTGATAGAAAAGAAGGTAAACAAGAATGGACAGAAAAATGTGATGAATTATATACCAAAGCAAAAAAATACTGCGACGATAAAAAATATGATGTAGATATGAAACTCTAATATATTGGGAAATGGAAACGTGGAGAAATGGAAAGCACATACTTTCTATTTTTCTTTTTTCAATTTTTTTAAAAAACAACCCAGCAAGAAATTACTGGTTTGTTTCTATTTATCTTACATATTTTTCAATATTTCAATGTTTTAACCTTATTTTAAGGTTGCTTGAGAACTATGTAATAATGGATTATAGCAACGGAACAATAAACTAATTATATCTGAAGTATTTACCCTTTCTGCGCCGATTCCCATTCCATTGAGCCCATCGACAATCAGATTTATTCTTGTATCCAATGAATTTTTACCTTTGAGAAATACTCTGTATCTAGAAACAATCTTCTCTACAGTATCTTTGGCATTGAGCACATCGAGTAACTTTCCCCATCGTGATCTCTGAATTTGTCCCTTATCTTGTTCTCATTCATAATAGGGAACAATGATATAAAACTCCTTATTAAAGATCAATCATTGTTGCATATCGATATTTTGAAGAAATCTATAATAGGCCTCGCCCTGTTTCTTTAGGACTGGATTTTCCGTATCTTGAAGATTGTTGTTGATATAGGTGAGATAATTGGAAAGATCCAAGAATGTATTACGAACCAATATCTGAATAGGATACTCCAATCAGTTTAAAAATTTTTTGTATTGTTCTAAAACTATTTGTTGTTCATCACCATTTTTGAGATCAAGATTTATACCATTGATTCTAAGGATAGACCTGAGACCTCAATCCTTCATAATTATGATATCATTTCTGATTTCTGAAACTGACAACATAGTCTCTGTATTAAAGAGATTTTCTTGTTTTTTCTTTTGTATCTTGTTCTGATCTCATAAATTTAATAGCATGCTCTACCACAAAAAGATTAAAACTTATGTTACTGTCTTGTATATATCAAAGAAGAAGCTAGCGATAAACCGAGATAATCACATAATCGCAAGCGCTATACCTACACCAACAAGAATCTTTTTTGCTTTACCGACTGCCTCTTCACCTTTGGAAAAGAATATCAGATAAAAGGCAAAGATAACCATAACCAAGGATATAAAACTCACGAGTCCTAGCATAATGTTGAGTATCCATTTCACATAATCTGTTGCTTTGGATGTGGAATTTTGATTGTCGTATGCTGTTCAACTCAATCTAAAGAAATCAGTCAGTCTTTTAAGTATACTTGTGGTGGGATTTACGGTCTCTGTCTTTATAACTTGTCCTAGATTTGTCGGTTCATTATCTCCGATAAGCGGTACAGTAGATTCTGTATCATAAGGAAAATCGCTAGCACCAAAGCCTTGTCCTACAGATATCGCTGGCACCAATGTTCCTGCCAACATCAATATCCCTCCTATGACATAGAAAATACGCCTGATAATATTGTGTGATGTAGTAAAGATAATAGATCTCATATTCTTATGGTCAGATAACTAAAGCTATAATCCGGAATATTCAACTCACTACAAGCCAGCTTATGCCGATTCCTAAGATTGCGATTGCCGCATATTTCACGCCTGACAATCATTTCTTGTACTGTGTTTCATCACCAGCTGCAGACACAATCAAAAAACCATGATACAACAAATATACCAATGCAACCAGGGCAAGCATTCATAAGATATAAACATTTATAATTTTCTTGACGATATCCAAAACCTTACCTTGAGCATTTTGATGGCTTGATATCTGTTCTCCTACCCCTACAACTCAAGACAATGCACCTGTTCATGTTTCAGGTTGAATAATATTATATGCTCAATCTCTCAAAGGATCACCAATACCTGATGAGTGAAGTACTTGTCACTCTGTATCAGTGAGGATATAATTTTCTGAACTAGGAACTATCATCTGGGCATATCAGACAACGAGAAGCGATGCATACATAATGACTCATCAGATGATGACTTTTTTCATACTCTACTGCGATATAAATTAAACAATTTTTACTGTTGATTTTATAATTTTTTGTAGTATTACCTAGGGTGTTTCTCTGAGTCACACCATACCATATTCATGTATTCATATATACCCAACATGGGCATTACTTAATTCTATCTGTTTAGATACATTTTGCAAATTTTTACCTTGAAAACTGGCCCCTATTGACTATATATACCCTATATATAGGTAAAATAAATTGACATTTTTACTTAATGTTATATAAAAACTCATGAAAAAAAATCTGTTTCTTCTGTTCAGTATCTATTTTTTTGTAGTACAACCATTGATTATAGGAATATTGCGATGACAGCCTAATTTTTTTCGATTGTGAGCAATAAATCTTTTGGCAATTATCTTGATTGCGCTCTTATATTCTACCATAGAATGAGGAGGAGAAAAAGAAGAAGTACACCATCATGAAAGAAAACCAGAACCAGTCAGTGAAGCTAAAGTATCGTTTCACGAACATTTCCGTGCTGTCGTCAAAGAACGCAAGAAAAAGACAGAGCTTCCCCTTCCATCAATTATCAGTTTCCTTGTCGGACTTTTCTTTTTCTTCATGTTTCCGTATACTAGCGTTTCTCTAGCTGTTATTATATTTTTTTCAATCATCATCTGATTACTCGTCTTCATCATATTGACGATACTCTTCAAACATCGCATTACCAAAGGATTCCGATCGTTAATAGGTACTAGAATATATCTCATTCTTTTACTCTGTAGTATAGTATATACCTGATATGATTATTATCAAGCATATACCAATTACCAGTCAAGCATAGGAGATTATCTTGGACAGAACTTCCTTTTACAAGAAAAGATTCCTACGGATGGATTCGTTTATACCGGTGAGGGAACAGTTTTGGGTACAGGCCTATGAAGTACCACCGGAACTCAAACAATCTATTCAGATGTATTTACTGGTACGACATGAACCGTCCAAGAAGCAACAGGTATAGTATTGTGAACATCTACTGATACAATCACCGGTGAGCAATTAATAACTACCACAACAACAACTATAGGTAATCAAAAACTCATGGATGCAGTCATCTACCTCATCAAAAAATATAATGTGCCACTCATTACCAGTAAAGATATTTCCTTCACTTATGTAACCACCAAAAATATTTACTACCCAGAACGAAGGACAGCATATGCAAACAAACTTATCTGAAAGAGTACAAATCCTAGCAAATATATCATCTGCGATAGTTATATCGTTATGAAATGAATATTAGAAAAACGGCCAGTGACCTATACATCTGCTACGGTATTGAGTAAATATCGAGCTGAAGCAATCAATAGAAACGAACTCAATGGATGTGTAAAAGGTAAGATCGTAACTGATAAGACATTGTAAAAAACTATCTCATTTTCACTCATATACTAATGTTTTTTTATTCTTTTGGGTCTGTATGAAAAAACTTTTACTCTTGATTACCTTACCTTTATTTTTCCTTTCAGGTTGTTGAATCATAAGCAACAAACAGACATGTAGCACATGAGATATAGCGAATATTTCTCTACTCCAGGAACAACTAAGTGGGCTTATTGCTGAGCTTTCTTGATCACAAGCTGAAAATACCTTACTCAGAACAAATTTATCTGGTCTCGAACAAATATGTACTACGTGAGACATAGAAAAAATTTCCCAACTGGAAGCACAGATTAGTGGACTTATTATGCAAAATTATTCGTTGCAGGCAGAGAATACCCTACTAAAAGCAAATCTACCTAAACAAAATACTGGTACTAACCTTGCTAGAACCACTACTGGAAGTCGTTATCGAAAAATTTATAGCGATCAATATAGTATATACACTAAAAACAAAACAACATATACCATATGTTTAGCCGAAAATCAAAGTGTCTGTATCGATATCAGTCAACACACATGAAATTTCAAAACCTACTATAAGTCGCTTATGCCGGCAGCAGACAGAAGCAATCTTGCTGCGTCTCGAGAGCCAACTATTGTTTCTACGATATCATGAAAAATGCAACGAAAATGTAGTCTTTATATAGAAAGTCAGGTATGCTTTAATGAAAATCTCAATGGAATATTGGTAATGATTATAAGCGATCAACAATGAGTATGATTTAATGGATGAGCATATGATCCTAAAGACATATTAAAGGTTATTGATTTTTAACTTAATCTCATTGTATATATCTTCAAAAGCCGATCTAAAGAGGTCGGTTTTTTTTATGATACATATTATATTACCTCTAATTCATTGATAAGCATTTTTATATGGCTAATCTGCAATGCTTTCAACTCTTCATGAATAACTCTTTTTCTTTTCATAAATCACGCTCTCTGCACTGCTGTATACTCATGCTTATCTTGAGCAAAAAAATAGAGTGAACGTTCAATTTCTGTACTTATATCCTGCAATATTTTTACACGTTCATGTCTTCTGATAGTGTGTTTCATTTCTTTTGTAGCATCTTTTATGAGAATATCCGCATATCCAAGATAAAATCACGACTGAGGAATATGCTTTGTGTCCCTTGTCAGACATATCATATCATCATGATGGAGCATAGCTTGTAGAACACAAAATAAACCACAGTTTTATATATAAATAATACAAAAAGTCAACTACATAGTATATACTGGTACATACCTTGCAATTATCGATTTAATGTTTATTTAAGGTATATGAGTATACTAATTTTTAATTTTCAATTTTCAATTTTCAATTTCTAATTTTCAATTTCTAATTTTAAAAACATGCAAAAAAACATACACGCTTACTATGAAGATATACTACATCACCTGAAAAATAGCTTCAATAATTTTACCTTTAGATTTTCTGATCTCAAAACATCGACACAGATAAGTCTAAAATTTACCTTATTTACCATGTTACAAGTCTTGCTTTTTAGCATCTTGGCAAATGGTATCTTTTTTCAGAACCGGTATAATAAACAACAAGGGCAGATACCCCCTGGACCTAGACCTCTCATGATAGAAAAGATGATACTCGGAAAAAATAGAATACCAGAAACAGAAACATTTGATATCGATAGTCCTGAATGAACAACACTTGAATCATCTCATCGAATAAAATCAATCGCAAAAATTGATGATATGTATTTTATGTACAAGAAAGTCTGAAATCAGCTTATAGTAACGAACATTACTCAGCATATAGTTGTCCAAAGAAATCTCATCTGGATTAGTATCTATTTGATGCTTCTCTTCTGAGCTATCGCATATACACTATCTCATTTCTTCGTCAAAACTTCATTAAAAAAACTCAATCAATTACTCTGATTTCTTGATCATGTACATATAGATAATCTCAATGAAAAAATCGAAATCTCCGGACATCCTCATGATGAGATTAATAGAGTCAGTGAAAAGTTTAATGAGGTTTTAGAAAAAATCCACAAACAAACATTAAGCCTCAAGGACTTTGTAACAAATGCTTCGCACGAATTAAAAACACCTATGATGAGTATGAGCACGGAAATAGATTACGCAAACAAAACTAAAAAATATGAAGAAGGACTCACCAATCTCAAACAACAGATGAAGTGAATGAATGCGCTCTTGGAAACACTAGTAACCATAAGTAAATTAGAAGCATTGGAAACATTAAAAACAGAACATATAGATATGAGTACAACTACAGAAACCATAGTGAATGATATACAAAAAATCTATCAAGACAAAAACATTACCCTCACTACACACATACAAAAACATGTTGATAAAAAAATACATAAAGAGAGCTGGAACATTATTGTAAAAAATATTTTGGAAAATGCATATAAATTTACTCCAGAATGATGAACGATAGATATCACGTTGGATGCTAAAAAATTCGTTATCAAAGATAGCGGCAAGGGCATTGCAGCAAATGATTTGGAACATATACGAGAAAGATTTTGGCAAGCTGACCGTAGTAAAACAGATACTAAAAGCTTTGGGCTAGGATTATATCTGACAAAATTGCTTGTAGAAAAACACGGACGAATGATAGTTGTCAGTAGTAAAATGCATAAGTGAACTGTGTGTACTATTAATTTTTAATAAGGTGGTGTTTTGAGAATTTGAGGATTGAGAGTTAATGTCTCCACTTCTCAATTCTTCACCTCTCCAACCTCTTTATTGTATAATCATATTCCATGAATATTCTTCTCGTCGAAGACAATAAGACCATCGGAAATAATATAAAAAAATATCTTGAGCTTGAACACAATGAGGTTATGCGAGCTGAAAACGGCTTGTATGCACTTGAAATAATGAAGCATCATCAATTTGATGTTATTATTTTGGATATCATGCTTCCATGAATGGATGGTATAGAACTTTGTAAACATATCAGAAAAAAACAGCCTACTACCCCCATTCTTATGACAACTGCAAAAGGAGAACTTGATGATAAGTTGGAATGATTTGCCTGTGGGGCTGATGACTACATTGTAAAACCCTTTGATCTCAAAGAACTCGATGCAAGAATTACTGCAGTTATAAAGAGAGTTCCTACAAGGGATATTTTGGAACATAAAAATATTCGTCTCGATAGAAGTCAAAAAAAAGTTTTTAAGAACAATAAAGAAATCAAGACAACCTTGAAAGAATTTCAGATATTGGCATATCTTTTAGAAAGAGAAGGAAGAAGCATCTCTAGAACAGAAATCATAGAAGAGATTCGAGGCAATGATCAAATTTTTGAAGAAGACGCAAAACTAGATGTCTATATTTCCAACCTCAGAAAAAAATTGGGTAAGACAATAATAGAGACAATCAAAGGCTTTGGATACCAAATACCAAACAACTAATAACTAATAACTAACAACTAACAACTAACAATGATGGATTTTTTTATTTGTTGTTTTTAATAATTGTTAGTTGTTCACTGCTAGTTGTTACCTTAAATAATGTTTAAGGTAATCTTTAGTTTTGTTTAAGGTCGATATGTATACTGAGGGCGTCAAAAGATATTTGAGACACAACTCTCGCAACTTTGCGAAGTGATGTCGAAATTATACCGGCGATTTTTGATACATAAAATATGAACGTAAGTGAAATAATTTATGATTTCAAAAACAGGCGGTAAATTGACGCTTTTATTATTAACTATACAAGACATGAAAACAAAATTTATCGTAGCAAGTAGCCTCGGGTTACTTGGAATCACTAGTATGATCGTATGAGCAACTACATTTGCTTCTACCACAGGGACTGATAAAATGGGGGCATGACATGGTTCGTGAGCAAAAATGATGGGCAATCGTGATGGCATGATGAAATTATTTACCAACACTGGAGATGCACAAGCATTTAAAACAGCCGTAGAAAATGCTGTTGCGAACAAAGATTTTACTGCATTCACAGCGGTACATACCAAATATGGTATTACCATGAATATCACACAAGATCAATTTAACGAAATGATTGCCGTAAAATCAGAAATGGATGCATTACACAAAAAAATTACTGAAGCACTCAAAAATGGTGACTATGCAGCATGGAAAGCACTTAATAAAGACACACCAATCTTAACTAAAATCGATACGGAAGCTAAATTTAAAAAACTCGCAGAAATGGAAACGTATAGAGAAAAAATGGATACTATCCGTACAGAACTTTGATTAGAATGACCTGGCATGGGTCAAGGACCAAGAAATGAAGGAGAAGGTGGAATGGGAATAGGAAAATGAATGGGACATTGAATGCATGTAGGAAATGGAAACTGAACTAATCAGTAATATACTGAGACATAGAATTTATACCTCTGCCGGCACCCGCCGGCAGATCAAAAAAACCTGGACTGCATGGCCAGGTTTTTTAATTGAGACGCAATAAAAAATTGAAAGTAATGAAATTTTTTACGACGTCGAGATTACATAAACATTCTTTGTAAATCTTCATCTTTTATCATAGTCTGGTTCCAGGTGGGTTCGAATGTGATTTCTAGTTGAACGGATGCGTCTGGTACAATTTCAAGGACAGCATTGGTTACCATCTCTTTGAGCATATCTGCCATAGGACAGAAGGGCGTTGTAAAGGTCATAAGGATATCAACTTTTTTTTCGTCAGGTGAAAAATCAACCTTATAAATCAATCATAAGGTATAAATATCAATCATAGGAAACTCAGGATCATATACGGTCTTGAGTTTTTCCTCTATCTGATGTATTGTTTTAGATATTTGGGAATTCATGAGTTGTTTTCTTTTGCTCAGAGAATAAAGCCATCTGAAGTAATATAAATCCTACCAATAAGATGATTCATAATAATTTACTCCGATATCATAAAAATAAAAACAATGCATTGATGAGGACAAAAATCCCGAACAACAATGAAAGTTTATAGCTATCTTTTATAAGACGATCAGGTGATAAATCACGAAAAAACTTCTGCAAAACAAGAAACAGGTAAAAACTTGCACCTCGTGCAGCAATAAACAATCAGAGTATGCTCAGCCCGATCCCTATGACAGGATCCTCATATACATTAATAGATGTATAAGTGATAAGCAATATTATCAGACCAAGTATAAACTTAATAAGTGAAGCTATGTGATAAAGATACATACTATGAAACTAATTTTAAATTTTAAATTTGTAAACATTTATTTTTTTGTTTGGATTTGTGATTATTTTATTAGTTTTCAATATTTACTTCATCTCCTGTATTAGTATCAGTTTCCTGATTATCTTGCTCTGGTTCCATGCCAGAAGGAATATAGAATCCATTATTTCACAATTCATATGCCTTGTAATATACCTTTTCCCAGATACCAGAACCAAACGGTACTAATACATATCCAAGGATAGGAGGAAGAAGCATAAATAGATAAATCTTTTGTTGTACCTCTGCAGATCCAGACATTTTATAGATCAAAGCATACGCAAGAAATGCAAATACAAATCATAAAACATTTCCCATAAGCGCTGATGCACTATAGTTAGGATTAGTAGAAAACTCTATCTGAGCAGCAGATGTGAATACAGAAAAAAGAATATGAAATCCTAATATAAGAAATAGAATATCTATCTGGCTAGCAAACACGATATAGATTGGTGCAAGAAAGAAAAACAATATACCATTGGTTAAAAAGATTAACCCAAACATTTTTCCTGTATTATAATATTTCTTGTTATAGAACAAACTGTATATGCCTCCTATAGCAATATTTCCGATAAAGGTACTAAGAAATCATATGAATAATAATACTAATGACAAAAGTGGATTTACGCTCGAAACGCCTTGTTGGCCGAATGCGCTTGTAAACATTCCCCCCATGAAAGATAGAATGATAAAGAGCAATGCAGCTATCACTCCTCCGATAACCAAACCTATACACACCTTTCCTACCAACTGCCATCAGTTGAGATTACTCGGCTCATTGAAGAAATCTGATTGAGATGTCATAATACCTAATTTAATAAGTTAAAAGGTTATACGTTTGGAAGGTTACCATTCCAAATCTTCTACATATTTTAACATTATAAACATTTTATAGTTCTTATACTCTTTATGAAGCGATTGATATCTTCTTCATTATCACTCGCCAAGGAGATACTATACAACGATGTACTATCAATAAATGTATACTGACCACCATAGAGAGTCTGATTATCGAATTGATACGAAAAAGCATTGATATATCAAGAATCTTGCAACGTTTCACATTTGACCTTTTTTTCGGTAGCTGTGATGGTCGAATATTTCAACAATTTGCCTTGAAGTGTCTTAATGTTTGCAGTCATCAAAGTTGTTATATCTAATCATGACTGAATGGGTATCTTATTGATAATCAATGAATTAATAAATCATGTATCGTCTTGTATAGTCTGCTCTTTCATTTGATAGATAGTTTTCATCTCACTCGTACTTTGTTGCAATGGAAGCGCTATATATTGTTTATCATTATTATAAAATTTTATCGTAAATGTATCAAAAGGAAGCAAAATATTTGATTTGGATGCGCATCCAGTCAGTAGCAATACCGTGAACATACTCAGTAAGAAATAGTTTTTCATAGAATGATGAGAACTAAATAATTGAACGATAGATCGATGGAAGAGTTGAAAAGTGGAAAGATGGAAGATTGCATATTTCAACATTTCAATGTTTCCATATTTCAACGTTTTTTATATGAACATATAGGCAACTGCAAGCAACATACCTAATACAATACCGATAACGAATGATCTGACATAAATTCTATTTTTGTGAGGATGTTCATCGTCATATCCGAGCTGTATGCGAGCAATGATATATCCAAACATCGTTCCACAAAATACCAGATAGCCTGGCATGAGCATCTGTTTTATTAAGAGTTGATATTCAGGACCGAAAATCACTCCTCCTCTCAAAAGGAACAATCCAACAACTATAGTGAGAAAAAAGAAAATTCACTTGAGGACTTCGAAAAATGTATTCATATTATATGACTAAGCGATAAAACCCTCCAAAGAGGATAAGTAACATAATGAAGTATTCTAAGATTATTTTATCGAAGATTTTAATTTTTCTATAATTTTTTCCATGAGAGAAATATCTTCTTCTGTAAGTTTACTTGCATCTTGTGGTTGATTTGCTCTTTCGTCGATAAGTCCTTTAACTTCAGCAGTCACTCCGGTATTTACATCTACTCATTCACTACCTGTAAGTACAGAAACTACTCATGAATCGAATGCTCAGGAGATAATTTCTCAGGTCAATATTTCTGAGGCAGAAAGTACTCATGTAGTTTCCCCTCACGTAAGCGTTTCTCACATCAATGTGTCTCATGTAGCAACTTCAGGTACTGTAGGGGCCTTGATTACACATCATCCTAAGCTAGCAGCTACCAGTACTACTACCGCCATGTATAATTTTTTCATGTTTTTGTTTAAAATCTAAAAAATCACCAGAATAGTAGTGGTTTGAGCAGAAAAATCAACTAAAAAACTAAAGGACATGGCACTTGGGACATGATTTTCATTTTATAGTTTTCTAGTTGAAAAACTAATTGGCTTCTCTACTCTCTTACAAACACAAGCTTTGTCCTTTTACCTCGTTCCTTCTTTATGAATGTTTTTGGCCGTCGATAAACCAGCACGAATTACGAGTTTTGATGTCATCCGCATCTTTAGACGTCATTTCCCAAAGCAAAAAATATGACATAGTGGAACTCTTGATCCTATGGCTACTGGACTCATGATTCTCGCACTCGATAAAGACACAAAAAAACTGACAGAATTAATCTGACTGGATAAATCCTATATTGCTACTATTGATTTTTCTAAATTGACGGACACGCGGGATATGGAATTTCGAGAAAAAATTCAAAATTTTGAATTACGAATTAAAGATTGAATAAAAAAATGATTAGAGATGGAGTCTGGAAGTGTAGAATCGCCAAGCCTGGGGGAGATTCAAAGAAAATTAGATACATTAATCCCAGAATATGAGTTACCACTCCCCGCTTTTAGTGCAAAAAAAATCGCAGGGAAAAAATCGTATGACGATGCAAGAGCAGGAACAATTAGAGAAGAAAATAAAGTGATGAAGGTTCAGAAATATGAAATTTTGAAATATGATTTTCCTTTGTTACAATTGAAGCTTGATGTCGGTTCTGGAACGTACATTAGATCTATCGCTTATCGATTGGGCAAGGAATTATGAATAGGGTGAACTTTGATCCAGCTTAGAAGAACGAGCATCGGAGATCTAGATATCGATAAGCTTCCCAACTGGGAAGACTTACACAATACCTACAAAGAAAAAGAAGAAATTATCCGTTATTCTATACTCTAATATATACTTGACATTAAACATTAAATATATATAGTATCTATTACAAAAACATAAAAAAAACTAACCATGAGAGACTACAAAGAAAAATTCCGTGAAGCATGTGTTGACCATATCAGACGCATCAAAATCATTGACCAGATTGCATTTATTGCGATTGTTATTATTATGCCTGTTGCATTGGTCATCTGGGCAGTGATTGATAGCTCTAAATCTTTAGAATTTTTCTATGTAAAAATTCATGGCTTCATAATTGTCGGTGTTGTTCTGTATACATTATTTATACTGATATCCTTCCGTCTTTACCAGCACATCAGGTTCTTCTACTGCAAACGACTGAGCAATTCAGCAAGAAATTTCACTTCAGGATATGCAATAGATCTGGTTGATGCCCTGAGAAGAAGCTATTTCCCGACAATCAGCCGAGAATTCATCGATCAACTAAATGTTTTGATGCGTGAAGAAAATTGGCTTGACTACAAAACATTTGAATTCGATGCCACGGGAATGGTATTCGATTATCAAACCAATAAAGAGGATGTTCTGATGCTCGAAAGCCATGGATGGCATTACTATCTCACGGGTTGGACGTATGGAGCACATCTGGATGGTTTCATATTCACCTTCGATAAAAGACCTATAGGAGGAAATGGACCCATTGAACAGGTTACGTACTACATACACCGTGCAGAATAAAAACAGCACAATCACTAAAGTCCGGCGTATTGCCGGTCTTTTTTTTGTTATATATTTACACCATCTAAACTTGACTTTTTATTATCAATATATACAAGAAACAAAAAAACATTAGCTATGGAAAACAAAAATATCTGTTCCCATCCCTTTTACTTGGATGATAGAATAGAAACCAAAATCCTCCAAGAACTCTGTAATCTTGGGATTCTGAACGAACGACATGCACTATTGTGCTATCCAGATTCAGCAACCATACATATCGGATATTTGGATGTAGAGAGAATAGATTCGCAATGTATCCCCTTTTTCAAGGGAGGATACATAGAAATCTA
>CAJBLF010000041.1 GCA_903953935.1 uncultured bacterium
CAAAAATCACGAAGGGTATGCAGAAGCGGTTGAAATAGAATATAATCCTGAAACAACATCATATCAGCAATTACTAAATTTTTTCTTTCAAATTCACAATCCCACAACATTAAATCGTCAAGGCAATGATATAGGTTCTTCATATAGATCAGCAATTTTTTATGGAAATGATGAAGAAAAAAAGGAAGCAGAAAAATTTATTAAAATAGTAAACAATTCAAAAAGATGGAAAGATCCAGTAGTGACGACATTGGAACCATTAGGAAAGTTTTATCCAGCGGAAGAAGAACATCAGGACTATTTACAAAAGAATCCAGGAGGATATACCTGCCATGCTATTTATTTTGATAGTTATATAAAATAATAATTATATAGTCATTTTAAAAAAGAAATTCAACTGACCATATACAACATACATCGACCAACTACAAGATTTTATTTTATAATCATCTACATCATGAACTCGTATTTACAAAAAGCTCTTGAAGATTTGCATAACTCAGGGGGACAAGGGATTCCAAATGAATCAACAATAGAAGACGCAAAAGACGGAACAACCTGGAGTGGAATGAAAAACGATTGATCACCATGGACGTTAACAAAAAACAGTAATACCAGCTTTACAGTTAGTTGCTAATCAAATTTGTATGTTTGGATATCACAACGTATCCAAAAACTTGTAAGAACACAACACAAACAAAGCGAAGTGTGGAGTAATTTTTATTTTCTTCTATTGAGAAAATGGGATATAAATCCATCGACGAATACATTGCCTCTTTTCCAAAAAATACTAAAAAAAAACTTCAAGAAATGAGAAAACTTATAAACCAGGAAGCACCAGACGCTATTGAAAAAATAAGTTATCAGATGCCGACGTTCTTTTTAAAGAAAAATCTTGTACACTTTGCAGCGTATGCTAAACATATTGGATTTTATCCAACACCTAGTGGAATCATAACATTTCAAAAAGAATTAATAAGATATAAAAGTACAAAAGGATCTGTTCAGTTTCCTATAGACGAACCATTACCAAGAGAACTTATAAAAAAAATAGTACAATTTAGAGTAAAAGAAAATATTTATTTAACAACCAAACAAAAAAACATGAGTATAAAAGTTCTTGATGATACTTTAAGAGATTGAGAACAACAGGTTTGAGTTAATTTTTCCATATCAGACAAAGAAAAACTCATAAAAAGTATTTCCAAAATTTGATTGTTTGGAATTACAGTTATGCCAATAATTTCTGAATTAGAAAAAAAACTTATGAAGTCATTACTGAAAAAATGATATAATGAAAAATTATATGCAGCAACTATGCTAGATCAAAAATATATCGACGAGATGATTCAATTGTGATTTAAGAAAATTATTTTATTCTCATCTATTTCAGACATCTTGCTTAAAACTAAATGATTATCAAGAGAAGAAAATCTAAGAAAAGCTATAGATTGTTGTTCATATGCCAAGAAAAAATGATTAGATGTTATTTTTGCAGGAGAAGACTCCACAAGAGCAGATGAGGGCTATTTATTAAACTTTATAAAGTCTATTGAAAAATATATAATTAATTTTCTTGTTTGTGATACTGTTTGAATCTTAGATGAAAAAAAGACTCAAAAACTAATAAATCTATTAAAAAAAGAAGTTGATTGTGGAATATGAGTTCATTTTCACAATGACCGCTGATTGGCAAATAAAAATGCAATAGTTGCGATTAAATCATGAGCAGAATTATTGTCATGAACATTTTGATGAATTTGAGAAAGGGCGTGAAATTCCGATATAGTAGATGTATTATTAAAATTAAAAGAAGAAGAAAATTTAAGTATCGATTGAATAGCATATAAAGACTTACAAGCACTCAAAGATGAGGTCACCAAATTATGATGATCAGAACCAGCAAAACCATATAGCAAAGAGGCTTTTTATCATGAATCTTGAATTCATGTTTCTGCTTTACTAAAAAACAATCTAAGTTATAATTCATTTCCTCCTGAAAAATTCTGATTCAAAAACACTTACTTTTTTTGAAAATATGCATGAATAGCAAACTATAAGTATTTGTTTAACAATAAATACAACAACGAAGAACTTATAAAAATTAGAGATTATTTTAAGGAACTATCATATAAAGAAAAAAAATCTTTTACAGAGAAAGAGGTTCGCAAAATAATTAAAAGCACATCATTAGGTAATAGTTCAAGTAAAATTGACCATTTAACTTGAGCTTATTTTAATGAAGATACTAAACTAAATTGCGTAAGACAAATGTTTTCAATAGAAAGGTTGTGATGATTTTTTAGAGCATTAGATAACCTTTTTGATACAAACGATTGAAAAAAAGCAATCAATGCTTTAGATTTTTGAGCTTGAAATTGATTTATATGAGAGAATATAAACAAGTATTTGCAAAAAAAATGACACAAGGTTAGGATGAATTATAATGATTTGAATATAGATTTTTTAAAATCCAAAGAAAATGTATATAATCTTGACAATAAAAATCTTTTTCAAATCGAAACTTCAAGTATTGATCTGATTGTTTGATGATCTGTTTTACACTATGAAGAAAATACTGATTTACAAATCAAGGTTCTCAAAGAATTACATCGTATTTTAAAAGATGATTGAAAAATTTTATATCAATGATTTGTATGCAATTCATTGTTAGAAAAAGACTTTTTTTCTTTTGTTTGAGGTTTAGCATGAAGAAAACAAATGCTTCATACCCAAGAAGAATGGATAAATATATTCATTAAATGATGATTTTCTATTATGAAAATAAATCATAATGATTTCATATGGAGGCAAACTGATGTGGATTATTTTTGAAGGTTTTTTAAAAACACGGATAGTAATAAAAAGAAGAAGATAACTGATAAAATAATAAACAAGATCAAATGAATCAAAGACATTTCAAATCAAATAAAATATAAATGAAATACTTTTGAACGAAACATAAGATATGATTTATTTTTATTGTGAAAATCATAATAATATGTTTCAATTTAGGCAAATGGGAAATACATTTAAAAAATAGTGGGAAATATATACAAAGAGATTAGTGAATATTGGATTAAATATCCTTTAAAAGATCAAAAGAATATTAAATTTACATTATGAAAATGTTGAGTACATGATTGAACTTGATATGTAGAATGGACAACGCATTTTGATCAAATCGAATCATCAAAACACGTGGAAATTAGAGGAATAATACTAATTACTATGAAAAATTAAAAAATCAAAGACTTATGGGAGTATCGACATTCACAGAAATCATAAATCACTCATTTCATTCATGCCTATAGACATTACAATGATTTTTATACTCACATATACCTATGGAACTCATCAAAGAATTTGTTTTACCAGATGATTTATACTGAGGTAAAACACAAACGAGAGAGGCTTGTAGAGCAGTGATTTTCGACGAAAACAACATGATGCCAATTCTATTCGTAGCAACAGAAAACTATCACAAACTTCCTGGTTGATGAATAGAAACAGGTGAAGAAAAAATTATGGCACTTACAAGAGAGCTCAAAGAAGAAACATGATGTGAAGTAGAAATAACCAAAGAAATAGGAATAGTCATAGAATCAAATTCTACATGGAAACAGATATCATATTGTTATATAGGAACCATCATAAAAAAATCAGAACATAATTTCACTGACGGAGAAAAAGAAAAATGATATGAATTACAACGAGCATCAATAGATGATGCAATACAGCAGATAAAATCAGACATATCTAAAACTGAAACAAGCAAAAGAATATTACCAAGAGATTTAGCTATTTTAGAAAAAGCAAAAGAAATAATGTAATTTTATTTTCTGTATGTGTAACATGAAATATCTCACGTGAAGTGAAGAACAAGAAGCACTCGCATATATCAACCAAGCAGCTGAAATAGCATTACAGGCAACCTGTCAGCGTGCTCACTGCGGATGTGTGATTGTAGAAAACGATGAAATTATCGGAACAGGTTTCAATAGTCCTCCGGGCGAAAAAGAAAATCAAAGAAGATGTGGTAACGATAAAAATGAATACAACAAAAAAGTAACAGATAAAACATGTTGCGTCCACGCAGAACAGAGAGCAATTATGAATGCATTGATAGATGCTCCTGACAAAATCATAGGTTCGAGATTGTATTTTGTCCGTATCGACGAAAACGGAAAACCAATCCACGCAGGAAAACCCTATTGCACAATATGTAGCAAAATGGCATTGGATGCAGGGATATATGAATTTATATTACGAGATGAAAAATGAGTTTGTGTCTATGATACTGATGAGTATAATACATTATCGTTTGAATATAAAGAAATTATATAAAAAAACATTCAAAATAAGTTTTTTATTTATAAATATATAATAGTATGCAATATCTGATGTGAATAATTGATTTTATTGTACATATTGATGTACACCTCCAAACATTATTGACTGAATATTGAATGTGGATATATGGCATACTATTTGCCATCATATTTATAGAAACAGGACTCGTTGTAATGCCATTATTACCAGGAGATAGTCTACTTTTTGTAGCAGGATCATTAGCAGGAAGTGGATATCTAAACATTATTCGAGTATTGTGTATTTTGTTTGGAGCTGCTGTTTTGTGAGATACAGTCAATTATCATATAGGAAAATATTTTGGACATCGACTTACCAAAAGAAAAATTTGGGGAAGATATATTATCAAACCAGAACATGTCGAAAAGACAAAAACATTTTTCAATAAATATGGAAAAAAAACTATTATTTTGGCTCGTTTTGTGCCTATTGTAAGGACGTTAGCTCCTTTTATAGCGGGTATAGGAAATATGAATTATCGCACATTTTTATCGTATAATATCATCGGATGATTTATCCGAGTCTTTAGCATTACCTTAGCATGATTTTTTTTCTGACAAATTCCATTAGTTAAAAACAACTTTGAAAAAGTAGTAATAGCGATCATATTGATTTCTTTATTGCCATTGTTTATAGAGTACATAAAGCATACGTGGGGTAAAAAAAAGATAAAACATACATAATGTTTTACAATTTTTTAAACAACATGATCAAAAAAAGCTTCAAAGTAATCAAAAAGAAATTAATTTCTGAATGACCATTTCTATTAACCGTTGTAGGAGTAATTATGATACGAAGAGGAATATGGAATCTCTTGGATAAATATTTTTTTGTACATAATTTCTTTATCTCAAACATTGGATGTATCGTTATTGGTATTCTTATTATCATAATTCTTTTGCCACGTCACAACAAAGATATCGAAGACATTTTTTAAAAAGAAATTTAACATACCATATCATTATTACTTTACATATTAAACCCTGCATCGCCAAAAACAGCAGTTTTCGAACAATCTAGTCAGTTTTTATTATACTTTCTTTTAGAAATAAAATTGTCGATATAAAGATATTTTAATTTTGCAAAAAAGTTTTTATCATCATCATTGCAATGAAAATATATAGATATACATTAGAAATTTCAGTATTTGTCTGCGGAGCTATTGTTATGATATTTGAGATTGTTTGATCAAGAATATTATGACCATATTTTTGAACATGAATCTTTGTTTGGACTAGCTTAATAGGCATAATTTTATGAAGTCTAAGTGTCGGGTATTATACGGGGTGAAAAATCGCAGACAAAAATCCTAATGTAGAAAATTTATCATTAATTATTTTATTATCAGCTATTCTTATTTGATGCACATTACTTATCAAGGATAATTTACTTGTAGCATTACAGACAAATATAAGCAATATCAAAATAGCATCGATAATAGCATCGGTAATCATATTTTCACCAGCGAGCATATTACTGGGTATGGTTTCTCCTTATGCCGCAAAACTAAAAATAGATAATTTAAAAAAATCATGATCAACCATATGAAATTTATATTCATTGTCTACTGCTGGGAGTATTATATGAACATTCCTAGCGGGTTTTTACTTAATTCCCAAGTTTGGGACAAACAAACTACTCATTATTTTATCAATAACATTGGTAATTGTTTCAATATTTATATCATCAAAAAAACTTACAAAATTTAAGGTATGAAGCCTGATAATAGCTATTTGTGGTCTACTGTTTTTTAATTATAGAAACATTCTTATCCATAAAGGAAATGAATTTCTTGATATTGATACAGCATATAATCGTATTTGGATTTACAACAGTATTGATATAGCAACAAAAAAAACAATTAAAATAATGGGAATAAACAACGAAAATCACTCATCAATGTTTTTGGACAACAACGAATTGGTCAATGAATATACAAAATACTATCATCTAGCAAAACACTTTAATCCTGATTTTAAAACAACAGTAATGCTTGGATGAGCAGGATATTCCTACCCAAAAGATTTCCTAGTAAAATATCCTGAAGCGAAAATTGATGTAGTAGAAATCGACCCCAAAATAACAGCACTTGCAAAAAAATATTTTAACGTAAAGGATAATCCAAAATTGACTATTTATCATGAAGATGCTAGAGTGTACCTAAACAAAACAAAAGAAACATACGATGTAATATTTTGAGATGCTTTCACATCACACTATTCTGTCCCCTATCAACTCACAACCCAAGAAGCAATCAAGAAAGAATATGATGTACTAAATGATAATTGAGTGGTAATCCTAAATATCATTTCATCGATTGAGTGAAAAAGAGGAGAATTTTTAAGAGGAGAATATGCAACATATAAGAGTATATTTCCACAAGTATATATATTTCCAGTAATAGAAGAAAACAATTGAAATAAAGTTCAAAATATAATCTTAGTTGCAATAAAATCTACAAAAAAACAGACGTTTAATAGCACAGATGAAACTTTAAACGCATATTTACAACATCTATGGAAAAAACCAATTGATACAGATATTCCAATACTAACTGACGATTATGCACCAGTAGATTATTATATAAATAAAATAATGTAAAAGATAATCGGTTAAAAAAAACACTCCTATACATACAAGGAGTGCGAATACAGGGATATACCCTAAGAAGATAAAGGGACACTGAAGTGAAATGCGGACCCTTTTTCAAGCTCACTTTCCACCCAAATTCGTCCATTATTTTTTTCTACAAATTCTTTACAGAGAATAAGTCCAAGACCCGTACCAATGTTTCCGGAAACGTCTTCAGAAACAACCTTTTTTCCGATTTTGAAAAGAGAATTTAAAATATTGGAAGACATACCCTTTCCACTATCAGTAATCGTAACAATTACTGCTTTATCTTGTTGCTGAAGATGTATTTTTACAAAGCCGTATGGCTGAGTAAATTTAATCGCATTGGAAATAATGTTTCTCAAGGCAGCCTCCAGCATATTTTCATCAGCCATAACAAAGAAGGTATCTTTGGTATCGACGATTAAATCAACTTTTTTCTGAATTGCAGACGCTTGATGAAAAGAAACAACAACATCAATCAATTTATTAATTTCAAAAGATTTAGGAATGGGATTCCATCTACCAGTCTGTAATCTAGCCCAATCTAAAAGTTTTTTAAGAAGTTTATATGAACTACGTGAAGATTGGAAAATGCTTTGTAAAAGAGTTTTCTTTTCTTCTTCGCTAAAACTTTCTGAGGACTCAAGAAGAAGTTGTGTAAGTCCTATAATTCCATTAAATGGAGTCGTAAGATCATGAGCAATTAAGTCAAAAAACTGGTCTTTTGTCTGAATCTCATGCTTCAATTCTTCTGTTGTTTTAAGCAATTCTTGTGTTGTTTTAAACAATTCTTCGTTTTTGTTGATATTATCTTCAACCAAAGCAGCGATCATATTCCATTCATCATGAAACCTACTAAGTTTTATGAATTCCAAATCAGATACCTTGCCAGTTGTAAGGACTTGGTGAATCGAATCTATCGGTTTAGTGACGTATTTTCTGATAATAAGCCAAAAAACAAAAAAGACAACACAAATACAGAGTACAGCAACAAAGAACATCATATTTGTCCTACGATGAAGCTGTGCAACAAAATCATCCTGAACAAAATAGAGCGATAAGACGATATTTCCATGAACATCATGCAGAGTGAAACCCGATTCAAGGAACAAATCAGACTTTTGAAACGGTTTGCCAAAAAAGAGCGACAATCCAGCATTTTCGGAAAGACTAGAAACAAATGCAGAATCCCAATACTTGAGAATAAACAAATACCCACTACCCAACAATTTTCTTCCCGTATCAGAAGTTGTTGTAATAATAGACCAAGTTACATGAACAGGAATAGCATCATCTAAGATGTAAAAATTACCACATTGACCCTCTAATGCGCCCAAAATCTCTGGAGACAATAATTTTCTACCCTGAGGTTGACCACAAAGATAAGTAAGACTAGCATCATACACGAGACAATCGTCTTGTCCATAAGTTTTTAACAATGGTTCGGTATTCTGTTTTATCCATACCGTGTTCCTAGAGAGAACATTTTGCTTCATTTCATCCCAAACAGCATAATCCTTAACAATATTGTTTTGGAACGTAACACTGTTTTGTGATGCACGATAAGAGGTTTTCGTGTTTGCAGAAACCATCTTTACTTGAATCTCATTTTCTCTCAAATCTATTGCATAATACAAATACGAAAGAAGAAAAAAGAAAGAAACTAATACAAACAATATTGCAAACATTATTTTGTTTTGCAATGTGAAAGATTTTTTAATCATAGACTATATGTTTTTATTTATTTGACTTTTTGTTTAATTGTTGTGTAATATAATAATAAAATATAGAATTACAAGAGAAATACCATATAAAGTTAGTAATATTTCAAAAAGATTTATATTTTTATAATCAAAGAAAAGAAAATGGAAATAAACGCAGTCTTCGATACAGAATCATCTAAAATATCAGATAAAATAATTTTTTCTTGTGAAGGGTTTGATCTGACTCGCGACGATATCACAGACCTCAAGAAGAAAAAGCTTATCAGTTATGTAATAGAAGAAACATTACCACACACCATCCATTGTCAAATATTAATTTTTATAGAAAATTCCACAAAAGCAAAAATTATGTTTTTCAATCCAAAATTTGTCTTACCTTTAGAAGTATTTGACGAACCGTTTTTGAATAAAAACCTCATAGATCGATCTCAAACAAATGGATGATTCTGGATGGAATTTACCATTCCTCTACATGACAAATCCATTAAGCTCAACTTTTCATTGAAGATATAAGTTGCAATGATTAGTTGAAAGGTTAAAAAAGAAAATCTGGTGCCTTTATCCTCTCACCTAATTAGAATGAAACTCACCTTCTGCTGAGCCGCTAAAATTGTTACAGGATCGTGTTATCTTATCGAAACAGATACAAGTAAATTTCTTATAGACTGCGGAATGTTTCAAGGACCCAAAGAAGTAATGAGACTCAATTATGAACCATTTCTTTTTGATCCCAAAGAAATAGATTTTGTCTTACTTACTCACGGACATATCGATCACTGTGGGTTGATCCCGAAATTATATAAACAAGGATTCAGTGGTAAAATATATACAACAGCAGCAACACTAGATGTTTGTCAAATCATTTTGGAAGATAGTGCTATGATCCAAGAAAGAAATATTGAAGAAGAAAACAGAAGAAGAAAACAAAATCATCAGGAACCAAGAGTTCCTATGTATAGTGTAGACGATGCAAAAGCATGTATGAAATTATTTCAAGCTATAGAATATAGAAAAATAATTAACATCACAGACACTATTGAGGCAAGATTCCAAGACGCAGGACATATTCTTTGATCAGCGAGCATTGAATTATTCGTGACAGAATGAACAAAGAAAACCAAACTTGTTTTTTCGGGAGATATAGGACAACGAGATACTCCAATAGTACAGGATCCGACACTTATTACAGAAACAGATTATCTCTTTATAGAATCTACCTACGGAGACAGAAAACACGAAGACACAGCAGGAAAAAAAGAATTATTGATAAAATATATTGATGCGACATATAAGAAATGAGGAAAACTTCTGATTCCATCGTTTTCTGTAGAAAGGACCCAAGAATTACTCTATTTTTTCAATATTATAATCAAGGAAGGAAATTTTCCAGCAGAAAAGATATTTTTGGATAGTCCACTATCTATCAAAGCAACAGAAGTTTTTAAAAAACATACGGAAGTATTTGACGAAGAAGCATTACACAAATATCCAAATGCATTCGATTTTTCACAGTTAAAGTGTACACAGAGCATTGAAGACTCACAAAAATTAAATACCTATACTGACCCATGTATCATCATTGCGGGAAATGGAATGTGTACCGCAGGGAGAATTACTCACCACCTCAAACATGGATTATGAAACAAAAAAAACATGGTACTCTTCGTAGGATATCAAGCTGATGGAACATTAGGAAGACATATTATAAACAAAGAAAAAAAAGTTCGAATGATGGGAGAAACCATTTCGGTAAATGCAGAGATAGAAAAGATAAACGGATTCTCTGGCCATGCAGATTCCGATCAATTATTGAGACGAGCAAAGGGATTTGCAAAAGCACCGAGAAAAACATTCATCATCCATGGGGAATGAAACGCCCAAACAACATTTAAAACAAAACTCGAAGAGATAGGGTTTACTTGCGAGATACCAAGCTTAAAAAATCAAGTAGAATTATAAAATATTTTATTTTTTCCACTATACAACATGAAAAAACTCTTTCTTATTACAACAGTGTTGATGACAATCATGCTGGGATGATGCTGAATCAAAACAATAACAACTACTAGTGAAAACACGAGCAATTTCTCTCTAATTACAAATCAGACAACAAAGTATCCATATACACGAAAGATGACCAAACCAACAATCGCAGAAATGACAAATCGGGACGCTATACAAAATGGATTCCACGATACACGAAAAATAACATATCAAATACCAGAAGTTGATCTTTCTGATCCTGTATATAAAGAATATTGTCTTGTAAGCTGATTCCAACTCATAAACTCAGACAACGGAAACACACTCAAAGACATTCCATTTAAAGACTTCAAAACAAATGCTAAATTTGATATAAGTGATAAATACGACTGAGCTGGATTGTGATTAGAGTTTTCTGAACAACAAAAAAACTTCTTCACCCAACATGGATGGATGATTTCCAAAGCAAATAGCTGATTTTTGTCAGAGATGATAATGCAGACAAGTTACGAATGACCAGGAGATCAAGATGATGCTGGTGACGAACGAAGTACAAATTACGATAAAATAGGATGATTAGATACATCATACAAAAGATATCCGTACAATACTATTTTGGTAACAAGCGACCTTTTGTTACATGTCTACCATAGAGTATTTGACAATTCATTGAAGTATTACGAAGAAGCAACAGCAAGACCAATGGTTACAGATCTTTCCAAGTCATTATTCGAAAAATTCTCCACACTTTCACAATCAACAAGCAATGAAGAGTTGAAAAAAAATTATGAATTTTTGGCAGCATATCGATCTATTCCCTATGCAATTCTCATACCAAACGATGAAATGATAGATAAGATAACAACTATGACAGAAAGCGAATGATCAGCAGACCTCACGGATGAACAAATCCAAGAACTTATCACGGAAAGAATGAAAAAAATAAGCGCAAAATTATCTCCTACATACAAAACAGCGGTAGAAGAAACGCTAAATGAAGTAATAAAAGCAGAAAATTCTGACGGAGAAAATACACTTCTCAAAACGCTTTCGCCAAACTTAATGACAAATTTTCAAGCGTTTGATATACTAAAATTTGATTATACTCAATTTAAACCAAGAGCACATTACACAACAGATAGCTTGCTCAAAACCTATTTTATGGCAATGAAATGGATGATGAGAGAGAAATTGTTTTTTGCAGATCAAACAGTTGCGGGCGCATCATTAGTGATGGTAAACAATATCAAAAGCAATGATCTCACACAATTTACAAAATTTTACAATTTCATTCAAAAACTTATCGGAGAAGATGATGATGTGAATATTACAGATATTCAAAAATTTATCGCTGACCAAAAATGGAGTTCAGATGAAATGATTCTTAAAGGAATAAATAAAGATATACAACAAAAACTTCTAACACTCAGACCACAAAGAATAATGTCAGTTTCATATACCACATCAGAAGTAGGAGCAGTTACTGAAGAACAAGCAAAGGATATGACGGTAGGATTTATTTTCTTCGGAGAAAAATTCACTATTGATAGTCGGTTTTTTGATCAATTTACTGCAGGTACATCCGAAAAAGAAAGCGAAAAAAAACCATGGGTACAAAGTGCATTGATGGTAGCCGACAATCTCATAAACACACCAATCACACAAAAGTTCGCCAATCTATGGTTAGAAAAAAATCAGAGTTCATTTGGTATTACACCTACACAAATAGAAGGATACAATAAGGTAAAATGAGACGTTTCCAAAAACGAAATTCTGACAAAATTCAATTTCGGAACTACCGTATATCATACTCGACTCAGTATGTTATCTACACTTTTCATCAATGGAGGAGACAATGTTCCTTACTTTACAGAAGACACATTATACAGAAACAAATTACTCAACACCTACTTGGGAAGTTATACAGAACTCAAACACGACACTTTATTATACGTCAAACAAGCATACGCAGAAATGGGTGGTGGAGGTGACGGTCCTTGTGGACGAAGAGTTGATCCACCAGCACTACCTATTCCCAAAGGATACATAGAAGCAAATATAGATCTTATCGATCAGCTCATAACACTTACCCAGGAGACAAACACATTCTTTAGTGGAGAACAATATAATCAGTTTTTAACATATCTTCAGTTTGTGAAAAAAATAGCGATTGCACAAACACAAAATCAAAAAATAGAGGACAATGATTTCGAACAATTAAGACTTTCATCACAGACATTAAGTAGTATGACAACACCTACCAAATTATTTGGATATGCATTACAAAAAGAAAAAAGATGATCAATTATAGCCGACATATTTACTTCAGGAAAATACGGTCCATTATATGAAGCAGTAGGCAGACCATATCTGATGACAATGATGGTAAATGATGTAAATGGAGCAAGAATAGTTATATGACCAGTGTTTAGTCATTACGAGTTTTATCCACAACAAGCACCATTTGAAGCTGAAGGAGGTGGTAGATTTACTGATGAAGATCGACAGAAAAATTACGATGGACTCAAGGACTCAGAGTTCAATCTTCTATCATTACCATTACAAGAAATCATTCAAAGTACTAAATAATATATTGTATGCGCAAAAAAAATATATGAATCATTCCGCGAATACTCAGTGGCATAGTGTTGATATGACTATTGTCACTGATTTTTGCTGAAAACACAAATACCAAAAGATCATCTCAAAACGAACAACAAAAATTTTTTGCTATTATTCCACATTTTACCTTACAAGCAAAAACAATAGAAAATTTTTATACAATGCTGAAAGAAACATATAAGATAAAAGAAAGAGAACAACTAAATATAGTACTCATAAGTCCAGATCACTTCAATGCAAGCAAAAACAATGTAGATATGTTATGTAAAGATACAAAGAAATTCTGTTATCAAGGAAGCTGTATCTCAGCCAAAGCATTACCATCGACAAAAACAAGTGGCTGTTTACAAAAAGACACTGATGAACACGGACTAGGAGAACAATTTCGTTTCATAAAAAAAACATTTCCAGAAGCAAACGTTTATCCTATTGTCGTGAAACCAAGAAAATTTATAGAAGATACAGAGCTTATAAACATACTCAGTGGATATACATTTATAGGAAGAACATTGATTATCGCTTCAGTAGATTTTTCACATTATGTGGATGAAGACTTCGCAAAAATTCATGATAAGAAAACATTTTACACACTAAACAATACAACAACAATCAACGAATACAAATCACTAGAAGTAGATTGTCCGAGTTGTCTGTATATAACAAATACCCTTGCACAACAAAACAATCAGTACCCAAAGTTATTTCTCAGAGACAGCAGCAGTTCAATTGCAGGCAAAAATTTAGGAACAGGAAACACCTCAAGAGAGTTCATTTATTACACCGGACAAAAACACCAGGAAAACGGCTTCACCGTAGCATTTTTTGGTGATTTAATATTTGATAGACAAGTAGCTATAGCACTTTCTGGAGAACAGAAAACACAAGAATATTTCAAACAATTTTTTCAGAACGAAGACACGAAATTATCACCAACAACATATCCTCACAGAAAATTATTTGGCATAGATTTTGTAGGAATAAACCTAGAAACTCCCATAGTCAGTGATAAAAAAATATGTCAAAAATCAGGCAAACAAGTAAAATTTTGTTCAAGCAATAGTATACTGCCCTATCTCAAAAACATAGGATTTTCACTCATGAATGTAGCCAACAATCATAGTCTTGATGGATGAACACAAGCACATTTGGAGACCATACAACAACTCAAAAACAATGGACTAAATTATATGGGATATATAAGAAACGCACAATATTTTGAAAAAAATTATGTACGAAGAACAAAAATCCGTGGAATAAAGATTGCATGGCAAGGATTTGATTTCACTATAACGCCAAGATGGCTATTTTCTGGATACTGTGATACACTGAAAAAGAACACAAGCGATGGATACATCAACATGGTATCTGTTCATCGATGAACTGAATACCAAACAACACACAATATCCAACAAGAAAGCTTAGGAAAACAGCTCATCGATTGCTGAGCAGATGTTATTATAGGACACCATCCTCACGTCATACAAGATATAGGACGATACAAAGGTAAACCAATAATTTATAGTTTAGGAAATTTTTTGTTTGATATGAAAACCCCAGCAGAAACGAGAACAGGAGCATATGTTCTCATAGATTATACAAGCAGTTGAACAATACTAGTATCGACAGGAACAACAAACGCAAGTATATACAAATAAAGTGTAATACACCAAATCACTTCAAGCTTCTAGTAAACTAAAGCAAACAGGCTTTAAGCTTCAAGCTAAATGCTAATTTATAGTTGATTTTCAGGACAAAAAACATACTCATATTTATACATAGTAGCTAACTAGAAATTTTATCTGTTTGGCGAAAAAATGAACAAGAAAATGCTTTTGGGAAACTGGAAACAGAATATAGGTATCATCATAGGTGCAGCAGTAGTCGCTCTATGAACTTTTTACGTAATCAACAATCCTAATGCATTTATGACTAGCGTGCTTTCTCTCCAAGAAACAACATTTATTGCAGAAAAATGACGAGATATTGCATATAAGACAAATAGTTGATACATAGATGTCTTTATATCTGAAAAACTAGAAACACCAAAAACCATAGATCTTACAATAAGTTTTAACAAAGATAATGTAACTATAGACACACAGAATTTAAGCGGACAATGAACACGAAGCATAGACAGACCAGATGAAGATACGATTATTGTACATACAAATCCACAACAAAATATAGATAAAAACCAGAGTATAATACTGATACCGTTTACAGGAAATTACGAACAAATACTTGTAAGCGAGGCGGTAGCAAGCTCCAACAATGGCACAAGAAAAAACCTCTCTATCTGATTACTCAACGAAACAACCTCACATTCTAATTAATACTGCTTTATTCCTATTATCGCATGATGAAATTTTCAAAAAAACCGATTATAGCATGTATGTTGGCTATCAGCATGATAACCGCAGGATTTCTTGTAAATCACGTTCATGCAGCCGATCCAGATGCGTTCGTTGTAGATATCGTACCAAGCTCATTCAACATCAATGAAGCAGTAGATATAACTATCAAAGCAGTAACCGCGAATTGAGATGTTGTTAAAACCTATCAGGGAGATGTGTTTATCGAAATAGTAGGTATCGTAGATACTGCAGATTATATGGTCCCAAGCGATGGACTCTATACATTTTTACCAGAAGACCAAGGTGTTAAACTTTTTTCAAAGGGACTTTCAATCAAAAAAACAGGAACTTTCACTATAAAAATTTCAGACATTATAAACGACAGTATCTTAGGACAAAAAACAGTGATAGTAGGAAGTACTGGAGGTAGTACAAATACAAAAAGTATAGATCTCATCTCTCCAGTGCCTGGTGGGATAGAAAAAAACAATATTGCCAACGTAATGGCAACAGCACCTGATTTACCTAATGCGCCATACGAAGTATATATCAACAACTCCTCTGTATCACAATGAATGACAAACGCAAACGGTGATATCAGCGCATATGTAAGTGGAATAACTGAATGAGACAATATTCTTCAGATAAAAATATTAAATGCTACCAATGAGGTAATCGGAGAATCTCAAGTTGTTTCTTTTAACTACCAGCCTATCAGAGATGGAGTATTTAATAGCATCAAAATAACACCTACAGGAACCATCAAACAATGAGAAAAGGGAACATTTACCGTCAATAGCAGCGAAAGCGTAACATCAGCACAGATTAAATTAAGTGACGGAAAATCAGTGCCCATGGACAAAAAAAGCCCTTGAGTATTCACAAAAGATATTCTAATGGATACAGAATGAAACCTTGAAGTAAGTGTAGATCTTATCGTCCTCGGACAGACAAAAAGCTATACAGGTGTAGCAAGGCTTATCATAGAAAAAGGTATAGCTATAGGTAAAATCAGATTATATTCTGATAGTATCGATAAGAGTAAATTGAATGTGACACGAGAAACGATAGGTAGCGCACCACAATACAAAATAACCTATTGAACAAGTCAAAACAATCTTAATCTGGCAACAAATGTGCAAACCAACGAAATAATAGTGGATAATCTAAAAATTGGTGATACGTATTTTTTTCAAATCACACCATTAGATAGCGCAGGAAACCCTATAGGAAGCGCCTCAGAAGTATCTCAAGCGAAAATAGGTGAAGCAATAACATGTGTTGTTGTGGGTATAACGGTAAATGATCAAACAATTGGAGACAAACACTATCTTGTCCGAACGGCAGTCAACAACATTGAAAAATATATCATCTATAGATCAGAATTTGAGACAAATGAGATAAACCAGATGCAAAAAGTAGGAGAGACAACGGGAACGATGTTCGAACATCCATTCAACAAATCAGCCAAAAAAGAAGGATATGCGTATTATATGGTAGAGGGAGTGTGTAAAGATGGTACCACATTAAAAATAGACAACGTAAAAAAAATAGTAGTAGGTCCAGCAGAAAATATATTATTAATACTACTCATAAGCCTGTTTGCATATACCATCTACAAACTCTATGGTTTCTCTAAGGCCTAATGAAGAATTAAAAATTAAGAATTAATAATGTTGGAATTGTATATTTACAAACTATTGTAAATTACAATAGTACATTACAGAACAAATCTTTCATTATTCATTTTTCATCATTCATTTTTAATTAGTTAGTTTAGTTATGTCAGAAATAAAAAAAAAATATAACCATTTCACAATAGAATCAGAATTTCTCAAAAAAAATTACTTTCAAAAAATCTTCAGGACCAAAAAAAGCACAACAAAACGAGAAACAATATTAACGCAACTGCCCATAAACATAACAAAAGATACGCTATTGGAATCAGTTAGCTGAATAATACAGGAAGACATACTAACCACCTATCAAACAATGAAATGAATAAAGGCAAAGTTATTGCCCATTTTCGATACTCAAGAAAAGAATTTTAAAACAGAAAACTATGAAAACCTTCTCACTAAGGCCGGAGTGTTTTTTGATATAAATACAGACAATATCGTATATTCAGAAAAGAATACAAATTTTGTCAGAAATTTATTTGTAGAACTTGTTCAAGAAGGACACATCTACGAAGATTGTTCGATAAATTATCGAAGCATTAAAGAACAAAAAACATTAGGAAACGATGAGACACAACACAAAAATATGCAGGTCAAACAATACAATCTCAGATATTTCGTGGATACTAAAAACATATCAATCATTGTACCGACAATACGACCAGAGACTATATTTGCCGATGTAGCAATTGCAGTGCATCCTGATGATAAAAGATATAAGAAACTATTAAAAAACAAAGTAATTATACCTATCATCAACAAAACAATACCTATCATAGCTGACGAATCTGTGAATCCTATGAAAGATATGTGAATCATGAGAATTACCCCAGCACACGACAAAAAGTCATTGATGATAGCACAAAAACATGGGCTTCAAATAGACAAATTTGCAATAGATAAAAACGGATGTTTTACAGAACTTGCAGAAGATTTTTGCGGTAAAGGAGTAAGCGAATTTATCAAAAATATAATAAAAAATTTAGATGATATTCACAATCTCGAATCCACCAAATCTATAGAAGCAGAAGTTGTGGTACATAGAAAGACAAACGAAAAAGCGCGACCATTACTTTGTAATCAACTTTTCATTAAAACTGATAAAGAGCTAGTCACAATAGAAACAGCGATACAAGAAAAAAAATTGGAAATAATTCCAGAAGAATACGAAGAAAACATCAAAGATATAATAAAAAATATGGAATATCGACCAGTAACTAAAGAAGATTCTAAATGATATTCATTGCCATTATGGAAAAGTGAAAGTGGTAAAAGTTATTTCATTTCTGATAATGAGATACTCAATTTGCCAGCAAAAAAAACCAAGAATAAGCTTACTGTATTGACCCTTATCATTTTCAACCTGATCGTAGATGGACGCATAAATCAACATTTTAATATCGAAGAATGTATCGATGTTCTCTTGGGTAAAGGTCGTACTGGAGAACAAAACACACTTATGACATATATCGATCTCTTCAGCGAAACACTTCCAAGATGATATAGCAAAGAAATAAACGAACTCAAAAAAATAATAGAATACACAGAGAAAGATCTTGGTTCAAGCAAAGGAAAATGAATGGGTAATTTTGAAAAATTTTCTATAGCATTGACAGATTTTCTAGACAAGTCAATTGCGATATCAAATAAGAAAAGATGATTTTATAGTTTTGATATCGATACTCTCGTAGCTAATGACACATGATTGGTTCAACAAAAAGAAAAAATAGAAGAGACATTGGGTCACGCACTCATTCTCATAAAAACAATGGAAGCATTCAACGAGAGCAAGAAATCACCAAAAAAAATGTGTTATATCCAAGACAACAAAATATTCGAATTTCTGAAAACAATTATCATAGCTCACAACATTCAAGATACCCTACTATTCGATACCTGTTACATTCAACCAGAAGAAAAGAATACCAAAAAAAAGAAAGAGTGATTTAAAGACATGATAAAAGAATTTTGAACAGATTGTACTAGACTCTACGCAGTCAATCCAAAACAAGAAATAACAGAATATGAACAATTTATAAATAAGCTGCGAAACGCATCAAGATTTATTTGACAACATGTATACGAAGCAAAATGATCAAGGAAGATCTCTGATTTCGCACAGTTGAATAGCTATATAGAAAAAAGAAAATCTAATTTGAGTGAATTTGAATTGCGAATTATGTATAAAATCACAGAAATTCAGAAAGAATATGAAGATGCTATGAAAAAAAACTCACTGAGCGAAATACAGGAGAAATTGATAACAATGATTAAAGAAGATTTCTGCGATAAATATTTAGAGATACAAAAACATCAGGATACGGAAAATGGAAACAAGGTGACATTACGATGTATTGGAAGTTTATTGAAGCTCTTACACCCATTCGTTCCATTCATAAGCCAACAAATACGAAATCTTTTGTGGTTTGATTGACCGATAATGACACAAGAGGTACAAGAAGAAAACATGAATATCAACAAAAACTATAAGACTCAGCTTTTCATGGATATCATAGATAAATTTATCGGAATGAAACATAAACACCAATATGCAAAACACGAAGAAATAGAAATCTGTCTTTTTGCACCATTAGATTTTCTGCAATATCTCAGAAAACAAGAGAAAACATTACATAAACTCATAAACGCATCATCTATAGAATACCTAGAAAATGAAAAAGAACTCAATGCATACCATACAGAAAACATTATTAACATAACCATAGGTATCAAAGCAGAACACAAAATACCAGTGGTAACAGACAAAAAAGAAACAATACGCAAAACATTACGCATCAAAGAACAGCAGATACAACAAATCAGGACAATCATTCCAGGACTTTCAGCAAGCGGAGCAGATCCTGAGACAATAAGAGAAAAAAAGAAAGAGATGAATAAACTCAAAAAAGAAGTTGAAGAACTACAATACGAACTCCAAAAAGAAAAAGCAAACAAATAAATTTCATATGTACAAAAAAGGATTCACAACATCAATAAAAAAACAGTAAACAAAAAAACGGTCAAAAGACCGTTTTTTTATATTATAATATTTTAGTTTTTAGGTAATGATTTATTTACCAAGTATTTTGTTTACTTCAGCTACAAATGTTTCGATAGGATAAGCACCAGCTATCAATGTAGATGTTCCCTTCTGATTATCTACAACGAGATTACCAGGCGTTCCATTGATACCAAATCCTTGACCTTCTTGTACTTGAGCATTAACTGTTGCTATAGTTTCTGGACTTGTGAGACACGTAGCAAATGATGCTTTATTAAGACCAAGACTAACTGCCATATCAGTTACATTAGCTTCAGTAAATTCAGGAGCAGCAAATGCTTTTTCAAGATATGCATAGAATTTATCAGCACCAGCAAGTTTACCAACACAAACAGCACCTTGAGCACCTATAGGAGCAGTAGGATGAAGTTGAGGTAATGGCATCTGTCTAAATACCATATTTACATCATTAGGATATTTCTTTATAAGATTTTCAATAGTCTGAGCATTGTAATGTCTTTTACAAAAAGGACAAAGGAAATCAGAATATTCTATGACAGTAATTCTTGCATTCTTGTTTCCCAAGATATATCCGTCTTTTTCGATAGCAGCAAATTTTGCTGTATCTCCTTGTACAGGAGTAGTAGCATCTGCTTGTGGAGCAGTAGCATCTTTTTGTGCTGTATCTCCAGATTGATTCATAGAACCAAGGATTTGTTCAAGAGTAGTTTTTTGTTGTTGTTTATAAGAATCTGCTTGATACAATTGAACAGCTAATTTCATATTTTCAGAACCTCATACTTTCAATGTTTCTAACCGAAGCGCATCATGTTTGAAAAACGCAACATATACACCAAACAATACATTAAGAACCAAAAGACCTAGAAACACCATTTTCATAGTGTGTTGTTTTTTTTCTGTTGTCATACAAAATGATTATCAAAATAAAATTACTGAGTTACTGCTGGTTGAGCTACAGGTTGTACAGCAGGTTGTTGTGTAGGCGCTTGATTCATACTACCCAAAATCTGATCTAATGTAGTTTTCTGTTGTTGGATATATACTGGAGACTTGTACAATTTTGTTGCCATTTCCATGTTTTCACGTCCTCAAGCTTTCAATGTTTCTAACCAAAGTGCATCATGTTTGAAAAACGCGATATATACTCACAATAAAAGATTAAGTACCAAAAGAACCAAAACGAGAAGTCTTGTAGTGTCTTGTTTTTTTTCTGTAGTCATAACAAGTAATTATCAAAATAAAATATTCTCAAAAAGAGTATTTGATTGAAGAATATGTAGTGTATACAACGAATATAGTATTCGGTTTAAAATGTATATTATTGAGCTACTGTAGGTTGAACATCAGGCTGAGCTGTTGTTGTTGATGGTTGTAGAGTTGGTTGAGTAAGACCTTGTTGAGTTGCTCATCCACCTTGATACATTTGCAAAGCTTGTTCAATTTGTTGTTTTTGTTGAACCTTGAATGCATCTGATTTATAAATTTGTTGTACCATTCTGTAGTTAGCTCTTCCACCTACCTTATTAGCTTCTACACCAAGTTGATTAACCAACACCCAAACAAGAAGAAGTGTATTAACAACAAAGAGAATCCATATCAAAAGATGTTTCATTTTACCACAGCATCCCATACCGCAAGTATCTTTTGCTGATAGTTTTTTTGTTTCCACCATTACTGCAGGTGATTTAGTAACTTTTTTTGCAAATACCATTTTTGAAGTATATAAAAATTTAAAAAAACTTGAAATAAAGTAGTCATTTGGAGGGATAATACAAGTTTTTAAGGGATAATACAGACAATTTGAATTGACAAAACTGCAAAATTATTGGTTATTAGTCATACAATATTAGAGATATGTGCGGTTCTTAAGCTCAGTAGGAAAATGTTCTTGATCAATATTACGTGTATCATATCCTTGCAAAGGATCATACTTCATAGTTCATGATGTATGTCTCAATTTGTCATGAGCATATATATATCATTTACCATACTCTAGCTCTTTCATAAGTTTTGTAGGTGCATTACGTAAATGAAGAGGAACAGGTAAATTACCATATTTTTCAACATCTTGTCTAGTAGCAATAGCAGTACGATATGCAATATTATTTTTTTTTGCTTTAGCCAAATAGATAGTCAACTGAAAAAGAAATACATCACACTCTGGCATTCATATTTTAGCGACTGCATCATAGACCTGATTGGCAAGAAGCAATGCATTATTATCTGCTGGTCAGATATCTTCAGACGCAAAACGTAAAAGTCTTCTTGCAAGATACAAGGGATCCTCACCACCCATAAGCATTCTCTGAACCCAATAACATGCGGCATCAGCGTCAGAATCACGCAATGATTTATGAATAGCAGAGATAATATTATAGTGTTCTTCTCCATCCCTATCATAATATACAGTTTTTTGTCACGCCTGAAGGATAATTTGATCAGTAAGCAAACCATCTTTAGCAAGAAGAATAGCTGACTCAAGGATATTTAATGCATTGCGAAGATCTCAGTTGCCAAGCTTACTAATGAGAAGAAGATATTCGTCAGTAAGTGATATTTTGGGATGTTGTTTGAGAATCAGAGGAAATTGTTTTTTGATGAAATCAAATATTTCTTGATCTGACAACTTTTCAAAGACAAAGATTCTACATCTACTGAGAAGCGCGTTATTGACGGTAAAACTTGGATTCTCTGTCGTAGCTCAAATAAGTGTTACTGTACCTTTTTCTACATAAGGAAGTAAAGTATCTTGCTGCGCTTTATTTCGACGATGAATTTCATCCAAGAAGATAATGGTAGATTTACCATATTGAAAATTGAGTTTCGCTTGATCTACCAATTTCAGTAAATCATCTTTTTTACTAGTAACTCACGAAAGATAAAAAAAATCTGCTTGGAGTGTCTTTGAGATAATATGTGCTATTGTAGTCTTACCACACCCGGGTGGACCTCGAAAAATCATAGAAGGTACTTTACCTGATTGCAAAAAAATACTTAGTGGCTTATCTGGTCACACAAGATGCGATTGTCAGACAAAATCTTCTAAGTTTTGTGGTCTCACATATGATGAAAGTGGTTCGAACATAAGGAAAACAAATGAATAATGAAAGATATATAATGAACAATGTATGTATATGGTATTACAAACTATTATCTATTTACAATAGCCCATAAGAATATACTACCAACATTTTTCATTTTTAATTATTAATTATTCATTATTTTTTATTTTATTCGGCAGGTATTTCTAATTTCTGTTTTTCTCCTTCAAATTCCAATTGATCCATTTTGTTTGCTATCTTATCATCCTGATAGAGTCGAACCTTTACCTCTCCTACTTCGTCCAAATCCAAAACATCAGGAGACTGTATGATACCTATTTTTTTATCATTAATAGCAAGAACATAATTGAGTTTGTTATTAGCACCAAGAAAACATTCAATACCAATTCCTTGGATATCATATTCACCAGGATAATCTACAAGTGCATACTCAAGTTTATCATAACGCATATCATCTCCAGGTTCCAATGCTAGATTGATATACTTAGGATCAGTAGTCTCAAATCCGAAGAGAAGTTTGTTTTCAATAAGAAAACCATTTTTGAATTTAACGTTTACCATGGTAACCACATTACAAATTAAAATGTATTATGTATATGCTATAGTACATTAGCCGAAAAAGTTTGGATTAATCAAACGCAATATGACTCCAGAAGCGCCAAGAAGTGCAATACCAATAATAACATTGGTAATCATTTTTTTGCCTTCTGATGCTTTCCCAATAGAAATCATGATACCACCCACAACAATCAAAACGAAAGAAATAATCAAGATGACTGTTACCAATATTTTGGTCATACTTCACATCAAAACAGGAAAGGCTGTTGTTCCAGAAACTGCCAACTCCCCATCTCCCCTATCTGTCGATGAATTTTCTATACAATTTCCGATAAAAGGTATTGAAGTATTAAGCGATATGCCACAACAAACTCATGAATCTTTACATGATTTACATTCATTATTAACATTTTTAAATCATGTAGGACAAACACACATTCAAAAAGTATTCACTTGTCATCAATGAGGCGAAAGACAAGTAGTTCCTGCAGCCATTGGACAACATCATAATCATCAACCAACACATGACTCTTGACTTTCTTTGGTATAATCACAACCTTGAGCTATATCTTGAGTAGTTATTAATTTTCTACAACTACCACAATCTACTACTCAAAACGAATAATTATTTCCTAATCACAAAAACACAAGAGCAAATAAAACAATGAGAAGGAAATATTTTTTCATTAAGAATAACAAACAATAAAGTGAATTTTATATCTAAATAAAATATTAGCCGAAGAAGTTTGGATTAATCAAACGTAATATCACTCCAGAAGCTCCAAGAAGTGCAATACCAACAATAACATTGGTAATCATTTTTTTACCTTCTGATGCCTTTCCAATAGAAATCATGATACCACCCACAACAATCAAAACAAAAGAAATAATCAAGATGACTGTTACCAATATTTTGGTCATACTTCACATCAAAACAGGAAACGCTGTTGTTCAAGAAACTGCTAACTCCCCATCTCCTCTATCTGTCGTTGAATTTTCTATACAATTTCCGATAAAAGGTACTGAAGTATTAAGCGATATGCCACAACAAACTCATGAATCAGAACAAGGTTTACAAATACTACCAGTAGATATACGTACAGAAGTAAATCATCACGTACAATCACAAGCACCAACAGAATTTTGATATACATTAGGATCTTTTCATAAATCATTACAGGTAACAGCAAACGAATAATTTCCTAATCACAAAGAAACAAAAGTAAACAAAATAATAAGAAGGAAATATTTTTTCATAGAGACTATGAACTAGTAAAACAGATGTTTTTTAGCTTTTAGTTAAGCTATCATTCCATTAATTACTTCATTAACTAGTGATCAGTCTATTTGCCCTTTGTAGTTAGCCATAAGTTCTTTCATAAGCAAACCTCTCTGGGTTCTAAGGTCGGTGATATTATGGTCAGTAATAAGTTTTTGGATAATATCAGTTGTCTGTTCTTTAGTCATCGTAGCAGGTAAATAGAATTCGAGCAGCATTTTTTTCTGTTTTTCTATCTCTACATCCTCTAGCTTATTAGCTTTCTCCAAGAATCCTATAGCTTCGAGAATCTCTTTGACCTCTTTTTTGATAATAGCAAGAATATCCACATCTTCCAAGTCTTTTTGAATCTCAATTTTTTTATTTTTGATTTTAGCAAGCACAAGATTCAAAACGGTTTTTTTTGTTTCATCCTTTGCTCTCATTGCTTCCTTGTAATCGTGCATCAATTGTTCTAATAAACTCATATATAAGGTATAAAAGTATAAAGTAATTACTCAGGAGGGGATCTACCTCCGGTAGACAAGTCTACCTACCGGTAGACAAGCTCGCCCCCAAGTTTACCAACCTTTGGTTGGCCTCATGGTATACGAACCTATTTTATTTTAAATTTTAACATCTCTTTACCGACTCAAGATTTCAAAAATTTTTCTCTTTTTCTTGCATCAGACGATGTAACACATTCTTCTGTATATATTAATTCAAAAGGGGTAAATCATTTTGTCGATAAGTTTTTTCAATTTTGATGATCATTGATTCTTCTCGATAAATTGCTCGTCATTCATACATAGATAAAATTCTTAGTTTTACTCTTTATGGCATATACTACAAACATACAGACAGAGAATATTAAAGTAATTACTCAGGAGGGGACTCGAACCCCCAAGCCTCACGGCATACGAACCTCAATCGTACATGTATACCATTCCATCACCTGAGCATAGCCGGACCAAGAGTAGTAATTCTTAGCCCATATTCAAGAGAAAGAGATATCAGGACATAGATACGAGGTACTTGTTCCTGACCCCTACTCCCTTGTCCCTAAGCGGTTATTGTCAAACAATCACTTTAGATGGAATAATAACTCTTGTATCATCACCCTTATGATATACAAATCCTCTTTCAAATTCCTTGATTATTTTTCCCTTCAGTTGTTCATCCTCTACTGGTTGCACACTTACTGGTTCATGTAAAAAAGAATCTGGAACTAATCAGATAGACTCGATAGACTTGATATGTAAGTGTTCAAGTGTTTTCAAAAATTTATTATATACCATCTGAACTCATTTGGTAAGTGGATCTTCCATATGTTCGTCAGTAATATTTTCCAAGGATTTTCTCAAATCTTCGATAAATGGCAAAAACTTTTTGACAACTGACAAGAGCGAATCAATCTCCATATCCTGAGTAGATTCTTTTATTTGTCTCTGATATCTGTCAAAATCCGTCTTGAGATTAATATATTCATACTGAGATCTCTTAGCTATTTCTTCAAGCTCTTTTTTTTCTTTTTCCAAGACGAAAATTCTCTCTTCTAATTCACGATATTTCTTATCATCCTGATGCTGTTGGGCCGCTTCTAGTTTCTCCTGAAGTTCGTCTTTTTCTTTTTTTTCTTCTTTTTTCATAAAAAAATAATTAAGTAGTAAATAAGATTTCTTATATGCAGAAGATTAAATTATTGATTCTGAATTGAATTGTAGTATTCTGCAAATGTCTGATTATTGTCTGTTAATATTTTGGCTAGAGTAAGTCAAAGATATCTTCGATGTCGTCATTCAACAATTTTACCATCAACATCAACTCATTTTTGATACGTATTATGAAACCCAAAAGTAGCAGCATTGGCTTTGAGCCAGTCAGAATATTTATTAGGATAAGCAGAATCCAGAGAATATGATTTACCTCATTTTGATACAACACTAAGATCCAAAGCCAAACCAGCCTGATGCTCACTAGTACCTATTGCTGCACATTTTAACAACGAACATCATTGTTTGATAAGATAATTTTGAAATCATTTACTTCTATAGGCACTCACGATATACAATCTATCTCAGCTAAATGCATTCCAAAAATGTCGAGCCATATCATTGAAATACGTTACTGCTTCCTGTCTAAGTTGAAAAGCCTTGGGATTGTTTGCAGTAAAATTGGAATTAATAGAAATTAAGTCGGTAGGAACATAAGATACATCAGTAAAAGAATGGTCAGTATTAAGATATTTTTGAAACGAATCATCACTATCAAAATCAAAAATAGGTGCAGCATGCAACATTCAAAACGTAGGAAGTATTTCGGTTTGAATACCGGTAGTACGTCCAACAATAGCATCATGAGCAGAGAGAGACGAAAGAACTCAAGCATTCGCATAATTTTGCATCAATGCCAAAAACATGAGTACAAAAGTAAACGTAAAAAATGAGGTCAAAAGAGCTATATGAAGACGTATTCTTAGCATAATTTGGCTGAACGATAAAAACAGTCGACTAGTATATATACAATCCCCACGGTTTTTCAATTTTAATTTATTTTATTGATTCTTTATAAAGCAACATTGTATATGTGTAGTAATATAATTTCGACACTATAAAAATACTTATATGGTCAATTAAAAAAACTCCCAACAATATGTCAGGAGATATAAAATAACAAAACGTTAGATAATTTTTGAGACAAGCATCCACAATTCTTCGTGGATATCTTCTATAGTTCTGAGATTACTATCAGGTGCACATTGTACGGTAGGCCAATTATATTTTTTAGCCACATACAAATAAGCACTAGCAGCATCAGTAAGATGACCAATGTCATCTTCATGAATATCTCTGTTTTCACCACCGACATAGTCTCTATTACCCTTTTTATCAACCAATTGTTGACCAATTTCTACTGGCATATACAACAAAATAGTTGCATCAGGTTTGGGAATATCAAAGATTCCGTATTCTAAATTTTCAAGCCAGACAAGAAATTTTTCAACCTCAGAAATTTCTTTAATTTTTCCAGCTTGATGTCCCATATTGGCAGAGACATATCTATTGCTAATAACGATTTTACCTTCTTCAAGTTGTTTTTTAATCTCAAATGAAGCGGCATATCTGTCACAAGCAAAGAAAATAGATGCTCTATATGCACCAACTTCTTCTGCAGTGCCAAATGCGCCAGTAAGATAATCATCAACAAGTGTGGCGCTTCTTTGTCCATGCCTTGGAAAATCAGCCAGAGCAACAGCATGTCCCTCAGCCTCTAGTCTTTTAACAAGAAGTTCTGTTTGTGTGCCCTTGCCACTACCATCAGTACCGTCAATTACGATGAATTTTCCTTTCATATGTTTCTGTTTTAGATAAATCATTGAGACACAATTTTGGGTATTTTGAGAAGTGATACCAAAATTATATCAATATATTCTGTTTGTGTTTTGATGTCTATGTGGTAACAAAAAAAAAGAG
>CAJBLF010000042.1 GCA_903953935.1 uncultured bacterium
CAGAATCCGTTTGCGGATACCTTTGTTTTCAATAAACGTGACGTCGTTGCGTTTCTATATTGATCGTGATATTCATTCATAGCATAATTGAAATGTCCCATCAGTTCGTCGATTGCCGTCTGTAAAGATCTATTGTCTCCACCTCCTGCACTATGAAAACTATTGGTTGTGATGAAAGAATTATAATCGAACAATGTATCTATTCTTCTTTTTGTACCTGTGTCATCTCGATTATATAATACTATATTTTTATCATCCATAATAAGCTCTCTTTGATTGGGTGTTCATGGAACGCGATATCTCAGTGATAGATTCTTTTTTTCTGCTATTTTAATCATACTCACTAACATGTTGTATACGATATGTGTCCTTACCTTAAAATCTCCTATTTCTCTACAATTCAAAATTTTCTTGCTTAGCGTAGATATTTCTCCTTGTGTAAGAATAATCTCCTTTCTTGGATAACGTTTGTCCGTTTGTGGAAAGGTTATGGTCGTTGATATATTGTTTTTTCCACTAATTTCTGTCTTAAGATCGTATTTTACTGGTTCAATATTTTTGAAGTCTTCTATATGAGTATTGGTCGCAATATCTACTGTCTGATCCTTTATCTCGTTGCTTGCACCATTAAAAAATCTCATATAATTAACATCTGGACGTCCTCGCGATATTCCCAAGAATCTTTTTCTTCTGTATTTTATCATTTCATCATTAGCTCTGATATCTCCTTCTGTAGCTGTTTGGATGTTTTGTCCTGTAGCGTTTTGTTCTTCGTCGTTTTTTCTTTCTTCTATGTTTGTCAAAAACGCACTTAATTCTGTTTTAAGACGCATATTGTTGGTATGATTGTTTTTTAATAGTCTACTTAGTTCGTCTTTGATATAGTCTTCTACACGAACGGGTAAATTATTATGAAGATAATTTTCATATACTTGATCGCTACTAACTATTGCTTTATCATTATTCCAATCACGTGCATTAGCGGTAAACCAATCACGAAAACCTACATAATTATTTATTGCTCCCAAAGGTCATGAAATCCCTGGCATACTGAGAAAATTTCTATAAATTTGCTGATAGAGTTCTTCTTTTATCTCTTCTTCTTTTCCATTTTTTCTTCCATATTCCTCTAGTTGCGTGAATCTTGCTCAATCGAGATGTTTCAATGATTCAAATATAGAATCTCTCTGTAATGTTGGGAATCTATTAGTATATGTGCTAGTGATTTCGTTGGTTACTGAGTTTATTGGTACCCTTGTATTATATGTATCTACTACACCATTACGTAAAGCTGGTGTGTTTACTGGTACTGGAGCTGGTCAATTTCTGAGTTGAAGTTCAAATTTTTTGTTACACACTAGATTAATATTATTTACTCCTATGGTTGCTGCTGGATATGTTGCATTGATTGATAATTTCAATGCTTGGGAAATATCTGTATTTGGTGGTGTAATTGTGATATTTCTAAGATCTAAACTTCTTCCAGCAAAAAATATTCATCCAATTGTTGCTGTTTGTCATCCTACTTGAATGGTATAATTTCCTGGTGTTGGTTGTGGTAAGACAATTCCTTGATCATCACAGAGCGTATAGTTTGCATTAGGATTTCCTGGAGCAGTTTTGAATAATAGATCTAGATTTTGATTGATGTTTGGTCAAACTCTTGGTGGTCATACAGTAATATCAACGTCTATGTTATTTACTCTATTTCCTGTATTAAAATAATTTGCGTATGTACGTAAATTGGTATATTCAGTTCTTCTATTTATTATGTTGGCATGTCATACAGCTCCTGGTGCCGCAGCAGTACCTCAAGTTATTTTTAATAAGTTTCTTCTTTCTTTTCCTATTTCAGTACGTCTTCCATTGCTTGAAGCTACAGCTGGCAACGCAGCTTCTTCTGTATTTAAATCAACAATTTCTGCTCTAGCTTCTGTTACAATGGCACCTGCATCTAATCTATTATATATGTTTTGTATATTTGTTTTTACTTCGTCATCAACAAAAAGATTGTTTCCTGTATGTAGATTGTTAAATAACTCTAGAGAACGAGCGGCTGTGATTCTGTTGATTTCTGAAATATTAGATAAATCATTCAGCTTTGTTTCTGTATCTATTAAATGTCTTTTTGCTTGAGTATTATCAGTCATGATCATATATAAATCAATAAATTTTTTATAGTATTATTCTTCCATAATTTCATCACTCACCATATCTACGACGATATCTGAGAGTAACTCCTTGTAATCAGGTATTTTTGACTGAAGATATTCGTCGATAGCAGTTGGGTCTTTTTCGTTATCTTCCAAGAATTTAACATCTTCATCTGTCAGTGTGTATTCTATGGATTCCAATATTTCATCCATGATAGTATCATAGACGTCATCTTTTTGTATGTCAGGATTGAGTTCTTTGAGTTGAGTATATATATACTCAGTAGCTTGTTGTATGTTTTTAATGTTGTCCATTGTTGGTGAAAGGTAGAAAGTAAAAAGTGGAAATAATTATGCTACATTAGCCGTGTTGCTTGGTGGTTCCATTTGAATTATTCTTGTTCCTTCAGATGCGTTTTTTTCTGCATTGATAAATGGATTTGTCCAAGCAGTAGCTCTCGCTCTTGCATAAGTATATCCATAATAATTTATTCTGTTTTTGAGTGCGTCGATGATTTTTTGCTCTGGTACTGTTGGTTCGTCTCCTGTCTTTGCATCTAGGATTGCAAATATGTTTTTTCTTCCCGCATTGAACGTGTCGTGAAACTGTTGTGGATCCATTTTGAGTCCCATTGCTCATCAGGCTTTATCCATAGCACTATTGACTTTGATGCCGCTATAACGAAGGAATCTTGATTTTTCAAATCCCATGATGAATCTCACCCCATCTTTTTCATTTGTTCCTATGTTGTTAAATTTTTTGATTAATGTTTTGATGGTTCTGTTTTTTCTTAGTGTCTTCATTTTGCTTATTTTAGGCGCATTGAAAAGTTTTCCTTCTCTAGTGCTATATCTGATAAATTGTGTTGAAAATTTTCCAATATCTTCTTTGGTGAATTTTTGGAAGTCATAATTTGTGGTTCCAAGAAAATAATTTTTTGCTGCTTCGTATTTGTTTTTTTCTGCTTTAAGTTCTGTTCTTGCTGTTTCCAAATCTTTTGTGAGCTGTTCCTTTTCGTTTCCTGTGGTGTTTTTTAATTCTTTGATTTTTGTTACATATCTATCGATGGTCTCTTTGAGTCTCGATTTTGCTTGATTTACGATTTTTTCTGCATTTTTTTCTGCATTTTCTGGTTTATCTTTAAGAAGATTAATTAATTCTTCCATTTTCATGGTTTCCTCTTCGTTGATCTTTTCTCTAGCTTCTGTCATTTCTACCTTATGTTCTTCTCCTTTTTCGTCAAGTATCTTGATAGCTTCTTCTAATTCTTGTACTTTTGCTCAATCATATCCAGCTTTGGCTAGATCTAGTTCGCTTAGTAGTTCATCCTTTGTTTTGTTTAGATCGCTCATGACTTTTTGTGAGTAAATATAAAATTTACTACTATAATAGTACTCAGAAAAAATTATTTGTCAAAAAAATGGGCACTTTTTTTGTGTCCATCACTGATAAATCTCTATAAATTGCTTAAAATAGACAAAAAATGACTAAATTGGCGTAAAATACGATAAAACAATACTTATTTTATTTAAATTCCATACTCATTTGTTTTTTTCTATAAGAATTGGCAAATCTATGCGCCTCGTCTCTAGCTTTTAAGAAAATCTTGTCAGCTTGGTCGTAAACCATGGGTATCTCGTGGATTTTGAGATTTTGATCGAGGATGTAAATTTTTTCGCTGATTTGTTCACCAAATCCCCCCTTTTGTTTCCCCCCTTTATCAATGGGGCCTTTAGTTGTCTTTCAGATGTTGGATTTGGTTCTGGCTTCTCATTTTCCTAAAGAAATAATATCAATCTGACTGAGTATTGTTTTTCGTTTTGGATCCTTACACAACTTCTTTACTACGCCCAATTGACCCTTCCCTCCATCTATTATTAAGAGATTAGGCAATTCTCATCAACTATGTTCTCTGCGTTCAAGAAGTTCTTGTAGTGCTTCGTAATCATCCGATTTTTTTGCTTTTATTTTATACTTGCGATATCATTTTTTGTACGGGAGTCCTGCCATGAGACAGGAAAGTCATCCACTAGTTCGTCATCCACTGAGATGAGAGATATCAATACATTCAATTCTATATGGCACATTTTTGAGTTCGTATCTTGCTTGAAGTGTTGTAAACATATCATTGATCATTGTGCTTTCTTCTTGAAGTGATTGAGAAATAATATAGGAATCCAAAAAATTCTC
>CAJBLF010000043.1 GCA_903953935.1 uncultured bacterium
TTCTATAGGTTGTAAATCTCCACTCAAGGCAGTATCCTTACAGGTAGCAGCAGTAATTTGCGCTAGTTTTCAAGAGAAATATTCGATAATATTAGTGTCACCATTGATATAATCACAATCAGTTCAACTATTGATAATAAGAAAAGGAACACCAATTTTGTCATAAGTTAAGGCATGTTTCTGAAGATATCCATTGAATTCATCCAGATTCTTTTTGTTGAAAAATACTTCTTTTTGGGTTAGATCAAATTGTTGTGTAAGTGTATTATCTTTGATATATTGTTCAACTTTGGCACAATGAGGACAGCCATTTCCATAAAACAATATATATTCCTGAGCACTACTCACGCTTATCATAGCAATAAACGCAACAACAATTCCTATGACGTATTTCATTACAAACAAACAATTAATAATTAAAAATTAATAATGAATAATGATATGAAATGTCTTAACACAGACTAAAATAACTCATAATACTTCATCAAAAAAACAAATCATTCATCGCTCATTTTTCATCATCCATTAATTTTGATATTTTGTTGTTTCAATGGTCAATGTTCAATATTGATCAACACTCACAGAAAGAAGCTTATCTACATTAGTATCAAGTAATTCATGATTAGTATAAACGATTCATTTGCTGAGACTACCTATATCTAGGCCAGAAATATAATCTATATTACCAAGTTTTGCAAGCGATTGAGCTTGTTGAAAGTTTTTACTTACAGACAAATGTGCTTTTTTTGCGATATCATTAGCCTGTTGTAAAGAGACATCATAAGTTCATGAATATACAAGTACAGTAGAACTATACCCACTAGTATTAACAACATTAAATGTAGAAAGCGACTTATTAAGTTCCATACCTATAGGCTCAGTCACTCAAAGTCTCTTTGCCCAAAGAGGCAATCAATACACAGGTACTGACAATTCGTTAAATTTCTTTTGAATAGTTTCAAATTTTGTCTCAATAGTATTTTCGGTTGTAGTAGTAAGATCGATATATTTCTGTTGTAATTTATTGACAATATCCAATGCCTGATCAGTAGACAATGTTCAAGATGAAATATCTTGAGAAACCTGGGAAATAGCTAGGTCTAATGATGATAGATCATTAATAGCACTAACGTCTATTGGAGCAACAGTTTTGGTTTGGCATCAAGCTAGAACAAAAAAGAAAAGAAGAACAAGAAGTAGATATTTTTTCATAAATATTTTTTAAAAAAATAAAGAAAGATAATGATAAAGAGATTGAGAATTAACTATTCTCTATTCTCAACGGTAAATTATTTAGTTTTTAAACATATGATCGTTTTTTACGATGAGAACCAACAACACAAAGGTAATCAAAAGATTAAATAAGCTACCTCCAAAACTTCCATATGATCTATAAGAATATAAGCCAACAGGAACCAAACTTACGATAAATGAAATAGCAGATATTGTAAGTCAAAGGATAACCAATGATGGTATCCATTTTTTGAATCTAATCATGCCGATTCATATAAATAGAGAAAGTAATGAAAACACAATTGCCAAAAGGACATAGATCAAGACACGAATTCCTATACCAAATCACAAACTAAACATAAATCCAAGTCCACTTAAAGAGATCAGAAATGAAAACACACCAACAATTCACGTAATAAGTGATATCCACCCAACAACAATAAAAATAGTTCTGAGATAAGGTTGTAAATTATGATTGACTTCATTGACAACATGAGAAGCAAGAATATCCTTTACGATTTTATGATTAAGAAATTTTGCAAAAAGAGAATTATGCATAATCTTCTCCATATTATGATCGATTTTTCTTTCTACAGAATCTAAAGTAGCCTCTTCGCTAAAGCGTTTTTTTTGTTGTGTGTGTTCCATAAGCAATATACTGGTAAAAAAATTAAAAAGTATGATAAGATGATAAGCTTATATGAAATGGTATGCCGATTTCAAGCTTTCTATAGCGTTAATTCTCCATTTCCCATCGTCAATTTTCCATTCTCCATGCTCCATCCTCAATTTTTATGTTTTAATTTCCAATTAATTTTGAAGTTTGTTTTGCTATCATAAGCTCTTCATTAGTTGGTATAACAATTGCCATGACTTGAGAATCCGAAGTAGAGACTATTTTCTCTAAGGGTAGTGCACTTTGATTGGCCTGATTATCGATTTTGACTCACATCCATGATAATTTTTCAAGAAGTAGAGTTCTCACCATCGTCCTATGTTCCATAACGCCAGCGGTCAAAACAATTACATCTACTCATCACAAAAGAGCAGCATACGATCAAATATATTTTATTAATGAATTAATATACATATCCAAAGCAAGAGAACACTTAGCATTTCACTGTGCTATTCAAGCGGTTATATCTCTCATATCGTTAGACACTCAAGAAATTCCAAGCAATCAACTCTGTTTATTGAGAAGATCATCTATTTGTTCAGTAGTTTTAGCTTCATGTGTCATAAGATAAGTAATAATAGCAGGATCGATATTTCCCGATCTAGTTCCCATCATCAATCATTCCAATGGTGTCATTCCCATAGATGTTTCAATCACTTTTCCATCTTTGATAGCAGTGATGCTGACTCAATTACCCACATGACAGGTAATCACTCTAAGATCCTCTGCTCTTTTATTTTTCAATTGCTCAATTGTTCAATCTTTCAATCTTTCAATAAGTTTATCATACACATATTGATGAGAAGTTCAGTGAAAACCATATCTTCTGATTTTATAGGTATCATAATACGTATATGAAATGGGATACAGATAATGGGCAGGTTCCATAGTTTGATGGAAGGCTGTATCAAAAACAGCAACTTGAGGAATAGTAGGAAACAATGCTTCACATAAACGTATTCATTCCAAGTTTATGAAATTATGTAATGGTGCCAAATCTGAACACTCTTCTATTCTTTGGATAACCTCGTCAGTAATGATGACAGGATTTTTAAAATATTCTCAGCCATGCACGACTCTATGACCTATTGCATCGATATCACGATGTCAGCCCGTAGACAATGTTTCAGAAACAGATTGAAAAGCATCTTTGAATGTTGCAAAAGAAGATCATTTCTCTCAGATTTTTTCAACATCTCACCTTACAACAAGAGTATTGTCTTTCATATCAAAGAGCTGATATTTCAACGATGAACTTCAGGTATTGATGACCAATATTTTCATAGTATAATTAAAACAGTAAAAGACAAAGAACAGTAAAACATTTGATAAGTAAGCTAACCAACAAATAAATATTTTAATGATGTAATCTTAATAGTTTTTTAATAAACAAAAACAATCAAAAAAAATCCCGGGAATACCCGGGGATATGCTATTTAGAAATATCTGCTTTAATATTTGGATGTGGATCATATTCATCCAGATGAAAATCTTCAATAGTAAAGCTGAAGATATCTTTCTTTTCAGGATTAATACGCATAACCGGGGCTTTACGAGGTGCACGACGAAGTTGAACACGAGTCTGTTCCAGATGATTTTTGTACAGATGAACACTTCCCCCAGTCCAAATAAGAGTACCAGGTTTAAGGTCACATACCTGCGCAACCATAAGAAGAAGCAAGGCATATGACGCAATATTGAAGGGTACCCCCAAGAAAGTATCAGCACTCCGTTGATAGACTTGTAAACTCAACTTACCATCAGTCACATCAAACTGGAACAGAAGATGACAAGGCGGTAAAGCCATTTCTTCAATCTGTCCCACATTCCATGCACTGACAATATGTCGACGCGAATCGGGATTGTTTTTTATCGAGGCAATCACCTCCTTAATCTGATCGATTTCCCCACCAGAATATTTTGGCCAATGCCGCCATTGATAGCCATACACAGGACCAAGGTCACCATTTTCATCTGCCCACTCATCCCAGATGGTGACTTTATTATCATGAAGATATTGGATGTTGGTGTCTCCCTTGAGAAACCACAACAATTCATGAATAATAGCCCTGAGGTAAAGTTTTTTGGTGGTCAGAAGGGGGAATCCGTTTGAGAGATCAAAACGCATCTGATACCCGAAAGTATCCAACGTTCCAGTTCCCGTACGATCTTCCTTTTTTGTTCCGTTCCTCAATATGTGACGCAGTAACTTGTGATACTCTGCATCAAAGGGATTGAGTTTTTTCATTGCTCTGTAATTCATAGACTTTTTGTTTTAATGTGAGATTATTTTATTTGAATAGAAAAAATACCATACATATATTTTAAAATAAATCAAGTGTAATATATAAAATAAAACATTTATTCAATAGATAGAAATTATTGGAGCAAAAAAAATCTCCAAGACAAACGTCTCAGAGATGTTGTAGATATAAAATACAATATTTTATCATTTTATCATTTTATCATTTCTTCGTTTAGTCGTTTCCTCGTTTCCTCGTTTTTTCGTTATAGTTTATACAGCGATAGTAAATTCAATCTTTGGATGCGATTCATATCAGATAAGTTCGATATCCGTATATTTCCAGTTCCAGATAGAAGTAAAGTTTGTTATTTCAAGTTTTGGAAGTATTTTAAGTTCACGAGAAATTTGTTCTATAGCGCCATCAACATGATTTTCATACACATGGACATCTCCCAGAGATCACATCAAGATACCAGGAACCATATTTGATTCTTTAGCAAGAAGCAGAAGTAATAAAGCATAACTTGCAATATTATAAGGTAATCACAACATAGTATCTACTGACCTTTGATTCCACGTAAGATTCAAAACTTTTTCATCTTGATGATTTACGGTTACAATTACCTGCCAAGAATAGTGACAAGGTGGTAATGCCATTTGATGAAGTTCTGAAGGATTCCACGCATTAACAATCATACGCCTATCAAAAGGATTAGTTTTGAGTGTATCAACAACTTTTTTTAACTGATCAACACTTCACATTCGATCCCTCCATTGGACACCATATATTCTTCACAAATCATCTTCCTCCATCATTTTCTTTTTGGTTTCATCATCATTTCCATAAGGAACTTTTTGAGGATTAGCCCATTCATCCCAGATATGACAGTTTCTATCATGAAAATCTTTTTTAGAATACAATCCTTTGATAAAACACTCAAGTTCAGCAGCGATATTCTTCATTCCCATTTTTTTAGTAGTCAACAAAGGAAATCAATCAGCCATATCATGCCTAATAGACCAACAAGCAATAGCATAGGTATCTACACCTGTTCTATTCTCTTTTTTGGGAGCTTTAAGGATCTCTCTGACAAGATTAGCATACTGAAGGTCAATGTGTTCCATAACAAAAACAGAAAATAGATAAAACGATTACTAGGAAGCTAAACAAATAAAGACAAAAAACAACAGCAAAATTTCACCCGGGTGCGATAGCAAAAAAAATGGCTTATAAAGCAGAAAAAATGAGATTTTCACCCGGGTGAGGCAAATCAAGCCCTTGGACTTGAAAGCATCTAAACTTTTACTATATTCAAACTTCATGCATAAAACATCATGTAATCGTTTTATCGTTTATTCGTTTGTCATGAATCAGAAAGAGTTAAATCAAAGTCTTAACGCATATTGGAAACAGCATGCTATTTTCCAAAAATCGCTCGATCAAAGATCAGAAAAATTTCAATCTATAACATACGACGGACCTCCTTTTGCATCAGGGACACCACATTTTGGGCATGGATTAGTAGGAGCTATGAAAGACACTATTCTCAGATATAAAACAATGAAATGATATAAGGTAAATAGAGATCGATGACGAGACTGTCATGGATTACCTGTTGAAAAATTTGTAGAAAAACTACTCGGTATCGATGGAAAAAAAGATATAGAAAACAAAATAGGTGTAGAAAAATTTGTAGAAGAGTGTAGAAAATCGGTAAGTAACACAAGTGATGAATGGAGAATATTTGGTGATCTCATAGGGAGACGAGCAGACATGGATCATGCATATTATACGATGAACCTAGATTTTATGGAATCCGTAATGCGAGTATTTCAAAATATGTACACACAAAACCTTGTCTACAAGTGATTTAACGTCCAATGGATGTGTCCAAGTTGTGCGACAACACTTTCCAATTCTGAAGTAAATGAAGGATACAAAGACAGACAAGATCCAGCTATCACCATTAAATTTCCAGTAGCATGGGATACATGACACAAATATTACGCTGACACATTAACCCATGAAACCACAAAAGATGGATTTTTGGAAGTTGTGGATTGTATCATCAAACGCGATGGAAAAATATTTATGAACTATCATATGAAAGGACAAAAATACGTATGTCCAGGAGGAAAGATAGATAAAGGAGATACAGCAGAGATGACAGTAAAAAAAGAGATAAAAGAAGAACTCTGAGTAGAAGTAACAAAAATAACGAAACTTGGAAGTATCAAAGAAATAATCTATTGAGGACTCATACATCTCAATATGTTTGAAGTAGAAATTGAGGGAGAACCTCAACTTATGGAACCAGAAAAATTACCACAAATGATACGAGCAGAAATACTACCTTCTGAAAACAAACTCGGCTTTGCAGTAAAGATAGAAAACACCATCATTGATGATGATTTTGAAATTATGAATCAATTTTATGATTTGTATCTTTATCACAAGAGAGTTTTTGAAAAGACAGATCCAGCTGCTCCTATGAGTGCATTAGCACGGACCACTACTCCATGGACATTACCAAGCAATATGTTCTTGGCCATAGGAAAACACATACGTTATTCAATAGTCTATGATCCATCAGTAAAAGAATATTTTGTTATCGCGGAAAATCTTTTGAAACAATATTACAGAAACCCAGAAGAATATGTTCTCATAAATGTCATCCAATGAGAATCGATGATGGGATTAAAATACGAACCATTATTCCAACATATCAACAAGAGCAAAATAGACAAAAAATATAAAGAACAGTTTTTCAAAATCATAGCAGGAGAGTTTGTCAGCACAGAGGATGGAACAGGTATCGTACACATTGCTCCAGCATTTGGTATGGAAGACTTTAATGTGGTAGCACAATTTTTACCGAGAGACGATAGCAAAAATTGGTTGTTTTTGCCAGTAAACGACTACGGTGAATTTACGGAAGAAGTACCAGAACGAAGAGGAACTAGAGTATATGATGCAAACAAAGATATCATTCAAAGACTCAAAGAGGAAGGAAAACTTATCGGACAAAGATCATACGAACATTCCTATCCACATTGCCGAAGATGTGATACAGCATTGATTTCCAAAGCATTAACCAGCCGATTTATCAAAGAACCATCACTTACTCCAATTACCGTACCTCATGCAGAAGAAATTGGATTTGTACCCGAGACAGTTAAAAAAAGATTTATAGACGTCATAAAAACAGCTCCAGATTGGAACCTTGCAAGAAATAGATATCGATGAGCACCCCTACCTATCCGAGAAAATACAAAAAAACCAGAGGATATTATTGTCGCAGGGACATTGGAAGAAATCTATCAAGGAACAAGAACATGATCACAGAACATTACTAAGAATATAATCATCAGACATGGAGAGACTATATATAATGAAACCCATACACATGATAGTTATAGCAAAACTCAGCTCAACAAAAACGGTCTCAAACAAGCAAAAATAGTAAGTAAATATCTTGCTTCACTCAAAAAAGACGACCGAGTTCTTATCGTTACACCATTGGAAAGATCACTCCAAACGGTTCTTCCATTTGTGGAAAAGAAATTTTCCGAAAGCATGATGGAGATACAAAAAAAATATCAAGACATCCAAAAGATATATCAGGACCTTCGAGACGAAAAGAAAATCCAACAGTATCTCAAAGATGCTTCGACACAAAAACTCTTTCAAATCAACGAAAAAATTTATGTTGATTTTAGAACAACTGATATTATTGTGCCTGAGCTACAAGACCAAATATTTCCTATTCACCTAACGACAAGCAAACCAACCAACGAAAAACTAACTCCTGAAGGTGAGTGTATTGAAGACGTTATGGCAAGATGTAGAGAATATACGATAGACGTAAACAAAAAATTCGCAACAAAAACCATCATAAGCGTAACTCATAGAGATTCTGTTGTCTTGATACAACAAGCATTCAAAGATTTTGATTATCTGACAAGAAAAGAAGAATACAATCCAAATAACGGAAAAATCGTTGTTCGTTATCGAGACAATCAAAAAAACAAAGAAATAGATCTTCACAAACCATATGTCGATAGCTATCGATTTAAAAAATGAACAAAAGAATATCGCAGAATTCCAGAAGTTATGGACTGTTGGTTCGAATCAGGATCAATGCCATTTGGACAAGCAGGATACACAGATACCCACAGCACAAAACCACTTATTTACCCAGCCGATTTCATCATAGAAGGATTAGATCAGACTAGGGGTTGGTTTAGAGGTATGCATGTGTGTGGAAATGCGGTAATGAAAAAAAACTCATTCAACAACGTAGTCATCAATGGTCTCGTACTTGCAGAAGACGGAAAAAAAATGTCTAAGAAGTTAAACAATTATCCAGATCCAGAACAATTGTTTGGAAAATATGGAACAGACGCATATAGATTATACCTCCTCTCTTCACCAGGTGTAAGAGCTGAAGCGGTAAGATTTTCAGAGAAAGGAGTAGAGCAAGTATACAAAGATTTCACGGCTTCTATTATGAACGGATATAAATTTTTCGAAACCTATGCAAACGTAGACAAATGGGTAACCGACAATACTACAATCTATTTCATGAGAGATGGAAAATCTCCAGGGAACGAATTAGAAAGTTGACTTACGGAAGAAAGCAAACAAACAATGAAAGATTCAAAGTTTATTGAACAAGTACTCAGAGTAAATCCAGACACCATATATGCAAGTCCTTCGACTAGAACACTTCAGATAACTGAAGAAGTAGCAAACATTATGAAAGAGTATAGAGGTAAAAAAATAAAAATAAAGACCGATGAAAAACTATGGTCAGGAGAAGGTATGGATACAATAAGCGTATATAAAAAACTAGTCAAAAAAGGAGAAGGACAAAACATTCTGATTATTTCTCACGACGTAAATTTCAATGAACTCCGACCAACACTATACAACACTAAGACATCGATTGATACATTCGAAACTATAAAACTTCCCACCTACAGTATAGATAATGAATTAGACAAACGAATACTTGCAGAACTTCATACCTTGTGAATACAAGTTGAACAAGAAATGAATAAATATTTCCTTGATACAAGTGCAAAATTAGTGCTAGGATTTATCGAAAAACTTAATAACCGATTTATCAGAAGATCAAGAAGAAGATTCCGAGCATCAGGAATGGATCAAGACAAACGTTCAGCGTTTAATACCTTATTTGAAGTCTTACAAAGTTATATGAAAATATGTTCATCATTTGCACCATTTGTCAGCGAACATATTTATCTTGAATTACAAAAGTTTACCACCAAAGGAAAGATTGAATGAGATTCAGTTCATTTACAACACTTACCACTCTATTCAGAAAAATATGTAGACAAACAACTATTAGAAGAGATTAATATGGTAAGAAGAATCATTTCACTTGGACTCTTCATAAGATCAAAAAACAAAATGGCAGTTAAACAACCACTCGCAAAGATGCAAATCAGACTATAATTGAGATAAAAAAAACTATGTTTTCAATATTTTTGATGTCTCAATTATCCAGATGAGATAAAGTAACACAGAAAAAACATTTGCAAACCATATTACTTTATATATAACCATAACAACCTTTTATACCTTTACATACATGCGTAATGCCAACAAAAAAACCCATCAAAAAAGCGGTAGCTGCGACAAAAAAAACAGTAAGCACTGTAGAAGTCAAAGCAAAAGCTTTTGCAAAGGACTTCGAAAAAGAAGCTAAAGTTATCAAAGCAGAAAGTAAAGAAATTGGAAGCAAAATTTGAGCTCGACGAGAAGTTTCTACTACAGAAGAAAAAATGTTTACTATCATCGGTATCTTGCTTTTGATACTCGGACTTTATGTTCTTCGCAATATGATCGGAGGAATGCTTTTGATTGTACTTGGTCTATTATTTGTTACAGGATTTTTCCTTAAAAGAGAAAAATAATACCACACACAATAAACACAGCAAAAAGAGTCCGTCACTTCGGACTTTTTTTTAAAAAATAAAATAATTAAAAAAGCAATAGACTTGATAATTCGGCTGGTTTCAATAAAAAATAATAGATATATTTATCACCTATGGTACAACGATGACAAAACTAACTCCACGTAGCAAAGACTACAGTCAATGGTACAATGAAATTGCACAAGAATTAGCAGATAATTCTGCAGTAAGATGATGTATGGTAATCAAACCGTACGGATTCGCTATTCGAGAAAACATCAGAGATGTCTTAGATAAGATGTTCAAAAACACAGGACATGTAAATGCATATTTTCCAATATTTATCCCAAAATCTTTTTTAAATAAAGAAGCATCTCACGTAGAACATTTCGCAAAAGAATGTGCTATAGTGACCCACTATAGATTGATGAACGATCCAAATGGAAAAGGAATTGTTGTAGATCCAGAAGCAAAACTCGAAGAAGAATTAATTGTTAGACCAACATCTGAAACAATAATCCGAAATAGTTATAAAGATCGAATTCATTCCTATCGTGATTTACCATTGCTTATAAATCAATGGGCAAATGTAGTAAGATGGGAAATGAGGACAAGATTATTTTTGAGAAGCGCAGAATTCTTACGACAAGAAGGACATACTGCTCACGCAAGCGCAGAAGAAGCTGATATAGAGGCAAGAAAAATGCTCGATGTCTATAATGATTTTTGTACAAATTTCATGGCTATCTCTCCTAGACTTGGGACTAAACCAGAACATGATAAATTTGCTGGTGCAGTAGCAACGTACACATTTGAACCTATGATGCAAGACGGGAAAGCACTACAAGCAGGAACCAGCCACAATTTATGACAAAATTTTGCTAAAGCATTTGATGTAAAATTTACTAATGAAAAAAACGAATTAGAATATGTATATGCAACTTCTCGATGAGTTTCTACAAGATTGATTTGAGGACTTATCATGGCACACTCAGATGATAATGGACTAGTTTTACCACCAGCATTAGCTCCACTTCATGTCGTTATAGTTCCTATCTTCAAAACACCAGAAGAACTACAACAAATAAAGGAATATATCCAACCACTTATCGAAAGATTTGAGACTACAAAACTTGATTTTCATTCAAAATACTTTCATGATAGTATTCCACTCAAACGAAAGATTGATGAAGATACCAATAAGTCTCCAGGACGAAAATTTAATGAATATGAACTCAAAGGGGTACCTATCAGAATTACAGTATGAGCAAGAGATATTGCAAGTGGGATGGTAGAGGTTTTTAAGAGAGAACTAGGAGAAAAGTCAGCTATAAAATTAGAAGAAGTTGATCTTCACATTGATCAATATCTCTACAAAGCACAAAACAACCTCTTGAAAAAAAATACAGAATTCAGAGAGACTCACACATTTGAAGTAGATACGTATGAAGAATTCAAAGAAAAGATAGAACAAGGTTTCGTTATGGCACACCGAGATGGAACCGTTGAAACAGCAGACAAGATAAAAGAAGAAACAGCAGCTACTGTTCGTTGTCTACCTTTCGATTTAAAAAACGAAGAAGGAAAATGTATATATACAGGTAAACCAAGCTCAAAAAAAGTACTATTCGCAAGAAGCTATTAGACCTTTACAATAATAAGCACACATGACAAAAATATTTTTTTCGGGATCTATTCGTGGATTAAGAGACAAGCAAGAAACCTATCTAGAACTAATCAAACATCTAAACATATATGGTACAGTGCTTACGGAATATGTCAGCGATCCAAAGTTATCAAGTTATGGAGACAATAAACGGTCAAATCATCAAATTTATGATCGTGACGTTTCCTGGATTAATGAGTCAGATATAGTAGTTGCTGAAGTTTCCACACCATCGCTTGGTGTTGGATATGAAATCGCCTACGCTGAACAATTGGGGAAAAAAATATTGTGTCTGTATAGAAAACAGACAGACAAAAAACTATCTGCAATGATTAATGGAAACAAGAAGATAATCACAAAAGAATATGAAACGATAGAAGAAGCAACAATGTATATTGATAATTTTTTTACACCACAAACAACATAATATTTTAAATCTCACCATATATATAATGAGAAGACATATTAAAAATATAAGAAAATCCAGAATCACCAAAAACGAAATAATTGCAGATGCTATATTCCTTTTCATTCCAGCATTTCTTTCATTTTTATGAGTGTTTATTTTTGATGTGCACCATAGCTTTTATGAATGGCCAATGACACGAAAATTAATATTTAAGACACCATATCCATATCTACTATTTATTCCCATTGGTGCAATTTTCGGGTTTTTCATCATAAAACTACTATTGATAGGTATAAAAGAAGAAAAAATATAATATATCAAAACAACATACAATGATTTATATAGGAACATAAAAAAACATGACAAACATATACATTGTAAGACACGGGCAAGACCAAGATAATGAACATGGAATTCTTAATGGACATCGTAATATGTCATTGACAGAAAAGTGAATAGAACAAGCAAAACAATTAGCACAAAGAATCAAAGAAGAACAAATACATATTGATAAAGCATATAGTTCACCATTACAAAGAGCGTATGTTACAGGAGAAATAATTACAGAGGCACTACAGATCAATAGGCCTGAAAAATTAGACATACTAATCGAACGTGATTTTGGAATTATGTCAGGCAAAGAAATAAAGGACATAGAAAAATTATGTTCGCCTGATATCGTAAAAACTGATACTATCACCTATTTTCTTTTTCCAGAAGGAGCAGAGACATTTCCTCAACTCCTCGAAAGAGCAAATAAAGCGCTTGAATATATTAGTCAAAACCACAAAGAGGGAAATATTCTCATAGCCACTCATGGTGATTTTTGAAAAATGTTATATACGGCATATTATAAGCTTAGTTGGGAATCAGTATTGAGGGAATTCCATTTTGGAAATTCAGAAGTCTTATTACTTTCACCAGATATTTCAGCAGAAGAGGCACATCTATTTCAGACACAACAATATAATCATTAAAAGTATATTAATTTCCATGACAAGACACTATATCTGAACTAAACATAGCACTAATATGACACAGAAACTAGTTAACAGACATTTATATTCTATTTAATTATAAATAAATATAGCAATGAAAAACTGAGCAATAGAATTTTCTTGAATAAGGTCAGAACTATATAAAGAGTGTCTAAAAGAATTTTCTAATGCAAGAAATCAAGATTTTGAAACAATGGAAAAATTTTTAAATCCACAAAAAAATGAAACCATATTAGAGGTTTGAGCTTGAAGTTGATTTTTTTCGTGAAAAATAGCGGACAAATGCAAAAAACTTTATGTTTCAGATCCATCTTCAGAACAATTGCAAGCAGTAAAAGAATTATGAAAAGACAACATTAGTGTTCTTGAATGATGAGCAGAATCAATAAATTTACCAGAAAATTCAGTTGATGCTATACGAAGTTTTTGAGCTTTACATCATTGTTTCAATAAGACAAAAGCATTTGAAAACTTTCAAAAAACACTAAAATCCTGATGAAAATTAATAATCGTAGATGTTTTATCTTGATCAAAATTAGCAAAACATTTTGACGATAAAGTGGCAAAATATTGCATAACAGGACATGAAGTAGCCTTTTTTACAAAAGAATATTTTGATAGTTTGTGTTTTGTATCAGGATTTAATAATGTAAATTTTGTAAATTTAGATGTAAAGCGAAATTTTCAAAAAGAAGAAGATATCTGAAAATTTTTGTATAAATTACATGCAATGACAAAAACTTCTACTGAAGAATGTTTGAAATGAGCTAAGGAAATTCTTTGAGTTAGTCAAAAAGATTTGATTTATTGTCTAAATCGACCATTAACGGTTTTCATGGCTACAAAAAAATAAGGAAAAACAGAACATAAACACAAACATCGCAATAGTCGGTTCTTTGGAACTATCTAAATATTTCAAAAAAAATCGAGACATCAGACAAGGATGAAACGTTGAACAAAATAATAAAAAAAAGCCCTAATGGGCTTTTTCAAAATATACAATCATACTATTTTTTTACACCGTTCTTCTTTCTGTCTGAATCAGTAAGAAATACTTTTCTCAGTCTGATATTTTTTGGTGTAATCTCTACATATTCATCAGTACTAATATACGCTAATGAATCTTCCAAGGTCAAAGGAATAATTGGTTCAAGTCTCATAGATTCATCATTTCCACTTTCTCTAACATTGGTTTGTTGTTTATTCTTAGTAAGATTAACAGTCATATCACCTGGCTTTGCACTTTCTCCGACAATCATACCTTCATACATAGCTGCTTGAGGAAGAATAAATATCTTTCCTCTTTCTTGTAACTTCCAAATACTATATTTCATACATTTTCCATTTTCGATACTAATCATAGAACCAGTTGTTCTCTTTGGGATATCTCCTCTATATTCTCCATAATGAGAAAATGAACTATACATGATTCATTCTCCCTTAGTTACCAAGACAAAATTTGATCTAAATCAGAGCAAACCCCTTGTTGGTACCTCAAATTCCAAGGTAGAGATTCCATTTACCGTATTCATATTGGTCATCTGTCATTTCTTTTTAGCAATCATATCTATAACGGTTCCAGACAATTTTTCATCGACATTGATAACTACATGCTCTATAGGCTCTGTCTTATGTCCATTTTCTTGTTTGAAAATTACCTGTGGAGCAGAGACTTGAAGTTCAAATCACTCTCTTCTCATAGTTTCTATAAGCACAGATAGATGAAGTTCTCCTCTCCCAGAAACTGCAAATCTATTTCCTCATTTTTCAAAATCAATTTCCAATCCAACATTAGTCTGTAACTCTTTGGCAAGTCTTTCTTGGATATTTTTTGACGTAACTAATTTTCCTTCTTTACCAGCAAAGGGAGAATCATTAACAAGAAAATCCATAGTCAATGTAGGTGCATCCACATGAATAGGAGGAAACGGTTCACATCATTCGATACCTACGGTCTCCCCTACATAAATATTGGGAATACCAGCAATGGTAACAATATCACCACAAAGTGCCTGTTTAGTTTCTACTCTAGAGATTCCAAGGGTGGTAAATATTTTATTTATTTTTCCTTTTCTTTTGTTCCCATCATTATCAAAGATGACAATTTCTTGTCATTGAGCAACAGTTCATTCATACACCCTACCAATTCCAAGTCTTCCGATAAAATCATCATAACCAAGATTAGCAATCTGCATACGAAAAGGTTTATCAGAATAATCTGGTGCAGGTTCTACTGCCTTTTCTATAAGATCAAATATAGGAAATATATTTCCATGTTGTTTCGCATCTTCAAAATCTTTCATATCATCAAATGCATATCCTCACTTAGCGCTACAATAAATAATAGGAAAATCTGCTTGTGTATCAGTCGCTCCAAGGGCAAAAAATAGGTCAAACAATTGATTAATTACCCAAACTGGTCTAGCAGTCTCTTTATCTATTTTATTGATGACGACAATGGGGTTGAGTCCAAGTTCCAAAGATTTTTTCAATACAAATTTAGTCTGTGGCATAGGTCATTCGTAAGCATCGACAAGAAGCAACACACTATCGACCATTTTCAAAACCCTTTCTACTTCACTTCAAAAGTCAGCATGTCCTGGAGTATCTATAATATTGATAACATCTCCTTTGTAGTTGACGGAAGTATTTTTAGAATAGATGGTAATTCCTCTTTCTCTTTCCTGATCATTGCTGTCCATAATAAGATTCTGATCTTCAGCCAATTTCATGGTACCAGACTGAGTCAACAATTGATCAACCAAACTGGTCTTTCCATGATCTACATGAGCAATAATAGCGATATTTCTGATTTTCATTGGTATATATAAATTTAAAAAAAAGCCTTTTGACAAAGCTTTATACAAAAGCACATCTTGATTAGTGGTATGTATATAGTTTTCCCAAGAAATTGCAACCAAGTTTTATATCATCAGTAAAACAATTGCTTTTAATTAGAAAATATGTATAGAGTGACTTCACAAAAATAAAAATAGAAAAAATTTATGACAAAATCAAGAAAAAAGGTGTTTGCAATCATCGACGTTAAACACGAAAACAAAGAACAAAA
>CAJBLF010000044.1 GCA_903953935.1 uncultured bacterium
AATGGCTGAAAGTGTAAAATACCTATAAAGTATACTCTGAAATCTCTATTTTTTCAAATCAAATGCCCAAAATCATCTAAAATTATTGCCTAATTCTCCAAAAAGTTATATAATATGATGTATTGGATTGAAAAGCCACCTAAATTTCGTACCATTTGTTACGCATATGTATTTTTTTTATTTTTTTATGCACCCCAATGAATTTCAAAAAAAATGTAGTTTCTCCAACTAAAAAGCCATTATTTACTGGCTATGGAAACGACTATATGACACAACAGCCCAAAAAATCTATTTCGTTTTTAACGTTATTTATTGTCATTGTTCTTACTTTTGTTTTCGCTTTTGCTTTGTTTAAAAATATGGATCGTATTGGTACCATGTTTTCTTCTCCTACTCAATTTTCTGGGGGATTTGAAATCTGACAAATGGTAACTTTGTCTGGTACTATTCAATGAAATGGAGATCTTATCTCGTATACGCATACATTAACTATGATTGACGATCGTATTATTGGTCTCAAAAGTAAAAATCTAGATCTTACCATATATACTGGATATGTGGATATTCAATGAACTGTTGAAAAGGAATTGAATGATATGTTTATTGTTGAGGTTACGGCTGTTTCCTGAACATTGGCAACTACTTGAACGATAACTTGAGAACTTCTATGATCTTGAAGTGGTATGTATATTGCTCAAGCTGGTATTTATTTGCCTTCAGAGTTTGGACAAAAATATGCACTTCTCAATCAATGAGAAAATGGCATCTTAAAGGTTCAAAATATTGCAACTAATCAATCAATCTCTATTTCTTATTTTATATGTAAAAAGACAGATCCTAACAAGGATTGTGCTCAACTCAAACAAAACATTTCAGTTGGAGCTGAAAAAACTATTTCTACTGTTCATGGAGATACCATCTATAAACTAGAATGAGTTACTTCATGGTTTTTGACCAATGGTAATTTCTATGGGTACTTTATCAACGATGTTTCTGAATCAGAAGTTATAAGTGTCGCTAATGCATTAGTTTTTCCTAATGATACGTATATCAAAGATACATGGTTATCAAAGTTACAAACTCTTTGTTCTGATGGTTCTACTTCGCTTATGCAAGTAACTAAACATTTCCTCGGTATCGATCTCAATGGGTTGACTATTAATCTTGAATGACCTACTGCTGATGGATTTGCTACTTGTAAGTTGTTTATAGATCCCTCACAAGCTGCTGGTGGAACAAAAATTAGTTATGTTTCAAATACAACAAACCCTTCTGATACACCATTAACTACGGGTTCTACACCCCCTGTTTTGGCATTAGATACTTCTGTAAAACAATTTCCTATCAATCAAGAAAAGACGATGACGTTCACTTCTAATAGAGGATATGCTATTGTTTTTCCATCTATGAATATAGCATATGAATCACTTAATGTCGATGAGAGTCTTGATCTCCCTGGTGTTCGTTGTTCATCTCAAATGAATATCACCAAATTCTCTGATAAGGCTACGATGCATGATGATCCCAAGGTGAGTGTCTTTACCTGTACTATCAAATGAACATTAAATAACTTATGAAATAGTATCATTCAAAAAACTTCTGCCAATGGTATGCAATTCCTTATTAAAATATTGGATGCTTCATGGTATGATTTTGCCAACAATATAACTATTCAATAATTATATTGTTCTTTTTTATCAAAAAAATCTGGGTACATGCTCAGATTTTTTTACATTATCTCTTAATGTTGTGTATTTTCTATTGTTTCTTTTGTTGACTTTTCTTTTTATTTATATAT
>CAJBLF010000045.1 GCA_903953935.1 uncultured bacterium
CTATATGTCTTTATACTATACTTTATATCTATACTTTATATCTATACAAATTCAATATATCTAATGTATTTTTAAATGTTGTTTTGTTCCATTGGTCCTCTACTCTACCAATTCTAATTCTTCAATTTTCATGTTTTCTTTTTTTGTTATCTGTCTTGAGAAATTATCTACTTGTTCTTTTCATAATCCAAATGCTTCGGCGATCTCTGCGTGAGTTTTCCTTTTTCATTTTTCCATTGCTTTGTTTGCTACCAAGGTTTTTTCTAATTCTTCTCTTACATCTCAGATATTAACTTCTTTTTGGTAGGTGTTGTATTTTTCTATAAATCATTTATCAAATAGCTTCTTTCTTACTCTCGATACTTTATCGGCTAGACCATCTCTTTCTTTTTTATCTCTGAGATCTGCGTCAGGTCGTAGTTCTCTTACTAAATCCAGATTTGATTTTAGTCACTTACATGCTAAGAGAGTAATATGAATCTGATATGTGCTGCGTGAAATAATAAGTTTATTTAGTGTCTCGTCTCATATCTTCCCTTTTTCTTTCAGTTCGCTTTTAACTCTATTTACCCATCAACGAGTAGTTCATAATAGTTTAGCTAACTCTTCCTCGCTTTTGCTGTTAAAAAATGGTATCAAATGTAATAATAGTGCTTTTGTTGTTCAATTTAGATTGTATTCTTTTTTCATTACATATTCTAGATTACCTAAACTCATATCTTTCCAATTTCCATCTTTTGGGACCACGATATATTCTTTATCCTGATGGAGTATCTTTTCTGAATATCATTCGATATGTGGTCAAAAATATTTTTCCATGAGATTGTCTATCCTTTCTTCTTTGTCTTTGGTAGTTGGCTTTCCATCAGAATATTTTCTCTTAATCTTGATAATAACAAAAGGAGATCTTTTTCACTTCCTAAAGATTGGTTTGAGTTGGATATCTTTATGTCATATTACTTGTCCCTGTGTGTTGATTTTATATCCATTTCCTATGCATAGTGTTGTTCTTCATGGTGTTTTACCCTCCAAATCTCATGCTTTTATCTCTCTTTTGGTCCTTTCGGTAAAGCTGTCTGTTATGCATGGCAATCCTTGTTTTCCCATTGTTCTCATATTATTTTTTAAAAATATATTTAGGGTTTATTGTTAATGTATATATCTAGATAGAATTTTTTCTATTTCTATATGCCTTACTCTAGAATCTTTTTTTGCTTGTTCTTTTAATAGAAAGTTTATAAAATCTTCTATTAAGAGTCCTTTATTGAAGTATACAGATACAATTCCAATAAATACACAAAAATCTTTCAAATTTTGTTCAAATATCGTTTTGTAGTCTTCAGACATCATTTTATCATCAAAAAAAATATCATTTTTATCAGTTGTTCTTACGCTATCAAAGTCTCATATTATTATCTTTATTTCGTTATTTTTGTATATAACCATATATGAATCTGATGGTGCTTTTATTTTGTTTTTGCTAAGTTTTTCTATCGTATCTAAACATGTAGAAAAACAATCATCAAGATTTGATATTGTGTTTATAGCTATTGGGTTTTTTCTGAGTTTTTCACTGTCCTTTGATGTGTTCTTTCATCCATTTGAAGAAACAACGAAAGATGCTTTTTCTTTATTTCAACGTGTCATAAGGACAGACGCTTCTCATTCTATATTTCTGTATGTATTCCATGTAGGTATCTTTGTTTCTTTAAGTTTTGCATAGGTGTTTAGTGAGTGCTGTTTTAGTTTTTCACTATTAAAATGTTTCATAGCTAATTTTCTTTTTCTCCTTCATATAGATATTGTATTCCTTGTTATTTTTCCACATGCTCACTCTCCAATCGTTTTATTGTCTAAAATCTTTATCATTGAAGTTTTGTATCCGTCTGACACTTTTTTAACTTTATTAAAATTTAGTAAATCTTTTACGTAACTTATTATTTTTCCATCTCTTTCTTGTATATGCATATTCTGTAGTACAAAACAGATAAATTTTTTTGTTTTTTGAATGGTAATTGTTCTTATTGTCTACTCCACTCCTCTTCTTATGCTGCAATTTTTGCATCATTAGTAGAAAATGATCAAATGTTTTCCACTGATTTTAGGTTTTTGGTATCGAATGACATTATTTGATCATATCAATCAGATTCTTTTATATATAGTCCGTCATATTCACTTTTAAGTATGGCTGCTGCTTTTTCTAAAGCTTTTCTATCATTAAATCATCATCATCAAAGCTCTTTTATCTTATTTTCTAATTCTACTTTATTTTGAAATATTATAGGTTTCTTTATTACTACAAAAAGAGAATATAATGTAGATTCTGTTACTTCAACATCATTGTCTCATTTCTCTTTTGCGTATGATTCTGCTATCTCTTTTTGTGAAGTAGTAAATACGCCAAAACTTCATCATCACTGACTATTAAGTCATGTTTTGAACTCATCAAATTTTTTCTTTCCACCATGAAAGACCATCCATGGCTCTCAATTTTTATCTACAACTTTGCTAGCATTTTTTGGATCGTTTTGTCGATCCCCAAACCAATTTTTAAAATTTGTGCTTCTTGTTTCTAGTCGATACGTTATAGCAAACTTATTTCAAAATCTATCACGTGCAAGACCAAATAATGCACTATCAACTCTTTTTCAATTTTTATCTATTGTAATATTGTCTACTTCTCCTTTGTTGTTTATGATGATGTCTCACTTATCAATTCCTTTTTTTGCTATTTCCATCAATTCTTTTCTGTTTATTTTTGAACTGATTGTATCTTCAAGGTTCAATAAAAATATCTGTTTATGTCTTTCTTCGTTTTGTATCTTACTCTCTTTGTTTATGTCTTTCTGTATATTCTGTAGTCATTCTTTATATGCTTTATCGTCAAAAGATCATTCTGATGAAGAACTACTGTTTTCTTGAAATTCATCTATTCTTGTTACGGTGTTTATCATCTATTTACATTAGTTATAAATAGTCACTCAATTATATTCGAAAATAAGAAAAAGTCAAAAACGAGAATGTTTTCTCCTCTGGATTTAACCTGATACTATGTTTTATAGTGAATTGTTTTTTTTACTTTGAAAACATCTCCATAATCTCTTTTACGGTGAGTATTGATTCGATTCTCTCTGCAGATGATCCTGTAAACATAAGTCATTCTCAACGTCATCATGTTGTAGATCTAACCAGTTCTTTGTTGATACACATTTGTGCTAAGTTAGGATTTCCGTCTCTATATCAGCAATGAACGAGACAGTTTTCTATACATTTTCTTACTTTGACCTCAACGTCATTCATTCTCTCAAATATTCAGCTTTCTTCTAATGCTCTTGCTGGTAATCATGCACTAGACATGTAGGTAAGTATCTTTTCTTTTGTGGCATTGACTATAGCATCTTTGAATTGTTGACTTGCTCGGCTTTCTTTGCTTGCAGCAAATCTTGTTCCTACCTGTACTCCAGATGCTCATAGCTTTATGATTTCGTTCATTTCTTCTTTGTTGGTGATTCCTCATGCTCAAATTACAGGAATGTGTATTCCTTTAGATTTTAATAGTGCAATAACCGCTGGGATTGCTGTCGACAATTTTCCTTCTTCATTCTGTGTTTTTTCTACGTTTGCTGCTCCTAAATGTCATCCTGCTGTTGATGGATCTTCCAGTATTATAGCGTCGGGTAATCTTCCGCTTTTTTCTCGTAATTTAAGTAGTACGTTTACTCCCTTTACATTGGATAATATAGGAACAATCGCTACATCAGGATAATCTTTGGTTAATTCTGGTAAATATTTAGGTAATCCTGCTCATGAAACTATACCGTCTACTCATGCTTCACATGCAGCTTTGACTTGTTCTTCGTAATTGGTTGTGGCAACCATGATATTGATAAAGACTGCTCATTTTCCTTGTGCTATTTCTTTAGCTTTTTTTACTTCGCTTTTGATACACTCTATTTGTGTTTTGAGTAGATATGCATCAATCTGTTCTTGAGATAATTTACCTCTTGGATTCTCTGGTGTGCTTGCATTCTTTTTTGCTTCCTTGATATTTTGTATCAAAAGGTGTCTATATTGTGCGGTCTTGTGTAATGCTGTAGCTGATATTGTCCCTATTCATCAATTGAGTGCAACGTTACCTGCAAGTTCTGCGGTTGATATCCCTACGCCCATTCATCCTTGAATTACGGCAATATCTACGCTATGCTTTCATATCGTCAGTTTGTGTCATATCTGTTCTCAGGCTTGTTCTATTTTTTCCATAGGTAATGTATAACTATTTGACATTTTTCTTCAAGCCCAACAATATGTTTTGTTATTTCTTTGAAAAAAGTCTAGCTATTGGTTAGGATTATCTTAGGGTGGTATTTGTATCGACGTGTTTGATGCGACTTTTTATTTAGTAACCCGAAATATTATGACAGACGAAACAACTACACCAGAAGTAGAAACTACAGAAACACCTGAAGTAGCTACACCTGAAGTAACTGAAGAAACTCCTGTAGCAGCTGAAGAAGTAGCAGCAGAATAATTTTCTTAATGTATAAGAGATTGCTCCCTAGGGAGTGATTTTTTTATTTATAAATAGTTTTCGCTTTTATTTAGTCTCTATAATGCTACACATGTATTATGATTATAAAAATTATATTACTGATTATTTTTCTTATTATGGTCTTGTCGTTCACTATTTTTTCTGTTACTTTGTTTTTGTGACCTATCATTACGTGATTTAAAAGGGCTCCCTATGTTCCATCGTTTGATTCTCATTTACGTATCATGAAACAGCATCTTAGGCTCAAAAAATGATCTACTATCGTGGATCTTGGGTGTGGTGATGGGAAGGCGCTCAGATTCTTTGCTAAAGAGTTTGGCTTGAAAGGCAATTGATATGATCTTAATCCTTTTGTGATTTGGTATGGAAAGTTTTCTAATCGATTGTTATGATATAAAGACATTAGCTTGATTAGATCAAATTTCAAAAAAGCGCAACTAAAAAATTACGCTTATATCTATCTTTATCTTTGGCCTGAACAACTTATTTTTATGGAAGACCGAATATTTGATGGATTATGAGATCATACCATTATTATTTCTAATTCCTTTGTCTTTGTCAAACACACACCTTTTGAGGTTATTCATGATGCACACAACAAAAAAGTGATCTATCTTTATAAAAAATAATTCTACTTCTCTATTGGGAAACATTTACTCATACTGTTTTTTCTAGTTCATCTATCATGATACTTGCGTATGATCATGATGGTAAGGTGAAATTTAATAGGATGTCGTCTTGTTGAAACTGTATGTTTACTTTCTGGGGGAATACTCGAATCGGTCTTCTGATTCAAAATATTTTGTATTTTATACATAATTTTACGCTTTTTTCTGTAACCTTGTTTTTTTCAAGTAACCCTTGTTCTTTGTTTCCTGCAAAACTATCTTTAGGTGCTAACAAAAGGTTATATCATACTACTGGTCATGTAATTATCATGGTTTCTGGATTGAATGGTATCTCTCATTTTGTACTGGTTGGATAACGAAAAAATTGTTCGTTTTTTTTCATATCGTCAAAAAGCTTTATTGTATTTGTCTTTGCCTGATATATTCCAAACTGATTTTTTTGGGGATTTGCTGTGTCGATGACGATATCTCCATCCAAAATCTGTAATCATTTTTTTGTTCTGGAATGTATATATTCATTGAATATCTTGCTTGCGTATGCCTGTATTTTAAAAACAATATCTTTTTTGTCTCTTATAGATGATTTTCATTGGAGAATATCACTCCCCTGTTTTGGGTTCATTCCATTTATTCCGAACCTCTGATTTCAAAATAAATTAGGAAATCATTTTTTACATAAACTCATAATCTTTTTTTGTGAAATATCTTTTTCATGTATACTCAATTTTTTGTTTGCTCTTAGTCTTATATAAAAACCGTTTTTTATTGGTGTAGTCATCCCTATCGGTTCTGTATGCCATCATGTATTCAATACTTTTGCTACCTCTCATATGGTTTCCAAAAACACTACCTCTCATCATATTTTCTTAAGTGCGCTCTTATAGATACAAATCCATTGTCTTGTTATTGCTTTTTTGTCTTTGAGTCAGGCTATACCAAGTGATAATCTAGAAATATTACATATGGAGCATATGTGATTTACGATATCCATGGTATTCATGTTTCTTTTTTCAAAGAACACAAAAAAAACATCTCCTTTGTTTGCTAAGGTAAACTGTAATTCTTCGGTTACCACAAAATCTTGTGATTTCTGTTTAAACGAAAATAATCTATCATCCATCGGTGTATGTATATACTAAAACTTATTTTATCCCCTTCTTGTTATATTCTCTACAAAGATCTGCTAATGGTTGCATATCTTTTTCTAATATCTCTTGTAGTCCTTTTGCTATATTTTCCAAGTATACTGCTACTTGTGGATGATTGAGTTCTTCATCATGTAGACTGTCCTTTGCAAATTTCTTGCTAAGAATGCCAAAGAGTTCTGTTAGTGCATCATAGTCTAAATTTCCTATGTCTTCTCATAAATTTTCCATATTTCATTCGTAGCCTACGATCTTTTTTGGATGATTCATTTTGTGCTCTTATTGTATAAATATTTATGTCATAATCTTGTTGCTTTCCATTATTAGCTCTATTATCTTGCTGATTGCTTTTGTTTCTATATCTTCTACTTTTTTTATGCTAAACTTCATAACGCTTGTTTTTGTTTCGTCCGCAATACTTTGTAGTATAGGATGTTTTTCCAAAATATCTGTTCCTCGATGACTTATACCAAAAACTGTTTCATTATGTCTTGGATTAAGGTAAAATAAGAGTTTCTTCCTTGCTCATTTGGTCAAATAATAGCAATAAAGTTTCATTTTCTTCTCACATGAAAGCTTAGTATGCTTTTTTAGTATCCTTTGGAGGTGCTGTATGATGTTCTTGTTTTCCTTCAATTCTTGCATTATTTTTTATACAAATAAAGAACTCTAAATTTGCAAAAAAACGTGTTTTGGATATACTTGTAGTAAGTTAGAGTATACAGCATACGCCATAAAGTTTTTTGTCTTGGTTACAAAGTAATATATAGTTATTTATGGTTAACATACAAGCATTTACCCCTATCTATTTGTTTCATGCAATTGACCAATATCAAAATCTCCAACCTTCTTAGTTATCCTTATCAGCCAAATCTCAATGGGTTTGAGGGTGTAAAATTTCATAATAAAGATAAAAATGATGTTAATGTGCTTATATGACCGAATGGTGCTGGTAAAAGCTGATTTCTCCATATTCTTAGACAAGTACTCAAGGTAGCTGTGCTCAATGATTATATGTATGATAGGCAAAATGTATTTATTGATAAAAAAAAGGTTATCACCATCAATGATCAATATACTGACTGACTTTATGCGCATTTCAGATATCCTGAGAAACCATCTCAAACTATTGTTGAATTTGCATTGACTCAGCATGATTATGATAATATGCAGTATATATCACGTAATGCAGATATATTAAATGCTTTGGTAGCGACCTATAGTACTTTGAGTATCACGTATCCAAAATTTTCTGATGAAGAGATTGATGCTATTCCCAATTCTTTTGTCTTAGAATGTTCTTTTGACGTCCACAAAAAGACGGTTGATATTGCTCATACACATTCTCCACAGGAGAAGTTTGTACTTTTATATCTCCAAACCATAGAACTTATCCAAATTTTTATCGATATCTATAATGATTTAGAGAGATGAGATAATGCGCCCTTGGTTCCTTTAGCGAACGGCATTTGATTTGTGGGTATTGATAGAAGCCTAGAACACGTCTCTAATGTTGTTGATCCTCGTGCTTGGAATACTTTTATAGGAACAAAAGATTCAGTAGATTATCATTCGTATATCTGATTTTATCTTTGTGTTAAAAAAATTCGAAATATTCTCTCCGATCATTCTACGTTGAAAATGAGTCAAAATGATATGATAGTGTATTCAAAAAAGTTGGAACAATCTGATTTTTATATCAGTATGTCTGCTGTTATTAAAAAATATCTTAATAAAAATTTACATATTGAATATGCAGATAAGCTACTTACCTTTCTTCTGATAGATCAATTCGGTCAAAAGCTCACCTTTGCTGAATTAAGTGATTGAGAACAATCCTTATTGTCCATGATTTTTACTATGTATGGATATGACCTTAGAGAAGGATTGATTATTATAGATGAACCCGAAATACATTTTCACCCACAAATGCAAAGAAGTTTCTGAAGAATCATAGAAAATATGAATAAAAATATACGTACACAATTTATTCTATCTACTTATTCCCCTCTTTTCATCAATGAATCCAATATAGGTAATGTCTATAGAGTTGCAAAAATCAATGGCGAGACTATGATAAAAAATCCCTCCTTTACCTTGTCTTCTGATGAGTCTACTTTGGTACATCTCCTTAAATTCGAAAATCTTTCTAAAATCTTTTTCGTCAATAACATCATCATGGTAGAAGGTGAAACTGATGCGTATTTCTTTGATTTTTATTTGAAGCATCTTCATATGTCTCCTGAATGGAAAGATAAGCTTACTGATTATGAAATCATCAATATTAATGGTAAATGAAGTTATAAGGTCCGAAGTACGTTTCTTTCGAGATTTGGTTTGCGTTCGTTTTTTATCGGTGATTGGGATAATATCGTTGATTATGGATTTATGACGCAGAATGATCTCACCTATTATTACAAACAAGCTAGAGCTCATTATGCTTGACTCAAAAAAACGGGAAAGACCCATCGTCATTATAATAAATTAGTGGATACTATTAGAAATGTGTTTCCTAAAGAATATAAACGTCTTTTGGTTGGTATTGATGGACTTTATAAAAAACATATCTTTATACTCAAAAAATGAGATATAGAAACGTATTTGGATATGCCAGAAAAATGATTGGAAAATATGGTTAAATTCTGTCATTATGATTTTAAGAGATGGTTGGAAAATTCTAACTTTGATGCTTGTAGACAGGAATTTGCTGATGTTTTTTCTACTATATTTCTATAATATTTCTTATGTTTCTACATAGACATATATATAAATCCTCAGATATTGGTTAAAATCACTAAGATGAATAAAACTATCAGTATAATAGTTCTTTTTTCTTCTTCTTGCGTTTGTTTCGTTAGTTCATACAATCTCTGATCAAACATATATTCGGTCTTTTTTTTATGTGTATATATATTTTCTATCTCTCTTTCTATTCCATTGAATCTCTGTTGTAGGGTTTGAATGTATTTGTCTTTTTCTTCTATTGTTTTGTCTTTTTCTCTGTAGATAATCAAAAATTTACTTATGTTTTGATTCATTATTCTTACTTGTTCTTTGTGGAGTATATCTTCTTCTTGATTGTTTTTTTCTTGGTATCTTTGTGGATGTGATCATATGTTTTGTTGTAATCAGGTTTGTTTGTAAAAATTGTCGATATCATATTCGATATCGTTTTTTGTATGTATTTCCGATTTCCACGTATACAAATCTTTCCTAAGATTTTCTATCATCGTTAGTATGTGTTTGTTGTCATCTCTTGTTGTATATCCAATGCTTGGATCAGTTTTCTTGGTGTCCCATCAATTTGTAGTATCTCTTTCTCTTTTTTTGTCTATAATTCTTTTGGTGATGTAGAGTATACACAAAAAAGAAGGAATAATCAAAACCCCTATCGTGATGTATATCTTATATGCCATAATTGTTTCGATCATGAACCGATAGTGTATGCGGTAAAATTCCACTATATCATATTTAATTTATTATATAAGTCAATGGTATTTTTCTGTAATTATATAAAAAAATCCGGATTTTAATTTCCGGAATTTTGTACTGATATGTCTTTGATTTTGTTCTATCCATTAAGAATGAAGAATCATGCAACCACGATGAAAACAAGTGAAAGTCATATGAAAATTAGGTTTTTGAGTTTTTCATTTTTTATCATACCCTTGAGTTGTCCAATTTTTTCCTCTAGTTTTTGCTTTTCCATAATAGCTTCTTGTTTCTCTTTGTTGTAATCAGGTAGTGCTATCATATGTTGAATTTTATTTTCAAGTTCAGATACCCTTTGTTGAAGTACGAAGATTACTTTATTCTTTTCTTCAAGCATTTTTTCCTTTTCTTTGAATATAAGAAAAAACTTTTCTACTTTTTGATCAATAGCGTTTTCCACATCCCCTTTGTTGGCCATACTGGTTGTGCTTTCTGAACTAGATTGATTGATGATTTCTGTGTTAAGCTCTTGGTGAAGCGTTGCAAACTCTTGTTTTAGTGAGATAACTTCTTCTTTTGCTAATAAGACCTTGTTTGCAATCTTTTTGTAGGATAATTTTCCGCTTTTGATATATCTATCGATAGTTCTTGTAGATATATTTAAAGATTTTGATGCAACTTCTCTTGTTACGTTGTACGTTTTACTCATAATTACCTGTCATTAATAATTTAAAATACACGTTAGCTTATTGTTTTCGCGCAATTTATTGTAATTTATCACGGACAAAGTCCAAATTACAATTTATTACATCAATACATGATGCACTATTCTATTTATATTTTTTTTTGTTTATTGGTTGAGATCAAATTTTGGTGGTTCTTGATATTTTATATCTTTTATTATCTTTTGTATAAATATAGTGATGAGTACTCATTCTACCATTCCTAAAAACAATATTCGTGGATATATATTTATGAAGTTAGGTCCTCCACCAAAGAATGCGATACTTACTGGTGTTGCTATATTTTCGAAATAAGGTATCCAAAGAAAGATGAATATTGAGATTATGACTATTAGATAGAGCATTTTTCCTTTGTTCATTTTTATATATGCTATTTATTAAATAAAGATTATTTTTTGTTTGTTGGTAATCGACTATATGATTTTTTTGATTACAAAGTATATTGTGCTTAAAATTATTGATAATATTAGTGTTTGAACTAGTGTTCCAAGTTGTACTGTAATTCCAAGATCTAAGTAGTTAACTGTTTGTTCAAAGATATATAAGACTATTATGTTGAGTAGTAGTGATGATAGTCATAGTGTTATTAGTCTTACTGGTAAAGTAAGGATATTGAGGATTTTTTTAAGTACAGAATTGATAAGCCAGAATATTATTCCTAAGATACCAAATATGATATATATGTCCTTGTATATTGTCTGAATCTTGAATCATAATTCTGGGATGTAATTGACTATAGCATACAATACTGCTCCATTGACGATGATGTTTATCAGAAGGTTTTTTAATGGTTTCATGCTTATAGAAACAATTTAAATGAGTGTTTTACCTATGTTTCGGTTAATGTGTATTTATTTGTCTATTGTTTTCAATATCATTTTTTTGGCTTTTTAACAGTGTTTTATCATTTTTGTCAAAAACTTGTCAATTTATGTGTATATCTGTCTCATTTAGTCATCTATTATATCGTCAAATGTATCGTTCTGACCGTCATTTATGTGTTTGTGGATTGCGTTTCTTGTCGCTAATATGGCTATAACTCATGCTCTTTTTCTTCTTGGTGAGACCTCAAATCAACGATCTACCATGGTTTGATAATTTCGATGAAGAATCTCTTTTATGGGTGTTCCTATGATAAATTCTGATAAGAAGCTAGCTGCTGCTGTAGTGATGTTTGAACAATTGCCATCAAAACTATATTCTTCTATTTTATCGTCTTTTATTACTATATATACGACGATATCATCTCCACAGATAAAATTTCCCTCATGTTGCTTGATTGTATACTCTTTCATAGCAAAGTTTTGAAGAGGGTTTTTTGCGTATTCTTGTATCATGAGATTTTGTTCTTCGTTCATATTTTAATCTGTAAGGTCTATAAAGTCTGTAAAGTCCCTAAAGTCACTGAAAAACTTGGCTTTATAGACTTCTGACTGTGTTTTAGTCTAATCTATATCGAAGATGTTCTATGAGTCTTTTGATCATAAGGATGATTTTGTTGCTAATCTCCATAAATCCTTTTGTACTTATAAGCTCTAGACTGTCTATTTGATTTGCAATATTGTGCATTGCAATCAAAAATTTGTTTGAATTGATTTCTAATACCACATCATATGACCCATCAGTATTTTCTGTGAAGACAGCGCGAACATTGTCGAGACAAGCTCTTTTTTGACATACGTCTGTTTGTGTGATTAGGCTCATTTGATTCATATAATGCTACTATATAAAAAATGTGGGTACGGGCGTTTTTATGGTTTTAAAAAATAAATGCAATAGAAAAACCATTTGAATTTTTGTGGAAAAATCGTCTTGATTTTTTTGTAAAAAACATTACATTTTTTTGTAATAATTTTATAGGTAAGTACCTGTATATGTCGAATATTGTTTTTGACAACCTTGTCAAAAAGTTGATAAAATATAAATGAAGGCTGATAGATGCGGGAAAAATCTCATCACTCCTCAAACCTACGCTTGCCGAAGATTTTTCTATACAGAAAATGTATAAGGTTGTGTACTACCTTAAAATCAGATGATATCTTGAAAACCTCAAAAAAAATATCTTTTTTGTCAAAGATCCTGAACATGTTTATACAAAAGAAGAGATTATCGATCTTTTTTATCGAACCATTGTCAAAAAGCATTGTACGGATTTTCTTAAGGGTAATTGGTATGTTTGATGACTTAAAGCACTTGAACTTAATCTCTCCTCTTTTGATGTTCCTGATGAGTTGTCTATTGTCAATCAACATAAACAAGCAACTGAAGTAGTGATGTTTGATAAGCAAATAGTTTTTAAGACATACGCAAAAAATAAGACCGACAATCTTTTTAAGTTTTTTTGGAAACTTACTAAAAAAGTGACTATCGGCAAGCATACTTTTTCAATTGCCTGATTGGAACTAGCTATTCTTGAAAGTCTTTATAATCCTGGTATGATTGCTCAGTGATATATCAATGAACTTGTGAAGAAAGTTATTAGAAAATATCACAAAACCTTGGATGTGAGTGTTTGGGAGCTTATTTTGAGAAAAAACAAACACAATACCAGTATCAATAGGTTGTATGCGCTTACTAAGCCGATTGATCCCGAATTGGCTGATAAACTAAAAAACCTTATTAAAAAATATGGATATTTCATATAATATATTATGAAAATGGATGAAAACCTTGTTTCTTGAGGTTTTCTATAGGTAAAAATATTGGCGATGGAAATTTTTCTCGTTCTACTCGTTCTCGTTTTTCGCATTTTTCTGGTTCCATGATTTTGACTTCTCATTCATCGTAATCACAGATTGCATATGCTGTTACGTAGTGTTTTCCTTCTTCTTGAAAGATATCATTGGTAAATGGTCCTGTGATTATGTTTTTGATTTTTATTCCTGATTCTTCCATGGTTTCTCTGATAGCACACTCCTCTATAGATTCGTTAAATTCTAAATGTCATCATGGAAAACTTCGTGTTCCGTCTCCATGTGCATTTCTTCTTTTTCCCAATAATATTCTACCGTCTTTACGAACTATTACTCAAACACCTACTTTGGGTCTATTGGTTTCCATGTTTTTGATATTATATAAAATTATATCGTTTTTTTTATTGAATATACTATTGTGTGTCATTAAACCTTTCTATCATATGGATCCTTCCATTTCTAGTTCTACTAATTTATTCAATTCTCCTGCGTATTCTAGCGGAAGTTTTTTGATTACAGAAGACAAGAATCCGTTGACGATCATTGTGGTCGCCTTGTCCTTTGTTAGTCAACGAGCCATGAGGTAGAAAAGTTCAGATTCATCTATTTTTCACGCGCTGGCTTCATGTGCTACAATAGCAGTCTCATTATCTGATTGAATGTTTGGTATGGTGTTTGATATTGATGTTTCATCAAAGAGCAATGCATCACATTGGGTGTTGTTTGTTGCATGATCAGCTCATTTTCCAATAACGACAAGTCCACGATATGTATTGATTCCTCATCTCCTGGAGATGGATTTTGCTACAATATTTGATGATGTGTGTTTGCCTAGGTGAATAGCTTTGGATCAAGTGTCCTGATGTTGTCATTGTCCCGCTACTGCTATTCCAAGCATATCTGTTTTGCTGTAATCTCACTTGAGTATCGAACAAGGATAAAGCATTGTCGTACATGATCCAAGGTTTCCATTCACCCATTCCATATAGCCATGCTCCTCTATTACCGCTCTTTTTGTGTTGAGATTATAGGTGTTGGTTGATCGATTTTCTACTGATGAATATTTCATCTTAGCATTTTTTCCTACAAATATTTCTACCAATCCAGCGTGTAACGATGCTTTATCAAATTTTGGTGCTGAACATCCTTCTATATAACTTCCTTCAGCATCGTCTTCTATAATGATCATGGTATGTTCAAATTGTCATCATGCATAGGTATTCATACGAAAGTATGCTTGTAGTGGATCGGTTAATTTTACTCACTTAGGTACGTAGATAAATGTTCCTCAGCTTCGGACGGCACCATGTAAGGCTGCAAACATATGATCTTGTGCTGGCACTAATTTCATGAAATGTTTTTTGACTAACTCTGGATACTTAATCACTGCTTGTGGCATATCTTCGAAAATGATTCATTGTTTGGATCGTTTCTCCTGGATTTGATGATAGACATTCAATGAGTCATATTGTCCTCCTGCACCTGCTAGATATTTTTGTTCTGCTTCTGGTATTCAGAGTCTTTTAAATTTATCTTTTATTTCCACTGGTACATCTTCTCGATTGTTAGCATATCCTTCATGGTCTTTATGTGGCTTAGCATAGTAGACAATGTCGTCGAGATTCAATCCAGAAAGATCTGGTCCTCGTGTAGGTATTTTCATGTTTTTGAATATCTTTAAAGATTCCAAACGGTGATTTAACATCCATTCGGGTTCTTTTTGTTCAGCAGAAATCTTCCTTACGGTATCTTCTGTGAGTCCTGTGAGGTAGAGTTCATATGTGATCTTGTCTGATGATTCTAGTGTTGATTTGAGTGACATGTGTTTCTCTATAATTAAAATCCTGACTGTAATTCTATCATTTTGTAGTAAATTCCTTTCTTTGTGAGTAATTGCTGATGATTTCCGCTTTCTATTATTTTTCAATTTTCCATAACATGTATTATGTCCGCTTGTTTTACTGTTTGTAGTCTGTGTGCAACTACAATGACTGTTCTTCATATAAATAAGTTATTGAATGCTTTTGAAATATCTTCTTCTGAAAAGCTATCTAATGAGCTTGTTGGTTCATCAAGAAAAATTATTTTAGGATCTTTTAAAAAGAGCTTCGCTATAGCAAGTCTTTGCTTTTGACCTCAACTCAATTTGACTCATTTTTCTCCTATCTGTGTTTGTAATTTATCTTTGAATGTATAAATAAAATCACATTTTGCTGATTTTATTGCATTGTCAATTTGTGCTTTAGTTGGTTTTTTTCTTGTTCCGTAAAGCAGGTTATCTATTATGGTTCAGTCAAATACATTTGGATCTTGGGTAAGATATCATATCTTATGGTAATAAGATTTTAATGCTACTTCTGATAATTTTTGTCCATCAATAATTATGTTTCATACATCGGGATGTACGTATCATGAAACTAATTTAAGTAATGTTGTTTTTCCTGATCCGCTTTCTCATACAAACGCAGTTTTTTTCCCTCATGAAATTTCCAAATTAAAATTCTGGAATATGTTTTTATTTCCGTATGAAAATGTTATTTTATCTAATCTTATATCTCATCATACATAACTAAATTCTTTTCCTTCCTCGTATCATTTTAACTTGGGCATTTCATCAAATGTGTTTCGTAATTTATGTACATAGGTTATCTGATCATAATAGTTGAGCATCATATCGTTTGCTTCAAAAAGTACTCAAGTAATTTGATTCATTAACATCCAGATAAGTGTGAATTCAGCGAAAGAAGAATTTCATCGGAATATTTGTAGTCCATACCAGAATATTAATCAGAATTTAACAAAATCTATTAATGCTCTTGGTAAATCGCTTGCTATGATAAATCATTTGCTTTCTTTTTTATCCCAGTATATGATATTTGAAAAGTATTCACTAATCATATGTAATTCTTTTGCTATTTTGCTGTTTTGTAATATCTCAAATTTTGACATAATTAATCTTACAATTGATCTATCGGTCTGAATAAATATTTCCCTTCTATTTTTTCTTATTTTATCTAGACGCTTATTCCCGAACCACGCAAACAAAACCATAATAATAAACACTATCACTACCATCAAAAGTATCCATCGTCATAAGCTAATGGTTATTATAGTAAATATCATTAAAATATTTGTTATAAACCTAACTCATCCTCATAATAAGGTGTCGTTTACTATTGATCTTTGAGAGTCGACTCATTTTTGGATGATACTATTGGATTGTCCTGTGCCTAATCATTCTATTTTATTGTTGTCTGATTTAATGTATTTTTCCAAATAGTGGTTATAAACATTTTTTGCAAATAATCTTACAGTTATTTTTCTTGATGTTCTTATGAAGTAATTGCTTGCATAGTTAACAACTATAAATCATAAAAAAATAAATAAATATGTCTTAAAATATTGAAAATCCTTTATTTCCATTCATTTTATTGCTTTACTTACTAATAATGCATTGATGGGTCGCATTACTCAAAAATATGCAGATGTTACGATGAAAAATACGTAACGCCCTGGTAATTCTTTTATCGGGGATAATAATCTCTTTAATGTTTTCATTATTTGTTTTCTATATCGATAAATCATTCTTTTTTGATTATTTCAATTAATTTCTGATCTCCTTCTTTAATGATCTTTCCTTGTTCTAAGATATATACATGATCTACGGAAATATATTTCAAGATATCGAAAATATGAGTAATGATGATGAAGCTATTTTTTTCGTGATTCACTTTAGCTATCATTTGAACTACTGATTTGAATGCATCAACATCTAATCCGCTATCTATCTCATCTAAGAAAATATATTTTGGTTCGAGTAATTTAAGTTGTACTATTTCTATTTTTCTTCTTTCTCCCCCACTGAATCCTACATTCAAATCTCTTCGAAGGAATTCCATTGATATTTCTAATTCTTGCATAAGTGGTTCTATGATTTTTTTGAATGCTAAGAAAGATGTTGTTGAGTCGTTTTTTGCGTCATATATAGATCTGAGAAATTCAAAAAGTTTTATACCCTTAATTTCTGGGATATGTTGGAATGCTACAAATATTCATAGTTTTGCTCTTTCATGAGGATCAAGCGCTAAAAGATTAATTTTCAATTTTCAACCTTGCCTACCGGCAGGCAGGTTTTCAATTCTCAATTTTCAATTAGTAATTTTATATTTAGGATGCCCCATGATAGTCATAGCTAATGATGACTTACCTGAACCATTTTTTCCTATGATACAATAGTTTTTTCCAAGTTCAAAATCCATGGAAATGTCATCTATGATTGTTTTGTTGTCTACGGTAACTGAGAGATTTTTAAGTGATAACATGTTTGCGGTAAAATAACTAAAATTTTCTGTGGAATGTGATTGGTTGATGATTCTAGGCGGATCTTTTCCGTCTCTACATTTTTATTTATGAAGATTTATAAAGTCTCCTGAGTTTCCATAAAATTGATTGAACATATCATTGATATATTGTTCTGGATCATAATTTCCTTTCCCCCTTATGTTGAGCATCGTATCGATCCATCATTGGTTGGTTGTCTGGATTTCTTCCAATGTCTTTTTTTCATCTTTATCGAAAAAGTCTTTATACTGTACTTCCGTACTTGCTCTTTGCTTTTTTTTGTTTTCCGTTTTATTGTCTTCTAGTTTTTGTAGAAGTTCTTGAACTGAACTTTCAATTTGTTGGTTGATTTGTTCGTCGTTTTTTGTCTGATCGCAAAGTTCTTTAATGTCTTGAGGGTTGTTGTTTTTTAGTGCTTCTATAGTGTTCTGATGTAGTTGTTGATATTGTTGTAATCATTCTTTTCCTTTGATCATCGAAGGAAGGATGTTCTCATAAGGAGCATCAATACAAAGTATGGGATTTTCTATTTTGTCGGAAAAATCAGAAATATATTTTGTGGTGTCTTTTTGTATCTGAAGCTGAAATAATCATACTTGTCATCTACTTGTTTCTAATATATCTGCTATTTTTTTGTAACATTTGGGGTCTAATGTTTTGGCTCTTTTGTTGATATATATTTCTTCCTTGTTTAAGGTGTTTTTTATGTTTTCTATTATAGAAGCAATATCGTTCATCTGTATAATGATATTTTGTCATATACCATAGCATGTCTTAATGTCTACAACAGTGGCTACTCCACGTATTGTATTCTGATTATCTATGATGGCACGTGTTATTGTTGGAGATGTGGATAGCTTTTTTGCGATATCAAAATTTTGTTGTGCCTGAGCAATAAATATTTGTGCATTTTCTAATCCTGAAATAGTGTTTTGTACTCCTCTTTTATATGCCAAAAGTGTTTGTATTGTTGCACGATTGTAATAATCATCTGCTGTGTTCCCACTAATTAATGGTAATGCTTTTTCGTATTCTTCTTTTTCAATAAACTCATTGGCCTGTAATGTGTTTTTTATGCTTGTTATTTTTTTTCATAAGGTAGTTTCGGAATCTATTTTTGCATTCTCTGTTAATCCATCATAGAGTTTTGAATCATTGAATGCTTTGACAATGAACACACTAGAAAAAAACAATCATATACAAGCTATGAGGCTAAATATCGTTATGTTTTTCTTGTTGATATGTTTTATGCTCATATACAAAAATACTTCAGGGTAAACTTCCTGTGTTTGATATTACTTATTCAATTAAGAACTTCAACGAAAATTATTCTATTTTTGTGGTTGATGTACGTGTTCGTGTCGTGTGAAATATTTTTTTGTTTTTCTGTATTTATGCTTTTTCATTTTAAAATTTGTATTGTTGGAGTAATGTGTCAATTTCGTTGAGATCAGGCAATATCTTGTCTCTGAATATTTCGAAATTTTTCGTTACAATGTCTTGTTTAGCAAAAAGCACATCGTACTTCTTTTGGAGTAAGCCAAGGTAAAATACTATTTTTTGTGTTATACTTGCTTTAGCATTGTATTTTATTCTATTTTCTGTGGCACAGTTTTCATATGTTATAGAATTTGTTAATGATGTCTCCATTGTTTTTTGATCGTATCTTTCTATAGCATCAAAATATGCTTTATCACTTACGCTTTTTTCATTTATACATGACTGCATATCTTGTTTGAGTATTTGCATATCCTGCCTTAAATATGCAGAAATACCGTCTCATTTCTGTAGATATTGGTCACAATCAGCCAAATATTTCGCTAATGCTTCTTGCTTGTTTGTTGCTATGCTAAGTGTTTCTATTACGTCTTGTTTTGTGAGTTCTTCTAGTCCTTTTATTGTTGTTAACGTTTCTGAATCGTATTCATGTATTTTTGTGTCTTTTCCTGCTAATACAAGATGAGTCTTGATTATATCATAACTTATTTCGTTCATTACTATGCTGTGACCTCACATTTCTTCTTGATTGTTGTTTTCGAAGATTATAGCTCAGATTCCTGTTGTTTCTCCTATTTGGTTTTGAGCTAAAGAAATATTTCCCCATCCTCATATGATTATGCACACTGCTGTGATTATGATGCTGTTTTTCATGATCAATTTAAGGATATAAAATTATTTAATTACGTTGACCAATTCTGCCATAGGCAAGAAAATAGATCCTACTATTATTCCCACTATTATAGCTATAAATACCATTAATATTGGTTCTATCAAGCTCATTAAGATATCTATTTTTGTTTGTAACATATCACGATAGAAATCGGCCATTTTTTTTAATACTTCGCTTATGTTTCCTGTGTCTTCTCCTACGTGAACAATCTGAACCAATATTGGATCAAATAATGATGATCATTCCATAGATTCGGAAAAGGTAAATCCTGCATTGAGATTTTCTTTTATCTCTATCATCTTTTTTCTGTAAAAGAAGTTGGTGAATGTATTGCCCATCAGTTCTAATGAAACAATTGGACTTACTCAAGCATTGTATAGTTGACTTAAAAGCTTTGCAAATCTATACATGTAGTATGTTTTTACTACGCCTGAGACTGCTGGTATGGTAATCATTATTTTATCGACCAACATCTTGAATGTTAATACTTGCTTGTATAAAAAATTATATAGTATAATTGTTCCTATAATCACAATAGCTATTATATATCGAGTGTTTTTTAGAAATCCTGATGCTCACATCATGAACTTTGTTAGACTTGGTAAGCTTTCTTGATTTGGAAACATTCATACAATTGTCGGAATTACGAACATAAGTAATATTACAACTGCTATGAAAGCAAATCCGATAAGTAATACAGGATATGTCATAGCCTTGCTTATTTTGGCGTTAATTCTTTGTGTGTTTTCAAGTTCTAATGCTATTTCATCTAATATTTCTGGAAGATTTCCCATGGTTTCTGCTGATTCTATTAATGCAATTTCTTCATTTTGGAAAAAATAAGCATGATTTATCATCGCTTTAGAAAGGGTGTATCATTGTGTTAGCTGATCTATTAAATCTTCAATTATCATAATCATTCCTTTGTCTTTTCCAGATTTTTTTATAGATATCAACGCATCTCTTAATCATAATCAAGATCTTTGTGCCAATGCTAATAATCTAAAAAAATTTGTTTTTTCTTTTAGTTTTGGTGCAAAAAACTTTTGTATCATGAGCTTTTCAAGTGATCATAATTTGCTTACTTTCATGTTGTGATGCGTAAATAAAATATGTATGAATGTTTTTTTGATTTATTGTTTTTCAAATTTTGCTTTTACGTATCTATAGACTTCATCTAGTGTTGTTTTCCCTTTGATTACTTTAAATATTCCGTCTCTTTCTAGGTTAATCATACCCTTCTTAAGTGCTACACTTTCGACTTCAAATGATGATTTACCATCTAATAGCATATTTTTTATTTCATCAGTATAATCCATCATTTCAAAAATACCTATTCTTCACTTGTATCCACTTCCTTCGCATACTGCACATTTTCCTCCTGTCGTAGGATCTTTTCCACTTCCTGTATAAATTAGCCCATTGTTTATGAAATCATTTCGTTGTTGTTGGTTTATTCCTCTACTGAGAATTTCTTTCTTGAGTGCTTCTTTATCAAAATTTCTAAAGCTCTCTTTTGCAAATATATATTTTGGATTGTCACTGACTGATGTTTTTACTTTACAATGATCACAAACCCTTCTTATCAATCTTTCTGCCATTACTACGTTGAATGTACCCACAACCATATATGGTTTTGCTCATAGATTGTATACTCTTGTAATCGTTTCTGCTGATGAATTCGTATGTACCGTGGAAAATACTAAATGACCTGTCATGGCTGATTCCATTGCCATATCAAGTGTTTCTCTGTCACGTATTTCTCCCACCATCATGATATCTGGATCTTGTCTCAATCATCATCTTAATCCATTTGCAAAGGTGAATCCTATGTCAGATCTAATTTGTGCTTGATTGAGTCCCATTACTTTGTTTTCTACTGGATCTTCATAGGTGATTATATTTACTTCAGTCTTATTTACATAATCAAGACACGCATAGAGTGTTGTTGTTTTACCTGAACCTGTAGGTCCTGTCATCAAAATAATTCCGTTTGGATATTTTAGATGTCTAAAAACTATTTCTTTGTTACTTCCTTCAATACCCAAATCTTCCAACGGGGGAATTCTTTTGGATTTATCTACTATACGCATTACCAGACATTCTCACCAAACTGTTGGAAGTGTGTTGGCACGCAGATCAATTTCTTTGTTTGTTAGTGTGTTGCTTGATACTCTTGCGTCTTGAGGTACTCTCTTTTCATCTGGTCTCATCTGACCTGATTCTATTTTAAATTTAGAAATAATACTTTCATGAAGATTTTTTGGGTATTGTACTAGTTCTTCAAGTATTCCATCGATTCTGATTCTTATCCTACAATAATTTTCTAGTGGTTCGATATGTATATCAGAAGCTCCTCTTTCTACTGCTACAGTTAAAAGATTATCAAAAATTTTAACTACGTCCGATTGTAGGACTGCCTCATCCAATTTTGCTTTGTAATCAATGTCTATCATATAGATATTCTTCTTAAAGACTAAAGCTGTACTCCCTATCTCTTGATATGCGGGTTTTGGCTTATGTCTAATTATATCTGAAACTACCAAAAAATGCAAAAAATATACCCTCGAAAAAGCTTGCTATTGTTTGTTTTTTCTCTATTTCTTGTTTATTTTTTCACAATCTTATTGACATATTTTCTTAAATATTATTTTTTATGTTAAATTATGGTAATTTTTCGTTTCTCTGTATTGTGAATATTGTTGTTTAAGAAAATTATATTCCTTATCTGTTGCCTTATCTTGTTTTTGCTTTTGTTTTTTCTAAACTATATGTAATATGATATTTGCCATATAATGGTGCGTTTTTTTATTGTCTATTTCCCAATATATGAATCCTGATATTTGATTGATTGTTGTCTGAGTAATTTTTTGACTATTTGGTTGATATCTTATAGCGAAGCTATATTTTATGATTAAAATAAAACAACAAAGAAGTGATGCAGTAACAAGATCGCGTAATGTTGTGCTTGGACATGTTCATGAAAAAATAGCTCCTTTACTTCCTAATTTTCCCTATTCTTATAAGGATTTAGTCTTTTTGTGAAAGGGAGTAGATTATCTTGTATTGGATTGACTTTCCAAGGGAAATCTGAATAAGATAGTGTTTCTTGAGATTAAAAGTTGAACCTCTACACTTAATAGAAATGAACAAATGATTAGAGATTGTGTTGGTCAAAAACGTGTCATTTATGAAGTGTGGAAAAACTAACTAATAACTAATAATGAATAACAATGGAAAATAGTTGTTAGCTGTTATAGGATCGTGGTGAAATGGTATCACGTCGGTCTCCGAAGCCGTAGTCGTAGGTTCGATTCCTACCGATCCTGAACTAATCCCCTTACACGGGAATACTATATTCTATATTCTACATATTGAATGAACCCAAAATTACTCACTATATTTACGTATCTCAAGGAACTTTTTCCTAATCCTGAAACGGAGTTAAATTACTCTACTCCTTTTCAATTTGTTGTTGCAGTAATGTTGTCTGCTCAAGCTACTGATATTCAAGTAAATAAAGTCACTGATATGCTTTTCAAAAAAATACAAACACCTGAAGATCTTTTGACGTTTTGATTTGATTCTTTTGAACTTAGTATAAAGTCTGTTAATTACTATCATTCTAAGGCAAAACATATTTTTGCTACAGCAAAAATAATTCAGAATTTAGAATTCAAAATGCAGAATGAAAAAACAAAGATATACAAGAATTGAATACCTGATACTCTTGAAGACTTGATGAAATTACCATGAGTATGAATTAAAACGGCAAAATTAATTGCTCATGTGTTATATGATAAGCCCTTTATAGCTGTAGATACTCATATTCATAGAGTCAGTAATAGACTTGGTCTTGTAAGAACAACATCTCCCGAGAAAACCTCAGAACTTCTTGAAAAACGTATACCTGACCAATATAAAGATCATGCTCATCATGCCTTGGTATTGTTTGGACGTTATTATTGTAAAGCTCAAAAGCCTCAATGTGAGACATGTAAGTTACAAAAAATATGTTTATTTTATAAAAAAAACAATGTTTAAAATCGTAGAACCTCAGTGGTGAGTAAATATTTTGAAGTCTTTATTCGTTTGGATGCAAACTAGTGTTTTTTGGTCTCATTGGATTCCTGTTTTGGCTGATGTGTTTGTGTTTACCTATCCTGTTTATTTGTGATTTTTGTATATTTATGGTATGGCTAAAAAGAAAATATATTATAAAATAGCAGCCTTATATGTCCTAGCAGGTACGGCATTGAGTCTTGTTGTAAATGTAGGTATTCAATTCTTTGTAGATAAAATTAGACCAAATGTCTTTTTGTGATTGACTGATTTAAAACATGAAACTATTTTGAATAAATTTATGCCGACAAGTAGTTTTCCCTCTGATCATGCGGCTGTTACTATGGGTATCGCTATGATGTCATTGTTTCGAGGAATAAAACATAATGACAAAAAGTTTCTCCGATTTGGAGGAATCCTCATTGTATTTTCATTGATTACTTCGTTTGCTAGAGTAACGTCTGGAGTTCATTGGCCTACGGATATCATTGCAGGTAGTTTTGTTTGAATTTTTGTATCTTTGTTTATTATGCGAAAACCTATTTATACTTTTGGTACGTGAATAGCTGAAAGAATAGGAAAAATTATTTAATTTTCTATGTGTTGAATTGTAATTTCATCGCACTTGATGCTAGAGCTCCTGTTGTACCATTATTGTCTGCAACTCCAGAATATCTAGATCATCAATCAAGATAGATTGCGTTTGAACATCACTTATCGACAAATATCTGAGCAAATTCATCCATGGTTATTGCTTTTTTTGAGTAGATAGCCATTGCTTTTCATTCTTTTGTAAATCCTATACCAGATCTTGTATATTTTCCCTCTGCACCAAAATTAAATTTGGATGTTTTTGTTCCCTCTTTTACAAGTATAGGTCCATTTTGGAATGCCCATGTATATTCTGTTTTGTCGGTTTTCTGTTGTTCGTATGTTTTAAGTTGTAAACCTCATGTTTTTCAAAAGCCAAATATTCCATTGTTGTCAGCAAAATATCCTTGTTCTGTTTTAGGTAATGTTGCAGGATCTACTCGAGCTTTTGTTTGTTCTCCACTTTTTACATATCCTCAAACTATTTCGCCAGCAGTATTCACTTGTGGTCAATTGACTATAAAAGAACCCTCAGGTAGTGTGGTTGCTTTTGTTTTTGTGAATTCTATTTTTGCGTTATCTTTTATCTCATATACGGTATAATCGTTGCTTGTTTCTGCTGTTTCGTTTGCTGCCTCCAACTTATCTCAATCATTTATTGTTACTCTTTGGTTTTTGTTATCGGTGTATACATAAGTTAGTACTTCACTTCATCAAATTTTTGCCTTTCATTGTTCTATGTTTTTTGCTGTTTTGTCTCATTTTTTTGTGATTTTTAATTTTTGGGGTGCCTCGCTAAAATCAGTAAATATTTGATCTATTCTTGCTTTTTGTACTCATGTTAATGTACCGTCTGCAGTATTGATATACTTTTTTTCTATATCTGGTTTTCCTGGTGTTGTTTCAGGGGTTGATGCTGTCTTTTCTTTTATTATTTCTGATGGTATCCATCATGTTATAACTACTGTTTCGATAGTTGCTTTTACTTTTTTGAACATATAAGATTCAACTGTTTTTCATCCAGGAACTTCTGTTATCTTGAGATCCTTTGCTGTTTTTTCTTGTATGCCAACTTCTTCACTTACTGGAGTATCCTTTGGTAATTTGCTATTTGCTATTTCTTTTCATTCATCATCTCTCAGTGTTGTTTCTGATCAGACAATATATTCTTTTGCTGTTTGTGGTTTTTCTGGACCATTTGGGTTTTCTGAAATTGTTGGATTAGCTATCAAATTGTTTTCTGTAATGGTATATGCAAGATCTTTGCTTCCTACAAAAAGATATCATAGTAAATATACTCCTATATCTTTAGGTGATCTAATAATGCTTTTTGTTCTTTCATCTTTGTCATCGTAATATTCGGAATATTCTACCTTTGTTTTATTCTCTATCTTCTCTGATTTTGATCATATTTTGTTGTTTGTATTTGCTATAGTGCTTCGTGTGTCTGCGCTATTTATCACTCCTGTTATGATTTCTTTGAAAATATTTTCATTGGTGTTGTTTTGTGTGATTCGGGTTAAATTTGCCTCCTCTTTATTGTTTTTGCTTATAATTATATCGCTGTCATTTATTTTGGGATTTGCTGTATTGGTTTTATAAATTTCCATTCATTTTCTTATTATTTTTGGATCTATGAATTTATAATATGATTTATCGATATTATCGATGTTTTTTATTTTGTTTGCTTTTTCTATTTCGTCTGCTTTTGGTGGTTTTGTTGTTCGATTTGGATTTTCTTTATTGTCTATATCTTCTGTTATTTTTATTATCGCCTCTTTTTCTTCTTTTTCCAAGGCAAACTCTTTTCCATAGGCATCATCTATGTCTTTTCGCATACTTTTAGGAAGTCGACTTTTCAATTTTCCTTTTCCTATTCAAAACATCATCAAAAGACTTACCATAGCATTACCTAAGCTTTTGAGTCATTCTTTGAGGCTTGTTTTCTTTTCTTCTGCTATACTTGTTCTCAAATCTAAAATCTGTTGTTCCAATTTTAGTGTTTTGACTGTGTTGAGAAAACTTTGATTGGTCGCTAGTTTATTAAAATTTGCTATTCTTGTCGCTTTGTCTGCTCATAAGATATTCATATTGTCGGTGGTGAGATATGAACAGTAGGTGTCTAAAATTTCTGTATGAGTAATTATGTAATCTGTCAGTACGTTTGCGTATCCATTTTTTAGTGCATTTGTATCTTCGTACATATCTGGAGTTTCTGCTATTGTTTTTTTATCTGTTGATTTGTTTTGGTAGGTTAAAATCGCATCTGCAATGTTTTTAAAATTGGTAGTAAGTTTATCTGGATTTGCTTTGATGTATTTTTCCAGTGATTTATAATTTCCTTTTCCATCAAACTGTGCTAGTGGATTTGTTATTGATATATCAACCTTGCTTATATCAAATTTTTCCGCTTTTTTTGCTTGTGCTTGTTCTTGTGATCAGAAGATTATATCTTTAGAAACTGTTTTGTCTGGTTTATTATTCTCTTTTATAGTCTGATTATATCTGATTATCCTTGTTCATTGAGGATATGTTGTGTCTTCTGCTCATGCCACAATTAGACTTATATTGTTTATGGTTTCGTCTTTTGTATATGCTTTTATTAGTTTTTCGAAATTTTTTACTTTAGTTGTCGCTACTTGATCTGTTGTGTTTTTATATGATTCTATGTTTGTTGTTGTTAATCTCGATATTTCGTCAAATGCATTCTTAAAATTATTTTCATCGTTGGTCTCAAAGAATTTTTTTGCTGTTTCTGGTGTTCGATTTTTGTTGAGTTCTGCTTCTGCATTTTTTGTTTCGTTTTTTTCCAATATCTGTATTCTATCGCTTATAATCTTGTATGTCGCATTGTCGGTTCAATTCGTATTTTTTTCTTTAGTAAGTGATTTAAAGGCCTCTAATTCTGTTTTATTGAATCTGTCTACGTATCCTTGAACTACTTCGATTTGTTTAAGATCAATCCATTTTTGCATAGATACTAGGCTTGTTTCAAGTGGTTTAAAGTCGATGGCTTTTTCTGGATATAGTGTTTTAAATCTCTTTACGTCTTCATCGAACGCTTCTTTTGCTTGTATGAAAATGTCGATTTCAGTCTTCCCAATTTTTTCTAAATTATCTGAAAGATTCTTGGTTATTCCATCGATGATAGCTGGAGAACTTTTAATGAATTCATTCATTTTTGCTCTTTCAGTCGGTGGTAATTTTTCTGTTTTTTCCTTTTTAGTGTTGGTTTTGTCTTCTTTTCCTGCGATTTTTAGGTCTTTGAAAAAGTCATCCACTGACTTTGCATCAGCTGGTTTTATGTATGTATTTTGTTTCTCTCCTGCAGCCTGTTTTAGGTCATTCTTATGTTCTTCTATATGTAATTCACCTGGCATTTTTGGAATATGATAGAATAAAAATTTAGATGTTGTTGACCATATCATCAAGCATTGCTATCGACTTTTCATCATTGAGATGAGACTCCTCCTCTATTGTTTTTAGTCTTTCCAAAAACTCTTTGGATTTTTGTAATTTATTTCTTGCTTTGTTATCATTTACTTCGTCTATTGTTTTAGTTAGAGCATCAACTAACATATCTATGGTCGTTTCACCTAATGCATCATTACTGACCAATATTTTTAATCCTTTTGCTAATGGAAAATATTCCATTGTGGCATCAAGAATTTTTAGTATATATTCTTTTTTGGTCATACGCGAATTAACAAACGATAAAATAAGCTATTTTCTCATTATTCTAATTGTATCCAATATTGTCTATAAATACAAAAAAACTCCGTAATATCGGAGCAATAAAATTGACATATTTTTTATTTATCTTATAATCATTATTTTTCTTCCTACGTTTTGTCATTCTCTTCCATAAATCTCAGGAATTGCTTGGATGTGTATTCCCATCTGGGTTCCATAATCAGATAGATCTTTTTCTAGAGAATTTGTTGGCGTTCAAGATGATTCTTGATTTGCATAATATGGAATAGTAAAAATAACCGAAGGTTTTACTCCTCATATCGAAAGTTCTTGGATTCTGTCTAAAAAGCTTTTATATATGACTAATACTTGTTTTTGAAATTTTTGAATATCTTGTGATGATGTGTTTTTTCCGACTATTGGTCAGAGTCGTCACTCGGTGACAATTAATACATTTCTCTTCATTTTTTCGTTTATCAATTGGTTTTCTATTTTCTTAGTTATGTCCTGGGTAAATATATTAAATTGTTTGTCCGGAGTATGAAACTTAGTGGTTTTTCGCCGTATGGCGTTTTGTTCAGCATACGTGGTTTTGATATCTGATCCTATGAAATCATATCCGAGATGGTTTGCTAACATTCACGTGGTTCATGATCATACGAATGGGTCATAGATAACGAGATTTTCTATGTCGAGGTCAGAATGATGGATAACATTAGTTAATCAAATATTTATCATCATATGTGCTAATTTTGCTGGCATCATGCCCATATCCATGCTACGTCCTGGTTTACCAAAATCTACCGTCTCATATACTTCAATATTTTGATACTGCTCTACTATGCCGTATAGACCATTTTCAAGATTGATGACCTCTTTTCCTTTTGATTTTATTTCTCTGTCGGTATGGAAGATGTCTACGAGTTTATATCTCCTAATTCAGACCGTCCTCTTGAGGTGTTTGCCGTTTGCTTCATTCTGGATTCATATAATCTTCACTTCTTTTAATAATTCCTGCAAATCCTTTTCTTTTACTACTGTTCCTATCTTGATGGTTCATCAAAGTTGTGGTAATAATTCTGCGTATTTTGTATCAAAAATCACTATCCCCTTTTTTGGATAACTTATCTCTTTTGCTTGAACTAATTGTAATTCAATCATGCTTATTTCTGGATTTTTTCCTAAGACTGCGAAGTACATATTTTACTAAATAATTAAAATTTATTGTTTGAAACAGTATATATAAACTTATAAAAAATACAACTTTTCTTTTCTATCGCCTTGCCGGCTGGGCATTCCTTTTTGACTACCAGGTTCAAAAAGGAATCAAAAAACCCCTCGTCGATTGCCCCTTCATCTTTATTCATCATAGATACTCTTTGCTGTGATTTCTTCATTCAGCGATATTGCAATCGACTTTAAAACAATATGTTTGTTAATAAAAGAAAAAACCTGACTGAGTTGGTCAGATTTTATTCTCCCTAGTCATGATCATACAACATACAAAGTTGCTAGACAAATATTTTGTAGATATGACGCATAATATCTCTTATTATACTCGGCAATGTAATTGTTGTGTGGTATTTATGCTGTTTGAAGCATCTTTTTGAGTTCAATATCTGCATTTGTTTTTTCTAACTTGATTAGTGCTTTCTCTATTTCCTCAATGCTTCATTCGTTTTTAAGTCTTTTGAGTTTTTCTTCAAGTATTCTTTTGGTTTCAAGTAATACGCTTTCTGATTCTTCAGGTGCAAGTGTTGCTTCAGTACTTACAATACGAACTATTTTCCCATCAATAAATACCATTCCTTTTGATGTACTTACAAACATTTCATCTCCTACTTGGATGTTATTTTTCATTGGCCATAATTTAATAAGTCCAGGTTTGATGGACGTTACCATTGGTGGATGACCATCCATAACTTTAAGATTACCATTTTCTGTAGGAATCGATGTTTTCTCGATTTCTCATTCATAAATTACTTTGTTTGGTGTTGAAATCTTTAGTTTCATGATTTTGGCTTATGGTATAAAGCTATAATAATTATATTTGCTCTATGTATAGAACACAATAATTCTAGCTTCCAAACTTCATATTTACTTGACAATAAGTGTTTTCTTTACTCATATATGGGGTAATAATCAATATTGTCGATTTTCTTGGTTATATTAGCTAGTTTTCTTGTTGAGTGATCTCCTTATAAATGCTGGAGTTTCTGTATCTTCTTCTGGATTTGTTTCTTCTGCTCTTGTCTCTTGGGTGATATCCTTCTTGATTCCTCTCATAATAAAGTTTTCTGATTCTCTTCTTGCTGGAACCATGGTAGGTCTTCCCAAAAGATCTCTCTTTGGTTGTTTTAATATGTCTTCTTTGCTTTGTTCTTCAAATCCTGTTGCAATGATGGTTACTTTAACCTCATCGTCCATACTTTCGTCTAATGTCATTCCCCAAAAGAAATTTACATCTGGATCTATTATTTCTTCTACTACTGCTGCCGCCTCTCTTACTTCTGCTGGTGTCAAATCGTGTCCTCATGAAACTGCGAAGATGATGTTTTTTGCTCCATCTAAATTTTCTTCTAATAATGGATTCTCTATAGCTTTTCTTGCAGCTTCTACTGCTCTCTTTTCTCCTGCTCCGTATCCAATTCCAAGTAATGCATTTCATGAGTCTGTCATTACTGCTTTTACATCTGCAAAATCAATATTGATGTCTCCTGGTTTGATAATTAAATCAGAGATTCCTTGTACTCCGAGGTAAAGTATCTTATCTATCATAGTGAATGCTTGTTTGAATGTTGTTTTTTTGTCTATTACATTGAAAATTTTGTCATTAGGTATAACAATTAATGTGTCTACCGCTTCTTTGATTTTTTTAAGTCCTTCATCTGCATTCATTCCTCTCTTGTTTCCTTCGAAGCTGAATGGTTTTGTTATAATACCCACAGTGAGTATTCCCATTCCTTTTGCAATGTTTGCTATCACGGGCGCAGCACCTGTTCATGTTCCACCTCCCATTCCACATGTAATGAATACCATATCTGTATCTTGAAGCATAGCTTTTATTTCTCATTCGCTTTCTTCGGCAGCTTTTCTTCCTATTTCAGGATTAGCACCTGCACCCAAACCTTTTGTTAGATTAAGTCCTATGTTTATTTTCTTTTCAGCCAAGTTTGTTGCAAGATCTTGTGCATCAGTATTGATAGCGACAAATCCTACTCCATCCAATCCTTCAGAGATCATCCTATTGAGCGCTTTGTTTCCACAACCACCTATTCCCAATACTTTTATTTTAGCTCCTGGGATAAATTCTGGATTGATTTCGTGAATTACCATTTTTAATGTACATTACAAATTAAAATATTGAAAGATTGAACATTATTTCGTTTTTTATATGTTTTGTTTAAAATAAGTCTTTAAAAAATGTTCAGATTTTACCTATGAAGTCGAGATTGAAATTTAATCATAATCCCTTTCTTCATTCTGTGTATTTGTTTGATCGTACATATGTTCCTAGTACATTGATGAATTGAATGTTGGATGATATGTCTCCTAAATTTAATATGTTGTCTTTACCATAAAAAGTCGCTAATTTGAATACATCTTTTGCTAGAAGATCGAGATTTGGCATTCTTGCTCCTCATCAAATGAGAAGTACTCCTCCCGCTAATCTACCATCTCTTTCGAGGTCTTTAAGGTGATTGTTTATTTTCATAAATATTTCTTCATATCTTGCATTGATAACATCTGAGAGAAATAGGCTATCTATAGGACTATCGTCTGTTGATCTTTCTTTTTGGACAATAGCTGACCCATGACTTCTTTTAATTTCTTCAGCTTCTTTAATGTCTACTTGCATGCCGATAGAAATGTCTTTGGTGACATCTTCACTTCCCATAGCAAGTGTTCCATATCCTAATGGATATCAATCTTCGTATATTACATAACTTGTTTGATTTTTTCCTATGTCGATAAGAATGGTTCCCAAGTCTTTGTGATCATAGTCCAAAGCTACTTCACTAGCAGCGATGATATTTGGTACAATGTCGACAATATTTAATCCGACCTTCTCGAAAGCGTCAATAACTCCATTGTAGATGTTTTTGGGAATCATGAATACGTCTGCGATAAGTTCTAGTTTTTTTCCTTTCATTCCGATAGGATCCTTTTCTCTTTTTGTCTCGTCAATAAGGAAATGTACAGGCACTATTTTGATCGTTTCATAGTTGCTTTTGTTTGATATCTCTGCTATAACTCTAGATAGATGATCTATGTCATCTGGACCTATTTCTTCAGTCATAATTCTTTTTTGTTCTATTATCCTATTTACGATCATCTCGGGATGTGAGATTCCTACAAATACTTCTTCTATGAAATCTCCTCCAAGTTTTTTTATAAATGATTCTGTGATTTTGTTTATGGTGTTTACAAAATTTTCGGCGTCTAAGATTTTTCATTTGCGCATTCCTTGTGTAGGTTCCATTTGTTTGGCTAGAATAATCTCTTTTCCATCATCATTAGCGAAAATTACTCCTTTGATGACATCATTTCCGATATCGAAGACTGCTTTGATGTCTTTCATGCCTGTCTTTGTGTTATAGGGATAAAATTTCTATTACATAATTGTCTATCATGGATGTATATATACTATTAAAAAAAACAAACCCATTTTAATCTATTCTGATATACAATAGTTATCAGTTTGTTTTTTGATGAAATTACTCTTGCTAAGCTATGGTTATCGCCCACAAAAATAATAAAAAAATAGCCCCAGATTCTTCGAGATTGTTTCGTATCGAGCCATATTGCTCCGATTTTTTTACAATCTGTATCTCTCTTTGGCTATCTGTATTTTATTGTTTTATGAAAGCTTTTTTTTGTACATTATATATAATAAATGTATTTTTTTTCTTATATCCATATGGAACTTTAACATATTGTTATTAACTACAATACCCCATCCCCTCTCTTTTAGTTGTTTTGTTTTGTAGATAACTATAGGTAATCGGACGAGTTTTATAATCAATTCACTTCCCTTTCCTATGATTCCTCCGGCGAGAAATTCAGCTATTTTTTTGAATATAGTCTTGCCCGATGTTGGTTGGAGTCAAATATCGATACAATGTCTTCCTGGAAAATTTGGTAATGCACTTTCGAGCCATGTATTGTGTTTGTAGATGTTTTCTGGGACCTCTTGATATAAAGGAACCAAATGAGCTAGCCAGTATATAAAATAGATATCGTTTTGTGGTAACATAATATTATAGAGATTTTGATGGGTATGGGTTACATAGAAGCTTAAACAAAATTTCTTCTTTTTTCCTCGTACTCATCCTCTTTTTAATCCAAACAAGAAGAACATTACTGTGCTTCGAAGTCTGGCGCGCCACAATCCTCATTTTTTGGTTACGATAAAGACATCTATATCAGAATCTTGACGTAAAGCGTTGAATGTGATGGAATTGCAGAGATAGATAGACTGAATAAGGGGTATGGATCTGTATAATCGTTTGTATTTGTTGATATATTTCAAGAAATCGTCAATATAGGGGTTTTTTTGAGTCCAGCTGTACTTGGGTCCATCCGGAGGAAATTCTTGTCCTCTCAGAATGTCTTCTCCCCTATCCCATCATTTTTTTTCAAAAAGGAAATAACTGTAGTGACGAGGAATGTCATACTTCATGATTTTATAAAAAATTAGATGTTTGTTGTCATCCAAAGTATTTGCTAGAGAATTATCATATTTTTCTGTCATATACTCTCTTTATGGTAAAGTGATTGGAGTATATATAATGTTGTGAAAATTTCCATTGGTTTTTATCTATTTCCATTCTGAATATATTTTTTCCATTGGTTTTATAATATCTTCAATGTTTTCGTATTCAATAATACTATCGCTCACTCATTTTACGGTATCTTTAACATGTATTCATTTTTTTGTAATCAATACTATTTTTTTGTTCATTGCATAAGCTATTCCAAGTTCTATCATACGACCATGTGTTGGTCCGTCATAATCGATTAATAATGCTCCACATTCCTTTATTTTTTCTTTTGCTCTTTTCATCATTTCATATTCATCATCAAACGTTTTTTCATCACGAATAAAACAATAGTCCTCAAATCCAGATTTTCTTATTATTGAACAGAGATATTCAATTTCATCTTTGTTTTTTCAATCTCTAAATGGAGCTGTAATATACATTTTCATAAGATGATTATTATTCAAATAAAATTATACAATCACTTTTTTGAGAACTCCTCAGAGGTCAAATGCTATAGCTTTTATGTTGTTCATGTGGTTTTTTAAAGATATTATAAATACAATGAACTAATTTTTTTAATTACTGATTTGATTATTTTTTTTTGTTCGTCTTCTATCATGGAATGTATATGTTTCTCTAATTTTATTGATTGCACAAGTAATTCTGGTGTATGAGGTAAATGAATAAATACTGGCTGAAATTTTTTCCCATGATCGCTCAATCTTATACTGTCTCTTAGAACTGTTTCACACATATGTCTGCCTGCGTTTTCTGAAATCTTTATTTCTTTGATTTTTGCTATAGCTGTTTCTACCTGTTTTTCGTTGGGTATTCTTATGATCTTTGGTAATGTATCTAATGCTATTGTTTTTCCTATTTTACCGTCTTTGTCTTTTATTTTTGTGCCATATTCTGGTAGTGCATGAGCAACTACTTCAAGTGATAGGTTTGATGTATCTTTGAAATCCATACCCAATCATATTACTATTTCTGGTTGTGTGTTTTTTATTGTTGTAGCAAGAATTTTTCTAAATTTGTTAAAATCTATAGGTAACTTTAGGCCTATGATTTTTATAGTAGTGCTAGTGTTTATCTTTATTGTTTTATTATTAAACCTTTCAACAATACGTTCAGCTATATTATACTCATAAGGACCAAATTTTTGAAACCCCATAAGTAATATTTTTTTTTCAACCATAGGTGTATATAGATGTTATATTTTAAATGCGCTTTAGTTATCCCATTCAATACAATTATCACCGCTAAAATTCAGGCATATCTGTTTTTTTAAACTAATTGTTCTTGTATCGCTTTCAAAACGAGCCATGGTTTTGCACCGGGTTCAAGCAGTACTACACAATAAAAAACTATTTGCTCATGTGCTTACTATATTTGTTCCACCGCTAATATAAAAAAATTGCATAGCATCATTTTCTTTAAGTCCTTTGTTTATCCATAAATCATAAGCATCTCAAGTGATTTTTATTATATAACTATTGCTGTTGCAATAACTTAAATTGTTGCCTGTGACTACTATGCTACTATATGTTTCTTCAATTCCTCCTGATATATATTTTAGTTCTATTAATTGATTTAGTGGTTGAAATCTGATGATATACTTATCGGGATAAACTGTTGTTGTTCAGTCATATATTGATTTGCTACTCAGTCCTGCATGGAGAAAATTATTTAATTGTCCATAGATGGTTTCTATGCATGCTTGACCATATAATGAATTTCTATCTCTTATCTCAAAATATCATCTAAATGCCATAAACAAGATGCCTATGATCATCATCACTATTATTAGTTCTATGAGGGTAAATCATTTTGGAGAACCACGAAAAAATGGAAAAATTGAACGATTACTGTTTCAGTATTTCACCATTTTTATTTTTCAATATAATAAATCATATTATGAGTTGATGAGTGGTCTGACTACGTATCTATAAGAAGCATCATCTTTGTCCATTAAAATGAGTGGTTTCTGATTGTCGATAACATTGAAAATTAATTCATCTCCTTTTATGATTTTTATGAAATCAGTTATATATTTTCCATTGATTCCAAAACTCATTGCTGGTCCTTCGATTATAGCTGGAATATTGGTTGTTCAAGCTCCCTTATCTGTTTTTCCTGATGAAATTACGATACTGTCTTTTGTGGTTTCTATCTGGATATAATTGTTTATATCTCTTGTTAAGATACCTATTTTTCTGATAGCTTTTTCACATAGTCCTTTATCTACCAATATTTTTGTATTGAAATTTCTTGGCATGATTTCTTCTCTATCGTATTCTGGAAAATTACCTTGTATGAGTAGTGATGTAGCCAATATTTTCATGTCTTTTATTTCTGCCTGGAATGCGATAAGATTCTCTGAATATTTGATAGTCAGATTTTCTGATTCATTGTTCATAGCATATTCGGATATTTTTTGTATGTCTGTCATGGTTACTTTTGGCACAATTAGCGCAAAGTCATTTTCTTTGGTTCCGGAATGTGCTTTAAATTCTGATAATCTAAATGAATCTGTACCTACAAAAATTAGATTGTCTTCTTTTGCTTTTAACAGTACTCCCGTCAATACAGGACTGAAGTTTTTTTCTGTGACAGCGTATTCTACTTTTGAAACTCCTTCAGCAAACAACTGTGTCTCTACAGATAATGTGTTTTCATTTGGCATTTCTGGTAATGCAACATATTCACTCGCCGCTATACCATTGATTTCAAAACTATCTTTTGCTGACTTTAAACTCATGACCTGTGATTTCTGATCAACGCTTATTTCTACTTCTTTTTCTTCTATACTTTTGATGATGTCAGAAAACATTCTTGCGTTTACCGTAATAGCTCCTTCCATGGTAATTTTACATGGTATTTCTATTTCGATATATTTTTCCATATCAGTTGCTCTCAATAATAATCCATCAATCGCTGCCTTGAAATAGAAATTTTGCAAAATTGGTAATGTTGCATTTTTGGAAACAAATCTCAATCCGAGATCTATGACATCCAAAAGTTTAGCTGTTTCGATAGTGATTTTCATCTCTTTTTTACTAAAAGACTAAAAGGAATTTTCAGTTTTAGACTAGTTTATTTATTTTCAATAGTTGCGTAGACTTGCTATTTCATCGAATCGAATCAATGCTTTCTGATATTCTTGTATATCAAATTCCGGACATTTTTTGGCAGTGAAATATAATTCTGCGTATCCTATCCACCATGACATAAATCCTGAAGTTCTTTGTGCTTGATCTCATTTTGTTCTGATTATCAATTCTATTGGTGGGATATTTCCAAGATCTAAACTTTGAGTGATATCGTTTTCTGTGATCATTGTCAGATCCTTGCCTTCTTTTGCTAATGTTTTTATGCCTCTTACGATTTCATCTCTTCCTCCATAATTGATAGCAAAGACGAAATATCTGTCCGAATTATAGGTGTTTCTTTGTTCTTTTGCTATTAGATATTCTCTAAATTCATCTGTTATGCCCTCCAAATCCCCAATAACCTTGAAGTTAACCTTATGCTCTTTTAAGAATCCATCGAGATCTTCCTCTACGATTTTGTACATTGTCATAAGGAAATCAAATTCTTCTTTTGGTCTTTTTTTCGCATTTTCTGTACTCAACCCTCGGAGGGTAAATACTTTCACATCGGTTTCGGTAAAGGTGTGAACAATGAGTTCTATTGCTTTTTCATATGATGTCATATATGCTTCCGCGACTGTTTTATTGTTTGCTTTGGCTCGCGTCCTATTCCCGTCTGGTATGATAGCTACGTGTTTTGGGTATTCCATCTATAATAAATAAGAATGAAAAATAACAAAAAAATATTCCATAGAATGTGAACAAATTGATATGTATTTGCCTCGTATATTCAAGGTAAAAAAATATATCGATTTCTTGCGCGGTATCTGAGCTTTTATGCTATATTATGTTGCTTTGTTTGTGTAAATATGTATCAAATAGCTGTTATTTATCTCTTTTTATTGATCCATGAAGGAGAAATTGCATATTATAGGTACACAAGATACCAAACACTTGGTTGCTTCTCTGATTGCCATTCTTCAGCGTGATTTCCAAGACACTATTACTTATGAGTATGTGGACTATCAAGAGTTTGCTAACGGAGAGATAAAGGTTGTTTTAGATGAGTCGGTTCGTGGAAAACATGTATATGTCGTTTGAGATGTTAATGGTCATCACAACAGTGATACCTATCACATAAAATATAATGATAGATTAGTTCAACTCTTGCTTATTTTGCAATGTGCAAAAAATCATTGAGCCAAAACAGTTAATGTAATTCCTACCTGCTTTCCTTATTCTAGACAAGATAAACCTATCCAGTGATGATTGAAAGAAAGAGTATCTAGAGAGCCATCTTCTGCTCAATTTATGATAGATATTTTTCAAGATCTTCTTACTACTGATTATTGTATTACTATAGATATACACAACCCTGCTGTGATTAATAATTCCAGAAAAACCAATTTTGTAAATCTTTATACAGGATGGTTTGTGCAACAAGTTATCACAAAATCAAAAAAAGATAATGTCGTACTTTCTCCTATGGATGAATGATGACTTAAGAAGGTGTCTTCTGTATCAAAAGATCTTGCGCTTGATTATCTTACTGTACTTAAAAAAAGAGACTATTCTCAACCCAACACCATTGATGAAATTTTTGTCCATGGTAGTATAGCGTGAAAAAATATTATTATTCATGATGATATTCTTGATACCTGAGGGAGTTTAATAAAACTTATAGAAGAAATTAACAAGAAAAATCCCCAAAGTATAAATGTTACTATTACTCATGGTATGTTTAATAAAGATGCAATTAGTAAACTTACTCGTCTTTATCATGAAAAGAAATTCGAGGCTATTTATGTTACTAATACTATTTATAGAGAGGAATATCCTGAATTTGTGCAAATCATCGATGTTGCGCCTATTTTTGCAGACGCCATAAAAAATATTTTCATGTGATGAAGTATCAATTATAATCATTGAGTCAATTTATCTAAGTAACAACAATCTTTCCATAGAGCTTAAATGCTATTGTTTTTGTTATCTCTACGGTAACAAACTCCCCTACCCTTATTCATTTTTTTGTTGCTCATTTTTTTCATTCGAGGATAGGTCATGTTTCAATTATTATTTGTTTCATGTTGTCTGTATATCATTCAATTACTCATGCACGTATTTTGTTGATGAGTACTTCTTTGGTTGTCCCTAGCTCTTCATTGTTGTTTTTACGTGAAATGTCTTTCAAAAGTTCATTGAGTCTGTTTCGTCTGTCTCGTTTTACTGCACGTGATATGTTGTCAGAATAATTTTTTGCTGCCAATGTTCCTGGTCTAGAAGAGTATATTCCGATATATACCATATCAAATCATCCGTATTTTACTAGGTCTAATGTCTCCTGAAAGTCTTCTTCTGTTTCATCACAAAATCACACAATAATATCTGTTGTAATGCTGATTTTCCTTGTGAGTTTTTTTATGTTGTCGATAAACTCTTTAGCTTGTTGGACCGTATATCCTCTAAACATTTTTTTTAACATAGTATTTGACCCTGACTGTAATGGTATATGGATATGCGGACAAAGTTTTTCCTCTTTTTCATGTAAGTCTAATAATTCTTTGCTATAATAGGTAGGATATGGTGACGTATATCTCAGCCGTTTAAGTCCCTTAAGCTTTAAGATTTTTTTTACGATAGTGATGAATTCTGGATGCTTATTTACTATTTGTCCTAATAAAACTATCTCTTCGGCTCCATGTTGTAGATGGATTTTTGTTTCATTGATAATCTGATCTACGGGGAAATGTTTTTCCAATCCTCTAGCGTAAGGTACGATACAATATGCACAAAATTGATTACATCAGGTAGAAATAGGAATATAGACGGTTTTTTGGTGACTATTCATAGATGTGCTAATGTTTTCTGGAATGATTTTTTCATATTCGTTAATCATTTCTTGGTCGTAAGAAAAGGTGTATCCTAGTTTTTTGAGTATCAAAGGAAGTAATCCCGTGTCGTCTATTCTTCGCATAAGCTCTATGTTTTTTCGTTTTTGAGTAAGATTATGAAATATTGGATTGAATGCATGATTGATTCCAATAAATTTTCAGTTCCCCTCTTTTGAGGACGCGTCATTTTTTGATTTTCAATTGTTTATTTCATCAGTAGATAATCATATTACTTTCGGTGTTTTGCTAGATGCTGATCCCATAAAATTTCAAACATTAAGTTTTCAACTTTCAGCTTTTAGTTTTCAACTTCTCATATTGTGTTGTATCATACATCAGGTGATTCGTACTTTTTGGTCCGGTCTGATTGTTTTGAGTTTCCCTGTTATCTTGTCTTCCGATTTTTGTTTTATAGAACAGGTATCAAAAATTATTATATCTGCATCCTTACTATTTTCTGTATAAGAAAATCAGCAGTTCGTCAGTACTGCGGTTATTCTTGCGCTATCTGCATAGTTCATTTGACATCCAAAAACCAAGACGTGAAATTTCATATTTGCTAGTATCTTCAAATAAATGGACTTTAGCGTAGCTATTTGCTGTTTGTAATCAATAAAAAATCAAAAAGTCTTGTTTTTTTTATATAAAAGAGTATATGTTTTACCCTAAAAAACAAAAAATACATAACAACAAAAAATTACTATTAATGGATGATGAAACCAAAGAATTAGATTCTTCTATTCCTAGCCAAATTGCTAAGGAATACACAAACATTTCCTGTATCCCTCATTGCAAAATTCTTGCTGCGCGAAAACAAGGTGGATGTTTGAATGGTATTCGAGAAGATACCCTTACTATTGATCGTTTGGGTAGTCTTGACCCTCGTACTCGTTTCTTTCTTGCTGAAAAAGATGTTCTGGGGAAATCCTATATGTACGTTATTCAAGTAGTCAATAGTGGGTCTCATGATGAGACCATCTCTGTCATGTCATCTTTTTCAAAAAAAGACCATGATTTGCTACATGATGTATGACGTAATGCATTAGATTCTATTACTTGCTGCATGTATATTCATGTAGCTTTTTTTGTTTGCATACTCCTCTCTTTTTTGTATTCTCTTCTATGTTTAGTATTTATAGATTCCATGATTGCTGTTATATTTGTTCTTGTGCTTGTTTTGCTGTTTCCTCTCTTTTTTCCATGATACTATATAACCGAGTTGCTTATTAGCTTTCTGCCCTATATAGCTGCAATTAGCGGTATATTTGCCATTGTGACTTTTGTGTATTTCAAAAAATATTTACGTCAAGTTTTTCGTCCTATAGTTTTTCGTTTTTTTCGAGGAGTATCGTTTTTAGTGTTCTGTTTCTTCTTTTTTTGGTATAGTAGGCAATTTAATCATTTTTATGTTCAACAATCATCTATTTCACAAGACTCATTATCAGATACATTGGAGGTATATACATGAAATCTAAACATATTGTTTGCTAACATACATAAAGACAATGTGAATTATACATGAATAAAAAAAACTATCTCTGACAACAATCCTGATGTGCTTATGTTTGTCGAATTTGCTGATCATCATTATGATAATCTCAAGGACTTTCTTCAATCTACCTATCCCTATACCAATAGTACTACTCGATCCAAAAAGTTTGTTGGCAGCATGGTGTTTAGTAAATATCCACTTACTAACAAGGCTTATGACTTTCCTCAGGGCATGTGGAGATATGGATATTTTTCATTGCCCTATGCTCATCATGAAATCTATTTTTATCTTGTACATACCAGTTCTCCAGATAGCTATGCACATTTCCTTATGAGAAATGAACAGCTTACAACTTTTGTGCAGGATATTAAACAGCATGAATCTGATAGAAAACACGATGATATCGTTGCTGTTGGGGATTTTAATATAACTCCTTGGTCGTCGTATTATTCTATTCTTTCGGATGCTTTTTCTGGTAATTTGACTAATATGACTAAACGTCTTCCCTTCCTTTTTACTTGGAAATTTAAGATTTTACCCTTTTTTCAAGCACATATCGATCATGTATGGACGAGTTCTTCGCTTGTAGTTAAAAATTTGAGATCTATATCTATGCCAGGTTCAGACCATAAAGCATTTCTCTTCACCCTTCAACTTTAATGTCTATTTTGTGTACTAAAAAATTTGCAAAATCATAAAAAAACACTATAATTAGCTTATGCTTTATATGGTTTATACCCATCAGCTATGATAAACAAAAAAGAAAAACCAACAGAAGATTCTCAACTATGATCCATAAAAAAGGACTTCTTTTTTGACATGGAAGAGAGTAAAAAGACTGATACTCCAGAAATTCCCCAAAAATCTGCATGTTTGTTTAGTACGGATTCTCTTTCTGGATATGGTTTGGATCTTGTATTTGAACTAGTCAAAGAAGCGTGATTTGATGGTATAGATCTTGCAATCTGGAAGAATTTTGATTCCTGGAAGATAGATTATGTAAAAAAACTTTCTGAGAATTATCAGCTTCCTGTCAAGGTTATTCAGACCTCAGACAATCTTAATGATAAAGAAATTAATAGAGCTATAGATTTGTGTTATGAACTTGGTGTTGATACGATAGCTATTAATGCTCCTAAGTTTTTTAATTTCAAGGCTTTTAGCTTTATCTCTGATAATATATTGAGACGAAGAAAAGAAAATAAAAGTATTCATTTTTCTATTATCAATCCAGAAGATTCGAGCTTATTTGCTTTACCTATTCCTAAATATCGTTTTAGTAACATGGTTGAAATAGTGAAGAGATATCTTTGTTATATATGATTGGATATCTCAAATTTGGATTCTGATTCTTTTGAAAGCGATTTTCTTAGGAAAATGAAGGATTTTCTTCCCTATCTTTCGGTCATCTATTGCTCTGATAAAAGCAGAGTATGAGAAGGACATATATTGCCTGGTGATTGAGTTTTGAAATTACCTACGTTCTTCAAAAAACTTAAAGAATACTGATATAATCGTTATATAAGTACTAAGATTAAAATATCCAAAAATGATCTTACTGATTCTGATAAGGTAAAGCTTATCCTTAAAAAGTCTAGAAGCTACCTTAAGGAATATTATGAAGAATTGGAATCTGATTAAAAAATATGTTTTATACATATACTAAAAAATAGACTACGAAGCGGTTGTATTGTTTGTTTTATGTAGTCTATTTTTTGTTGTTTTGTATGTTTATTTTGGATCAGAAGGGTTCTTTGCTTTGAATATATAATATATCATCATACATGGAAATGCAAGTATTTTTTTTAAATTTGGTTGTATTCGAAGATATGCTGGATATTCCTTGAAAATCATTTTAAGAAATCCACCAAATTTATTCGTTTCTTTGTGAGAATCAAATGGATATATGATAAGATCTCGAAGAAACCTAAACATTGCTTCAGTTATGTATAAAGAGTTGAGATATTGAATATATTAATTCTTTACTTCTATTAGTGTTTGTGTGGATTTTTGGTTTTGTGTTCAGTACCGTCATTTTTTACTAATTTATCGTAGAGTTTCTGTTCAACTGCCATATGTTCTGCTTGATTCCAGTCTACATCTAGTTTGAGTAATTGAGTGAATTTCTGTAAAATAAAGAATTTTTCCAAACTTTCTTCAGCAGCTTTTGTGATATCTTCAAAAAATGCTTTTGCTTTTTCTTCTCACATTTTTTTGAAATATTCATCCATTTTTTCTTTACCACCCAATCTGTCTTCAAGACTTTTCATTCTTGTTTTGAGTTCTTCATTTGCCAATGTTTGAGGTATTGTCACTTTCATGGATTTGTTTCTCAAGTTTTGTAGTACCTCCTCTATCTTTTTGATAAGCTCTTGATCGTATTTCTGATGTTCTATGGAGTCTCTGATATAAGCTATAAGGTCATCTTGATTTGATAGCTTTGTATCATCTCAAAATAATTTCTTGAGCATATCTGGTGTCATTTCTGGGATAACTATTTTTTTCACATCTTTAATCGTGAGTTTGATCTTTGTTGGTTTGATATCAGTTTTTTTGTTGTGAAATACTGCAGGAAGTTTGCTTTCATCGTGTACAAGTTCTATTGTTTCATCTTTTTTCTTATTGATGAATGTTTTTGGAAAAAATGGATCTTCCGTAAATTCTTGTTCACCGACATACGTATGTCCTGTATGTACAATCTTTCCCTCCTTATCGAGATATTCAAGCGTAATTTTTGAAATTGTATCGAGTTCTATAGTTTCCGTGTCTTGATAATCTGCATATTGTTTTTTGATGTTCATCAAAGTACCCTCAATTTCTTCGTCGGTAGCTGTATTGTCGATGGGCGTACACGATTGTTTTTCTCGATCATTATTTGTTACCTCTACTTCAGGGAAGATATCGAGTTTAAGATCTATGATAGTGTTTCCTTCTTTCTGTTCTTGTTTGAGATCGTATGGTTCTCCTATGAGTTTGAGATCAGGTTGTTCTTTTAATATTTCTTGAAGTCCTATATTGATAAGTTTCTCGTATGCTCAGATAGAGATGTATTCTGGTTTGATGTTTTTCTCTACCATATCGAGTGGAGCTCATCCTTTTCTAAATCCTGGTGCTTCATAGTCTTTTTGGAATTCTTTGAGTATGATGAGTTTTGCATCTTCAAATTCCTTTTCTGTGATGGTAAGTTGGATGTCGTAGTTTGCATGTGCTCATTTCTTTATCTGTTTTTCCATAATATATGTGAAGGTATAAAAAAATCTGACATATAGGTGATACGGAAAATGCGTCAGATTTCAAGATAAAGACATACTCCTTTGGGAGTAACTAAAATCGAACACTAAGGTCTGATTTTAAATGAAATTGTTGTTTGTTGGTTATGTTATTGTTGGATGATGTAGAAAGAGAATCATATTGAGTTAGTAAAACCACCACTTAGAAAAAGTCCCATCTGTGATGTTAGAGGATATGTATTTGATGTGATATTTCACCCAAAATATGTATCTCAATTGTTTACCGCAACGGCACTACATCGATCGTGAGCACCACCCCCCAATATTGTTGTGTTTGTGATTGTTCATACTGAGTCAAGATTTATGTGGAGAATATCTTGATATAAAACATTTAAAAATTCTGGTTCGTTTTTGGATCAACAAATGATTCCTCCTCCATTGATAAAATCAACATCATATGTGTATATTCAGCTTCATATATTCGTTTCCCAATTGTTTCCATAATTTTCATCTAATGAAGCAATAATTTGTTCGCTGTTACTGTTCCAATATTTGTAATAAATATTTCCATTGGTATCTACATTTGCAACCCTACCTGCATGAGGTATAGAGAATTCTGATCCCACTATAGGATTTAAGTTAAGGTCCATTTTCCGGAGGAGACGATTTGTTTGATTACCATATCCAAGTTCAAGTAATAATCATCAGTTTGCGTCATTCAAAATAGTGATGTCTTTATAAAGATTGTTAATTATTTTACTTATTTTAACTATGGTTCCTTGTGGATTTATCTTTGCAACAAATGCAATATCATATCCTGTTACCAAGACACTATCTACATAATTGTTTCCATTTCATCAACCTATAAATCCTCATACAGCATAGAGATTGCTGTCAGTATCAACATACAGTGAATGATTGTTTGGTTGAAATGTGTTGTATGTACCTACTGCTTTTTTTGCCCATACTCGTTTTCAAGATGTATTGAGTTTAGCTACAAAAGCACTTCTTAAATGTACACTACCTGTTAAGGTTATATTTCATAGTATGATGCCAGACATATATTCTCCAGCAACATAGGTATTTCATATGTTGTCTGTGATTACTTGGCTTATAAATAAATGATTTTGTGTGCTGTTTGCATGTATGTGGTTTATCCATTGTAATTCTTTGGTGATAATAGAAACGTTTGCTATATAGGCATTTGCTCATTCTATTGCTGTATCTATTATATTTGTAATATGTAATCTGTCTTTGAATTCTCCTCAGAAATACAGATTGTTTCATACAGCAACAAGATCTTTTAATGTCATCAATGGGCTTGTACTAATATAAGAAGTACATAGGTTACCGTTCCATGAATAATTTGCAGCACAGATAAATGTGCATTTTCCCGATGTTAAATCAAAGTTCCATGTTCAATTATTTTCCAATGATGTATTTATTGTATTTGCTGGTAGTGTTCATAGACACTGGTTTATAGGTGTTTGTTCTACGCATGTGTTGTTTTCCCATAGAAATCATTCGTCACAGGTAAATCTACATTCTGTTGTAGATGGTGTAATGTTGTATGTTCAAATGTTTGATGGTATATATGTTGTTCCGTCCCGATTTTGTGATATGGTGTTGGTTGTGTTCCAACTTGCATGAGCTGGTAGTCATTCACACGCTCTTTCTATTGTTGTAGCTACACAATCGTGGGTACTCGAATTATATGCGAAACCAGCATTACATATATAGGTACATGCTCATGCTGTTGTAGCGTAATTTCGATATGTGTTTCCTGGAATAGATCCTATTGATGTGCTAATTGCATATGTGGGTAATGTTCCTAAGCATGCATTATTTGTTGCTCAATTACATCCTGATCATGTTATATCCTTTCGTGATGTTCCATCGCATCATTGGAAACAATTGCTTATAAATCTTATTTCTCCTCCGTTGCTAGGAAGACAATCTCCTTGTCATGCATCACCAATTTGAATTGTTTTCATGGTTTTTATTTTTTGTGTTGCATTGAAATTGTTGTCGGTATCAAATCGAACTCATTTATTATCTATTCAACTGTATGATATGAGGTGCGTTCACATCTTTATGTTTCCGGTTGCTGTATGGTTTCATAAATTATCTCCTAGTATATTTTCGCTGTATGCATACATTACATTTCCACTTTCATCGATTCCCAAGACTTTTCATGAAAATGGATTTTTTTCTTGAAGTATTCCAGTTTTGATATATATTCCGGTATATGACATTTCTATAAATTTCTCTGTATCTAATCAAGATTGTGTGATTGTTATCTTCGCTATCGTTTGTCGAGCATTATTTATGTTTGATGTTATGTTGACTTCAGCAAGTGTGATGACTGACGCAAAACCTAGTAGTATCGTCAAAAACAGTAGAACGAGGTTCTTTGTTGATAGGTTGTTTGCTCCGATTTTGTGTACTTTAAACATGGTTATGGACTGAAAAGTTAAAGCTTTACTATTTTTTTATGGTTATTGTTGAATAATTGGTGGATATTTTTTTATATAAAAGAATGGAGAAAATCATCACGTCAAGAAAAATTGTTCTGATGGTATTGTTGAATAGCTTGATCATCCTATATAACTGTTATCAAAAGTATCGTTTGTAATAGCTGCACATGTATCTGTTTGTTGTCATCAAAATCTTACGCCAACATAATTTAAATCATTACTATCTACAGAAAACACATCATTTTGTCCTGATGAATTTAAATACGGATTTCATCATATGCCTATATATGCATTGAATGTTCAGCATATATGTACATATCCATTGTTGTCGGAAGACATATCAGAAGTGGTATATCAGTTTGTTCATCATGCTGTTATAGGTATTTCTCAAGTGGAGTTGAAACCGTTATATCGATAAGGTATGTTATTGTCGTAAGGATTCTTATAATACATTTTTCAATTATCTAGTATTGATAGTAAGCTTGATTGTACTCATAATGCGTTTGCTGGCATATTATGAGTGCTTATTATGTTGCCATTTGTTTTGTCTATTTTTCCTACCCAATTGTTCGTTGAATTATTTATATGATAAACCCAAATATCGTTTGATCAATCATTATAAATTGCTGATATTTTATCCAATAGATTATTTGTTTTTTTAAATCGTAGGAGATTCCCTGTTTTACTGATTTTTGCTGTTATTGATCCATCTCATGATCAAAAATCTAATCACGTCGACATGGTTCAAAACATCAGATTTGCTGTTCCATTGAATGATGGTGAGGGTGAAAAATTTGCGATAAGATAAATATTTCATTCTGTGTCTAAGGTCATATAATTTTTGTTTAGGGGCGATCAAAAAAATGTGTTTCAAATGTTTAATGTTATTCCTTTTGCCCAAATTCGACTTCATCCACTATCTGCTTTAGCAATAAAGCGATTTAAAGCGTTATTGGTTTGTCCTGTCAAAGTGATTGTATCAAAAATTGCTCAACTAACAAAAAATCATTCTACATAAACATTTCATACTTTGTCTGACAATACTTGACTTAAAAATGCAAAATTTCAAGTGAATAATCTAATAATAGATGTTTGTAGATTATTTCCTCAAGTATCTACGCTTGCTACATAAATATTAAATCCTAGGATTGGTGCACTTATGTGATTTGTTATTTGGAACATATCTTTAAATCGACCACCAAAATATATGCGACCATTTCAATAATCCATATCGGTAAGTCGCATTTGAGGGTTTGTGGTTGGTGTATTTATACATAAGCCCGTTAATGTGGCAGCATATCCATTAGTACATCTATAAGTACAGTTTCAAGAATTTATTGCAAAATGCCAGATTCAGTTATTTGTAAGTGATGTGTTTATAGTGTTTGCTGGCAGTGTTCATGCACATTGAGGTGGTATTATTCAGTTGCATCACTCCCCTACTATATTGTTTCGTGAAAATCCGTCGCATCATTGAAAACATTCGTTTATGAATCTAACTTCTCCTGCATTGGTAGTAGAACATGTTGTTTCTCAGTCTTGTGCTATTTGTAATGTCTGTTGGGTTTTTATTTTCTGTGCGGTGTGAAGATTGTCGTCGATATCAAACCCTATTCATTTATTATCTCCTCAGCTGTATGATATGAAATGCATTCACATTTTGAGATTTTTCGTTGCTGTATGGTTTCATAAGTTATCTCCTGTAAAATTATCACTATATGTGTAGATTATATTCCCATTTTCATCAATTCCCAAGACTTTTCATGAAAATTGAGTTTTTTCTGTGAGTATGTTGTTGTTGATATACATTCCTGTAGAAGATAGCTCTATTACTTTTTCTGTCTCTGATCATGCAGATGTAATTGTTGTCTTACTTATTGTTTGCCAAGTATCGTTTGTGGTTGGTGTGATTTCTATGTTTGCTAGCGTTATAACTGATGCAAATCCTAGCACTATCGTTAAAAACACCAGAACAAGGTTCTTCTTAGATAATGAATTTCATCTGATTTTTTGAGATTTGAACATTGGTATTGATTATAGCTTCTAATTAAAGTTTATGGCTTTTGTTTCTCTTTAATTATACACAGAAATAGGAAAAAAAGCAAAAATTAGGCTATAAAATTGTATTAAAAATCAGACCCCCATATTGGGGATTCTATTTTTTTGATGTGTTAAAGTGTTGTGTCTATTGATCTACGAATAATATGTTAAATGTGTTACATTTGAAGCTAAAAAGGAAAAGAGAACCCAATTGATGGTTTCTCTTTATTCCTATTGTTTTTTTCTTTGTTCTAATCAAAAATTCTTGTTCATTTGATGTATATTTTATTAGTTGTTATAATCATTGATAATCGTTTTCAGCTTCACATCTAATTGTTTTAAAGATTATCTGACTGGTAGCTCATAAGCTCCTTGTCCATGTGGTAAGAGCACCAGGTTGCCAATTACTTACAGAATAATAGCTCTCATTCGTTATTGATAATGTTTCTAATGAATATAATGTACCTCAAGCTAATCAAAATTCTTCACAATATAGATCTGTTAACTGACGTTTTTTCATATCAGTTGTTAAATTCCCTTTTATATATTTACAATCTAAAGTGTTACATATTTTTGGATATGATATGGTAAGATAGGTGAGACCTGTATCTATGTCGCATGATTCGTATGTAGCTCGTCCATTGTATCATGCTACACTTTCCGATATCATTACTCTTTTGGGAGGACACTGGACGTTTATTACTTGATCTGTTCATCGAAATCATCTTCAACCTCAATCTGATCTTCGTATCTGTCAATTAGTTCAGGTACTATCTATGAAGAATTTTCAGTAATCAATTCATCATATTTTATATGTAGTGTTTGTGTTTATATCTCAGCTTACATCCAAAGGGTATGCTGGATTGGTTTTTCAAATTGATACTCTACCCTCAAGTTCTGCAGCAGTAGAATAATTATTTCCCATATTTATTTTTAATCATTTTGCCTGTCATGGTCCACCAGCACTATTATGGTCTATCATCATACCATATGTATTTCATCAAAAAAAGTTGTTTAAATATAGGGTAAAAAATGCGTTTTTTGAATAAATGTTTCCTGATCCTAATATTGGTGAACTACTATTATCTATTACAGCTATTGTTCAACTCACTTGTAGTTTTACAGAGGGATTAGATATTCCTATACCTACATTTCATCAATTATTAAATATATTTGTATTTGTAGTTGTTCGGGATGCTCAATTTCGGAAAGGAGTTGCTCATAATATTCAAGCTTGTAAAAGTCCTGTTGCTCATGTGTTTCATGTATCTCATGTATCTCATTTTACTCAAGCTGGTCATGTATCTCATGTATCTCATTTTACTCAAGCTGGTCATGTATCTCATGTATCTCATTTTGCTCAAGCTGGTCATGCATCTCAAGTATCTCATTTTACTCAAGCTGGTCATGCATCTCAAGTATTTCATTTTGCTCAAGCTGGTCATGTATCTCAAGTATTTCATTTTGCTCAAGCTGGTCATGTATCTCAAGTATTTCATTTTGCTCAGGCTGGTCATGTATCTCAAGTATTTCATTTTGCTCAGGCTGGTCATGTATCTCAAGTATTTCATTTTGCTCAAGCTGGTCATGTATCTCATGTATCTCATTTTGCTCATGCTGGTCATACTGGTCACTGAGTTCCTTGTAAGCCTGATATGGTTTCTCGTACGGTATTACCATTTGCATCGGTTGCTTTCAAAAATTTTCATGCCACTGGAGATCATCATAAAATCTGTAATTCTGGAGCTATTATTTTTCCAGGTGCTTTTAGATTGGTTCACTCTTGTTGTCGACTGTTTATGAAGTCATGAACTTTTTGTCATCGAGATACCGTGATTTCTCATCAGTTTGTCGGTGATGCTTCTCAATTTAATATGCTAGAGAAAGTAGCATTTATTCAAATAAATACTGATATTCCCAAAACCGTACCTATAATTAGCAAATATAGGTTCTTTGCTTTAGAGAATAAATTTTTTGTTTTCA
>CAJBLF010000046.1 GCA_903953935.1 uncultured bacterium
GTCATAATGTGATATCAAAAACTAAATGATAGTCAGTACTACTATTATAGCCCATATCAAAAAAAAGCCAAAAAAGTTCTGGCTTTCTTTATATATTAGCTTCTCTTTCTTTGTATACTATATATAGTAGGTGATTAAACGACGAAACGTGGAAACATGGAGGGTGGAGAGTTGAGAATGGAAAATGGGAAATGGAAACATGGAAAATTATATTTGATAGGTTATTTATTTATTGTGATGTTGATTTTTATTGTTTTGGTGGTGTTGTTTTCTATGCTGCCCATTTGATAAAATATTCCATTAGCAAAAGGAGGAGTAAATGGTGCTTGATAATAGATATCTCCTGTTACATTTGTCACGGTAATATATTTGGGTACATACATTGTTGCTTTTGTTTCCCGTCGTTTTCTTACTTTACCTTGTCCAGGTTCGTCGTATAGTCCTGATTTTAATCCAAGTATAGCTTGTTCTCTATCGGTGATCTGAATTTCGTATTTCTTTTCAAGTTCTTTGATGAATGTTGGATAGTATTCTGGAATAGTGAATTTGTAATAAATATTTATGGTGTATTTTCCGTTTTTCAGGTCGCGAATATCTATAATATCACTTTTGGTGTCTTTTTGAATCATCCCCTGCTCATCGTTGATCTGAATGTGTTTAGTAATGAATCCGTCGATTTTATTATAACTGACGTTAGTGTCCCGAAAATACATATAATTTGGGTCGAAAATATTGGTTAAATTATGCTTATTGAGCACAGTATTGAATCCTGTCGAGACATTCGAGAGATACATTGTGATATATTGTTTATTGGCTATTTCATCAAATCTATTTATTACATTTTTTATAATATTTCATTTCTGACTATCAGCATACTGTTTTATTTCTTTGATGTACAATTCTTTCTTATTTCCGCGGATTTCTTTTCTAATCAAGTCAACTGATGCGTTGAGAAATTGTCGTTCTTGTACCTTTTGCTTGAAATTTGTGAAGAAGCTTTCCAAAAGATCTGACCTAATAAAGATTACTCCTTTGATGTTCTGATGTAATAATTTATTATAGAGATCAGGTTGCATTGTCTGTTGTACTTTCCACATCTCAAATGTCTTGTTGAACATTAGTTCGTATAAATCTTTTAGATTTTTTCCATCGATATCGCTAAATCCAAATTTATTACCTGCAATAAATCCTATTTTACGATCTGGCAGAAATGGTGTAGTCCATTCTGGTGCCATGATGCGTGTTCTATATGCGATAAAATCCGGATAATATGAATCTACTATTTCCATTGTTTTGATGCGTCACTGATCAACTTTTATGAATGCAAATGACCCAAAAAATCATCCGTTTGGTCTTTTTTCGTTGGTGTTTTGTAAGATGACGAGATAATTGAAGGGTTGGTTTTTTCCCAGGAGATCAAATAGTTCTTTTTCATAGATTTTGAGGTCTGCAAAAAGATTTATGAGTTCATCATAGTTTGAAAACCCTACATTTTTGAGATATTCTTTGTTTTTTTGTATATAATCCCGACAAAAATCAATTTCTTTTTCTTTGGTAATGAAAATATTTTCTCCTGCGGTATACGATTGAACTATTTTGTCCAATACTATCAGAAAGTGTGAAAGGTCTTTGTTAAATGTCCGTGAGTAAAATGCTATCTGTCCAAGATCTTGGGTAAATACATCAACCTTGTTTTTGAAGAGCATATTGCTCAAATTTGCAAATAATGTGAAAAACACAAAACATAACATTATTACTATGGTAAATGTTCGGTTGATATACCTTATATTGTTTTTTCGCGTCTTTTTTGTGGTCTGTGTTATGCCGAAATCTTTCATTTTTCATACAAGAATAATACTTTATATAGTATATTTACCTATTTCTTTTTTCTAAACAAGCAAATTTTTCTGTTTTTTTGCTTGAAATTGCATATGATATTGTTATATAGTCAACCAGCTTGATTTTTTTGTATTCTTCAAAACGTTTATACGCTATTCCTTCTAAAGCTGGGTTTCATTTCATTTCAGTCTGCGTATTTATGTGTGTTTGTTGTTATGCCAGGGTAGCTCAGTGGTAGAGCAGAGGCCTGAAAAGCCTTGTGTCGGCAGTTCAATTCTGCCTCCTGGCACCATTATGCCACTTCGTGGAAGTCTCAATTTACAATTTCTAATTTCTAAATATATACTTCGTTTGAAAATTGAATATTAGAAATTAAAAATTATTTTACGGGCATGTAGCTCAGTTGGTTAGAGCGCGTCTCTGATAAGGACGAGGTCGGAGGTTCGAGTCCTCCCATGCCCACCAGTACATTATTTACCAATTCACTTCTTGATTTACCTTATTGTAATTCATCTTGTGTGTTAGGTCCATGTCAATTCAAGTCTAGCCCGGGGATTAGCTCAGATGGCTAGAGCGCTTGGTTTGGGACCAAGAGGCCGCGAGTTCGAGTCCCGCATCCCCGAAATTAAATAAACTCCAAAAACAGACCTGTAACTTTAGCTGGTGGATGGCTAGAGCGGTCCGATTTAGTATCGGACAGGCCGTGAGTTCCTCCGAAGTGTCGGAGCGCATCCCCGAAATCTTAGATTTCGACAATGATATGTTTTGGCTAGGTGGATTGCTAAAACGTTAGATCGCTTTCTTCCCGTAGGTTTACGGGAAATATATCCCCTGAGGGCATTTTTGCCTTATTCTATGCTGTAAATACAATGATTCCATTGAGAATTAATTATGTACAGCACTGTGGTTTCCAAAAGCATGATAGCATACTTCGGTATTGACTACCATGTCTAGTGAAATCAGTATTTTGTTTAAAATCATTGAAAAAAGCCTTGCAATTCGTGTCTATATTTGTATCTTAATCGTCCATTCGTTTTTTTTGTATATCTATTTTAACTTTTAATATATTTATCTTATGGCTAACAAAATTCATGTTAACGTTGGTACCATTGGTCATGTAGATCATGGAAAGACAACATTGACAGCTGCAATGACTTCTGTATTGTCTACAAAAGGTTTTGCTAAATCTATGGCTTTCGATGCAATCGATAATGCTCCAGAAGAAAAAGCAAGAGGTATTACTATTAATACTAGACATGTAGAATACGAAAGTGAAACAAGACATTATGCTCATATTGACTGTCCAGGACATGCCGATTATGTAAAAAACATGATCGTTGGTGCTGCTCAAATGGATGGAGCTATTTTAGTAGTAGCTGCAACTGATGGACCGATGCCTCAAACAAGAGAACACGTTCTTCTTGCTCACCAAGTTAATGTTCCTAGAATTGTTGTATTTTTGAATAAATGCGACATGGTTTCTGATCCTGACGAACTAGAATTAGTAGAAGAAGAAATCAGAGATGTATTGAAGAAAAATCATTATGATGGTGATGCTCCTATTATTAGAGGATCAGCTCTTAAAGCTATGAACAATTCAACTGATGAAGCGTGAGATGCTAAATGTATTTGGGATCTTGTTAAAGCTTTGGATGAATATATTCCTGTCCCTGAAAGAGATAATGATAAACCATTCCTTATGCCAGTAGAAGATGTTTTCTCTATCAAAGGAAGAGGAACTGTAGCTACAGGAAGAATTGAAAGAGGAGTTATCAAAATGAATGATGAATTTGAAATTCTTGGACTTGGAGCAGAACCAAAGAAGACAGTTGTTACTGGAATTGAAATGTTTCACAAACAATTTGATACTGCTGAAGCAGGTATGAACGTTGGATTACTTTTGAGAGGTATTGAAAAAGACCAAATCGAAAGAGGACAAGTTCTTTGTAAGCCAGGAACAGTAAAAGCTCACAATAAATTTGAAGCTGAAGTATATGTATTGAAAAAGGAAGAAGGTGGAAGACATACACCTTTTATGACAGGATACAGACCACAATTCTTTTTAAGAACTACTGATGTAACAGGAACAGTAACTCTTAAATCAGGTGTTGAAATGATTATGCCTGGAGATAATGCAAAGATTGATGTAGAATTGATCTATCCAGTAGCTATGGAAGAAGGATTGAGATTTGCTATCAGAGAAGGTGGAAGAACAGTTTGAGCATGAGTTGTAACTAAAATCTTATAATAGTTTCTTATTATTTATTGCTCCGTCCCGGAGTCCTCTGGGGCGGAGAGCTAAATTGTAAGAAAAATGTTTTACTATATATACCCTTATTAGTATGGCTGAAAAAAACACTCAAAAAACGAAATTGAGGATTAAATTGAAGAGTTATGATATAAAGATGTTGGAATCTTCCGTTGGGAAGGTTGTCGGACTTCTTATCAAATCTGGGGCAAGTATTAAATGACCTATTCCACTTCCTAAACAAAGGAAAGTGTATACTGTTTTGAAATCAAACTTTAAATTTAAAAATTCTAGAGAACAGTTTGAAAGAATTACGTATTCTAGAATGGTTGATGTTGTAGAAACTGGTTCTAAAACTATGGAATATCTCCAGAATCTCGCGATACCTGTTTGAGTACTTGTAGATGTTAAAGTATTCTAAGCGTTGAAACGATTGTACCTGTACTAGACAGGCGTTGAAACGACTAAACGATACCATTTAGTTTATTAGCTTAAAAAATATCATGAATAAAGGGTGACTTATCGTAACAAAGCAAGAAATGACCAAAATGTGGATTAATGATAATTTTGTCCCTGTCACTTTGGTGAAGTTGGTTCCACAAGAAATTGTCAGATATAAAACCCAAGAAAAAGATGGGTATGTGTCTGCAGTAGTTGGTGTACAGAAAAAGGAGCTAAAAAAAGATAAGGGCCAGAAAATAGCGTATAAAAAAACACAAGAATATAAAGTTGATGATGCGTTTGTTACTTCTCATGAAGCATGATCTCTCCTTGATCTTTGATTACTTGAAGGCATCACTGAAGTTGATGTTACTGGTGTCAGCAAAGGAAAGGGATTTCAAGGTATGGTTAAAAAATTCCATATCAAGGGCGGATGAGCAACTCATGGTCATAAGTTTACAAGAACTGGTTGATCAAAAGGAAATAGAAAACCAAGAAGAACGCTCAAGGGACATCCTCATGCAGGACATATGTGATCTCAACGCATAACACTCAAAAATATTCCTATCATTGATAAAATTGTTAAAGATAATGAAACGTTGGTTGTCCTTAAAGGTTCATTACCAGGTGCGTACAATTCATTATTAACGTTAACGATAAAATAACTTTTTTTATGTTTTTTTACCTCTCTAGAACATGGCATACAATATAGATATATATGACAAAGGTGGTAAGGTTGTTTCTACATTTGCTCTGGATGACAAACTTTTTGATGATTCTTTGGTAAATAAAGATCTTATTCATGAATATTACTTGTTACAAACAAGTAATGCTCGTCACAATATTGCTTCAGTTAAAGGAAGAGGTGAGGTTCGTGGTGCAGGAAGAAAGCTCTACAAACAAAAAGGAACATGAGGTGGAAGAGTTGGAGATAAAAATTCTCCTTTAAGAAAATGATGATGAGTAACTTTCGGACCTAGAGGTGTAGAAAATTATACCAAAAGTATGAATAAGAAAGCAAGAAGAATAGCTCTTAATAGCATTATTACCTTGAAAGCAAAAGCAGGTGAACTTATGGGACTTCAAAATCTTAAGCTCAGTGCTCCAAAAACCAAAGATGCTCAAGAAATTCTCAAAAATATTTGAATAGACACTAAAAAAGTACTTTTTGTTGTGTCAGAGAAGGATGAAAATGTTCTTAAATCATTTAGAAATCTTCCTAAGGTAAAATACCTTTATGCTGATTATCTTAATCCGTCTGATCTTATGTCTTACCATACTGTTCTTTTCTTGGAATCAGCATTGACAACTCTAAATAAGAAATAATTTTTTTTACATACCTTTATATGTATTCCTATGACTTTTAAGCAAATACTTCAAGCTAGAGCGAAGAAAAACGTTACCGGAAAAGTTATCCAAAAACTTTCTCCTTATGGTATTGTTCTCTCTCCTATAGTAACGGAAAAAACTCACAAACAACAAGAATCCGCAAATAAATATTCGTTCAAAATTCATAAGGATGCTAACAAAAACGACGTTAAGCAAGCGATAGAGTTTTTGTATAAAGTACATCCTGAAGGAGTAAATATCGTTAATGTAGTATATAAATGAAGAAATCAAAGAAAATTGGTTAGAAAATCCTACAAAAAAGCTATTGTTACTCTTTCTAAGAAAGAGAAAATAGATTTAGGATCTTAAATTAATTCATAATTCAAAATTCAGAAAACATATTCACCACGTAACACAAATTTTACTTCTTATAGCATACTAGAAGATGGCACTCAAGAAATATACACCATATACTCCATCCAGACGTTATATGATCTGATACGATTTTTCTGACTTGACCAAAAAAAGACCCGAAAAATCACTTACTAAATCATTAGGAAGAACGTGAGGAAGAAACAATTCTGGAAAGGCTGTTTCTAGATCTATGTGAGGTGGACACAAGAGACTTTACAGATTGATTGATTTCAAATGATATGATAAACTAAATATTCCTGCTAAGGTTGCAAGTGTAGAATATGATCCATATAGAACATCAAGAATTGCTTTGCTTAACTTTGCAGATGGAGAAAAAAGATACGTCCTTGCATGGAAAACTATTAAGGTAGGTGATACAGTGTCTTGTTGAGATCAAGCTCCTATAGTTCATGGAAATAGAAAGCAACTTAAAGATATCCCAGAATGAGTAACTGTATTTAATCTTGAAGTGACACCATTATCTTCAGGAAAACTTATTAAGACTGCATGAACTTCTGCAAATATAGCTGGTAAAGATAATCTTCTCAAGATTGTATTCATCAAATTACCTTCTGGTGAAGTTAGAAAATTCAATGAAAATTGTTATGCTACTATTTGAGAAATTGGTAATGATCAACATCAAAACGTTGTTATTGGAAAAGCAGGAAGACAAAGACGATTAGGAAAAAAACCTCATGTTCTCGGAAAGAATATGAACCCAGTCGACCATCCACATGGAGGTTGAGAAGGACACTCTTCTATTGGTCTCAAGAAATGACAAAAATCATTTGCATGAAAGAGAGTTGCTCCAGGTATGAAGACAAGAAAAAATAGAAAAACATCCACAAGATTTATTATATCAAAGAGAACTAAAAATTAAACTAACAACTAATAGTGAACAACTAATAACGATGGAAAAATACTTTCACTATTCACTATTAACTTTTAATTATTCACTGATTTAATTAATGGCAAGATCGCTAAAAAAATGATTCTATGTGAATGAAAAGATACTTATTAAAGTCAAAAAGATGAACGAAGCTTGAGACAAAAAGGTCATCAAGGTACGAGATAGAGCATGCCACATAGTGCCTGATATGATATGACTTACTTTTGCTGTCCACAATGGAAAACAATTTGTAAGTGTATATGTCACTGAAGATATGATTGGTCATAGATTAGGAGAATTTGTCCCTACAAGAACATTTAGAGGACATCCTTTCTAAATTCAGAATGTAGAATTTAAAATTCAGAACAAAATATTTAGCATTTAAAATTTAGTATTATGGTTACCACTACTAAAAAAACAGAAGATAACAATCTGACAGCTACATTGAAATATGCTTTGGTGTCTGATAAAAAAATGGCATTGATTGCTCAGATGGTAAAGGGTAAAAAAGTCGATGATGCTTTGACACTTTTGCAGGTATTGCCAAAAAAGGCAGCTAAATTTTTGTACAAAGTGATCAAATCTGCATATGCAAATGCTACTACCAATGCTAGCTATGACCCCAAGAAATTATATGTTCATAAAATAGAGGTATGAAGAGGGCCAAAGATTCAAAGAGTTAGATTTGCTTCCAGATCTAGAATAAGCCATTATGTAAAATATAGAGCGTTTGTAAAAGTCTTTTTACATGTTAAGTAAAGAATACTATGTGATCAAAAGCCCATCCAATTGGAATGAGAGTATGAATAATGAAATCACGACCTGCAGAATGGTTCGCTAAATATAAGAGAACAGGCGCAGATTTTTTCGTTGAAGATATAAAGATCAGAAAATTCGTAGATGATACGTTTGGTAGATCAGGTATCTCAAAAGTCGTGATCAGAAAAACACTTAAAGAGTGAGAAATCATAATCTTCTCGTCTAAAGTTGGTGTTTTGATGGGTAAAAATGGCGCAAAAATCAAAGAATTTGAAGATGCACTTAAGAGTAAATTTGGAAAAGATATGAAAGTCATCATCAAGGAAGTAAAGATTCCTGAATTGTCTGCAAAGATTATGGCTGAATTTATCGCTTCTCAACTTGAAGCCAGGATGCCATTTAGAAAGGTAGCAAAAAATGTTCTCCAAAAGGTTATGGAAAAATGAGCTGCGGGAATCAAGATACAAGTTGGATGAAGGCTTTGAGGTACAGATATCGCAAGGACAGAAAAATTTATCGATGGAAGAGTATCATTACAGACATTCAGATCAGATATAGATTTTTATTATCTTCAAGCAAGAACAAAATACGGTATGCTTGGGGTTAAAGTCTGGATAGAAAAATGAATTCTTTATAATAAAGCACAAACTAATACCAATAAAAAAATAAGTTTATAATTGCTAATATTTTATTTGTTTTGATCAAAGTACGATGTTGTTGACACCTAAAAGATGGAAATATAGAAAACCTATCATCAGACAGCTCAAAGGAAAAAGTTACAGAGGTTCTACAGTTGCTTTCTGACAATATGGTTTAAAGGCCATAACTAGCTCTTATATTACCAATAGAGAGATCGAGGCTGCCAGAAAAGTTATTGTAAGATCTATCAAAAAAACTGGTAAGATGCGAGTTAGAATATTTCCTGATGTACCTTTCACTAAAAAGGGTCTTGAAATGCCGATGGGTACAGGAAAAGGAGATGTCGACATCTATACTGCAGCAGTTAGAAAATGAAGGGTCATGTTCGAACTTATGTGAATCCCTAAAGAAGCTGCCAAAGAAGCGTTGATCAAGGCATCCAAAAAATTATCAGTCAAAGCTAGATTTGTAGAAAGAGGAGAAGTAAAATAAGTCTTAGATTGAACCCCAAATTTATTATTTAAATATATTATCAATGAAAGAAAAGGTTACATTTATGAAAGAGTTACAAGACAAGACTATTAAAGAGCTTGTTCAAATGAGAAGAACGTTCAAACAGGAACTCTATTCCCATAAGATGAAAAACGCTATCAGGGGGCTCAAAGAAACTCACAAGATAGGTGATACCAAAGTTAAAATAGCAAGAATAAATACCGTTTTAACTCATAAAATTAAAGCACAAAATGGTGGTAATATGAAATAAGAGTATCAAAGAATTCATCTGAGAAGTTATTAGTGATAAACTCACTATGACTCGTACTGTTTTGGTGAAAACTGTAAAGATGCATCCATTATACAAAAAGAGATTTATCGTAAGAAAGAAATATTATGCTCATGATGCAGAAAATATTTCCAAATTATGAGATTCTGTTAAAATCAGAGAATGCAAACCCGTAAGCAAACTAAAAAAATGGAAACTTATTGAGGTTGTTAAGGCATAATTTTATTTATATTACATCATTCTTTCATGTTAAAGAACGAATCAAACGTCATTATAACTGATAACACTTGAGCAAAAAAGTGACAGATATTCAGGATATTAAAATGATCTAATGCAAAAACAGCAACTGTCGGTGATAGAGTTATGATAGCTATCAAGGAATCTTTGCCTACGAGCACTATCAAAAAATGAACTATTTCTCAGGCGTTGATTGTTAGAATTACTAAAGAGATAGCTAGAAAAGACTGAACATATGTAAGATTTGGTGATAATGCAGTTATCCTTATGACCAAGGATGCTAAATGAGAAATCAAACCTATAGGAAAGAGAATTTTCGGTCCTGTAGCTAGAGAACTCAGACAACTTTGATACAAGGCTATTACTAATATGGCTGAAGAAGTTGTATAAACCTATCATTAATTACCAATGCAAAATATTTATTCTTATCCATTGTTATTATGAAAAAGTTAAAAGCCTGAGATCCTGTGATTATGATCGCTGGAAAATATAAATGAAAAATATCTACGATTCAAAAATTCGTAGATGATGATCGTATACTTGTAAAAGGAATTAATGAAGTCAAAAAAGCCGTAAAAGGAAAATGATTCATTAAGAAAATACTTCCTGTACATGTATCTAATGTCATGTATTATATTGAAGATCAAAAAAAGGCTACGAAAATCAAAATCACTATTGATAAGAAATGAAAAAAAACAAGAGAAGCTACAAAGGTAAAGCTTACTTTGAAATAATCTATTTTTATTGTCTTTATTCTTCACTTCATGAATACATTAGAAGCGTTCAATACAAAGGTCGTTAAGAACCTCCAAAAACAGCTTGCTATCAAAAACGTAAATGCTGTGCCAAAGATCGATAAAGTGATTGTGTCTATTGGAATAGGTTCTTTGGCTACGAGAAAATCTCTCAAGGATTTTGATGAATTTGAAAAAGTCATCACTAAGATTACTGGACAGAAAGCTCGTGTATATAAATCAAAAAAAGCTATCTCAAATTTTAAGCTTAGAGAGGGTATTCCTGTCATGCTTCAAACGACATTGAGAAAACAAAGAGCATATGATTTTCTTGATAGATTTATGAAATTGGTTATGCCAAGGTTGAGAGACTTCTCTGGTTTCACTGAAAAGAATTTTGATGGACAAGGAAACTTCAATATCTGACTTCCTAACTACAATATCTTTCCTGAACTTTCATTGGATGATATCGTTACTACTATGGGACTTCAAATTAATATCGTTACTACTACCAAAAATAATGCACATGCAAAAGCGTTGCTCGAAGCGTTGTGATTTATTTTCAAATAACAAGCTATCACGTTTATTTATTAATTTATCATAGATTAATGGCAAAAACTTCATTAAAGGCAAAGCAATGGAAAATGTATGAATTGAGATTTACTCAATGAAAGGAACTTAAACAGCCTACTAAATATTATAATAGATGTAGAATATGTGGCAGATCCAAGTCATATATCAGAGATTTCGGTTGTTGCAGAGTTTGTTTGAGAAAATACGCTAGAGAAGGTAGTATTATGTGACTAAGAAAAGCTAGTTGGTAAAATACCTAATAGTGAAAAACTTAAAATGAACAATCTTACCAATTCATTTTTCACTGAATTTACATTCATTTATCATTAAATTATTCTCGTAAATGACTTATATCAACGCTCCTATCCATGACTTACTCATCAGAATCAAAAATGCGTACATGGCCAGAAAAACTTCTGTCGAAGATGTTCCTTTTTCTAATTTCAAAATTAATATCCTTGAACTTCTTAAACAATATGGGTTTATCCAAAAATTTGATGTTGTGGCTGATGGAATCAAGAAACATATCAACATAACGCTCAAAAGAGTTATTAATCCTGTTGATGATGTTCCGAATATCAAATTCTTTTCTAAGCCTTCTAGACCATGGTATGTAAGCTATAAAAATATCACTTCAGTTGCTGGAGGAAAAGGTATTGGAATTATTTCTACCAATCAATGACTTATGCCTGCACATGTTGCAAAGCAAAAGAAACTTTGAGGAGAACTTATTGCTGAAATATACTAAAATTAATTCACAACTACCAGTGAATACCTAATAGCGAAAAAATTTATCATATCTCATTTATCATTTATTGTAAGTCTTATGTCAAAAATCGGAAAAAAGATTATAGAGATACCTGCTTGAGTAGAATTGAAAATCAATGGTTCTCTCGTACATGTGAAGGGTCCTAAGTGAGAACTTTCTCATACGTTTGCACCAGGAGTCATCATAAAAGTAGAAGATAATCATGCTATCACTGCTGTAGAAAATGAAGATCAATGGAATCTTCGAGGACTTTCTAGAACATTGCTTGCAAATATGATTGAAGGTGTAACTCACGGATATGAGAAAAAACTTTTGGTGATGGGAGTTGGATATGCTGTTAAACTTGAATGAAAGAAATTTACTTTCGCATTGGGACTTTCCCACAAGGTTAATTTCGATGTTCCTCAAAGTATAGAAGCCAAAGTTGAACAAGATGCAAAATGAAATCACATCATCACATTAAATGGTATCGATAAACAATATCTTGGTGAATATGCTGCTAAAGTTAAAGCACTTAAAAAACCTGAACCATACAAAGGAAAATGAATCAGATATTTTGATGAAAAGATTAAGCTCAAACCTGGTAAGGCTGCTAAAAAATAAACCAACAATTACTATATAATAATTAAGAAATCTTTATTATTTATCGTTCAATGTAATGTTGAAAATCACTAAACGCATAAAAGACGCAACTGCAAAATTTCTTGGAAGAAAAAAAAGGATTAATGCTAAGATAAAATCAAGCTATCCTGCTTTTAGAATAGTTGTGGATAAATCAAATATGTTTATCAAGGCTCAGGTTATTAGTGCCGATGGTAATGTAGTTTGTCATATTTCTGACAAAACAATCAAGGGTGTAAATAAAACTGATAGAGCACAAAAGGCTTGAGAAGCGTTGGCTGCGCTTATGAAAAAACAAGGTATCGAAAAAGCTGCGTTTGATAGAAATGGAAATCTTTATCATGGAAGAGTAAAGGCATTGGCTGACTGAATTAGAACATGAGGTATTGCTATATAATTTTATCACTTTAACAATTATTTTTCATGAGACCTTGAAACAAAGATAAGGTAAAAAAAGAGTTTGACGAGCTTCTTTTGGAAGTCAGGAGAGTAACGAGAGTTACCACTGGAGGAAGAAAGATGTCCTTTAGAGCTACTGTTTTGGTTGGAAATAAAAAAGGAAAAATCTGAATAGGTGTTTCCAAATGACCAGACGTAAGTGCTGCAGTAAGCAAAGCTTCTCGTGAAGCATATAAAGCTATGTTTATCGTTCCTATTACAGGAAACCAAACTGTTCCTTATCCTACGACTACAAAATATAAGGCATGTATGATTAAACTTTTGCCTGCTACTGCTGGTACGGGTTTGAAAGCGTGATCTTCTGTGAGAGCTGTTTTAGAGCTTGCATGATTTGAAAATGTTTTGTCAAAGATTATGTGATCAAATAATAAACTTAATAATGCTATGGCTAGTATCAAAGCATTGTCTTCATATAAACATGCTGATCATTTCAATAAACGTGTTGTAGAAAAGGTTAAACGTGAAGATACTGTAGAAAAAGAAGAAGGAACTAAAGAAGTCGCTACTGTAGTCAAAGAAATTCAAGCAAAACAAGTTGCTGTTGAAGAGACAAAGAAACCAGTAGAAAAGAAAACACCAACTAAACCTGCTGCAAAACCAGCTAAATAGTGTGCAACATATTTTTTATACCGCTTATTATATCTACGATGAAAATCCATCAATTACAAAAAAGCAAATGACTCAAAGATAAAGCTAGAAGAAGATGAAGAGGAAATGGTACGGGAACAGGAAATTATTCCGGAAGATGACTCAAGGGACAGAAGGCAAGAAGCTGACATTCTATGAAGCCATTTTTTGAATGAGGACAAACGTCGATCGTTCAGAGATTACCTAAAGCAAGAGGTTTCACTAGATATTATAAACTCGTAAAAGATGTCACTATTGTTAATCTTGGAGTTCTTGATGCTGATATAAGAATTACTGATGCTATGGAAATCACCAAACAAGTATTGAAAGATTTGTGATATATCAAATCTGTTGGTACCTTCGTTAAGATTTTATGACATGGTGATTATGCAAAACACCTTGTTTTCACTGGTATCGAAGCATTTTCTGCTTCTGCAAAAATCAAGATGGAAAAACCAGGAACAACACATTCTGTTGCGAAAAAAACTCCTGTCAAAATAGTTAAGGATCCTAAATCTAAAGTATGAAAGCTAAAGACAAAAACTGCTGCAGAAAAGAAAGCAGTCAAAAAAGCTCCTGTAGTTAAAGCAGTAGCAGCTAAAGCTGAAAAACTTATTGAAACGACTATTGAAAAGCCAGCGGTTAAAAAAGTAGTAACTAAAACTGTTGTTGAAAAACCAGTAGTTAAAAAAGTAGCAGCTAAGGCTGTTGTTGAAAAACCAGCAGTTAAAAAAGTTGCGGCTAAACCTGCTGCAAAAAAGCCTGCTGCAAAAAAAACTAAATAATTAATGTGACACATACTATCATATACTATTTTAAGTTTCTTATCGCTTTTTGATGGAAAAATTCTTAAAAAAACTTCAAGAGATACGGGAAAATCCAAGCATAAAAAATAAAATTATTTTTACGCTTGTGATGCTTGCATTATATAGACTTTTGGTCTTTATTCCTGTACCATTTGTAGATATTACTGCGCTTATGGCAAAGACAGCTACTACAACTACCTCATGAGTTGGTTATTTCATCATGTTGTTGTGAGGATCTTTGGATCAATTTGCTTTGATTGCTGTAGGATTAGCTCCTTTCATCAATGCATCAATCATTATGCAACTTCTTGGTTCTGTAGTTCCAAAACTTGAAGAACTTACTGAACAAGGCGAAGTTTGACAACAAAAAATACAACAATATACTAGATATTTATCTGTACCCTTAGCATTTCTTCAGTCTATCGGAATGGTGTTCTTTATCAATTATCTTCTTGGGGGTAGTGTTATTAGTACAGCTCCATTAAGTCTTGTTGCTACTGCATTTACTATGACTGTTTGATCAGTATTGCTTATGTGGATAGGAGAGTTGATTACAGAAAAAGGAATTTCCAATGGAACATCAATGTTGATTTTTGCATCTATCGTTGCTGGAATAACACAACAAATTTATTCAAGTATGGCAGGTTCAAATAATTTTGTAGGAGTAACTTTGTTTATGCTTATCATTGTTCTTGGTCTTGTATTACTTTCTATATTTATTCTTAAATCTATCAAAGAGATACCTGTTATTTATGCAAGAAGAGGTAAGGTAGAAGAATCATCTTCATTACCTATCCCTATGAATCCTGTAGGAATGGTGCCTATTATCTTCTCTATCGCATTTGTATCGTTTCCTTATTTGTTATCTAAATTAATTACTCAGTTTCAACCAATGAATACTAAGTTAGTTGGTATGGCAAACTGGATAGAGGCTAATCTCAATATCTATACTCAACAACCAGGTATACCAGCTATTGTTCTCTATTTTGTATTGATTATCGTCTTCACATTCTTCTATACTTTGATTGTGTTCTCTCCTGAAAGAATCTCTGATAATATTCAAAAGAGAGGTTGATTTGTACCAGGTATCAGACCAGGTAAAGAGACAGCTAAATATATCAATGGTATCCTTATGCATTTATGTCTTCGATGAGGAGCTGGATTAGCATTTATAGGAATCTATAGTTATATCCTTAATTATATTCCATTCATTCAAACATTGGTACAATCATTGGGATCACTTCCTGTTGTTGTTACTGGGTCTGGAGTTATCATCATCGTATGAGTAGTGCAAGAAATTATGAATAAAGTGAAAACAGATATGCTTATGCAAAGATATGATAAAATTGATTTGAATACGGTTTCAAAAAACCTTAGTCAACTTAATCAATAATAGTGAAATGTATCTTGTTACCATAAGAAAAGACTGGGCTTAATCGCTCAGTTTTTTTTGTTTTACGTATGCGCCCGGGTGCTAATAAAAAAAAGCCGCAGCAGATATGCTGGGCCAATATTTTTGTCCTTCTCTATTTTTTTGGAATCTTTATGCATCCCATTCTCCTGTATAATCTTTTTTTATTTTCCCATAATGCGACACCAATTTCATTTTCATGGAGTCTTTCCTCATACCAAAACGAAATCTTATAGCTCCCATATATTGTTGGACTATTAACCATTCCGTTTGCACCAGGTTTTTGCTCCCTATTTACATGGATTATTAATGTATTTATACAATACATTGTAGAACGCATCTGGGGATTGCATAAATCATCAAACATATTGTCTGTCAGGGCTATTAACTCTGCTTTAATTCTGTTGTGTCTGATAATCAATATTGTTGATACCCCCACTAAAATAACAATACCTGTTATTAGGTATATAAAGAGTTCTGTTTCCATAGCTTTTGTTTTTCTTCTTATATATATTTTTATTTAAATGTCAATCTTTTATTGTTTTTTTATTATTTGTCAAATTGTCTTTGTCGGTTTTTGGCTATTTTCTGGTCTTTTGGCCTACATTTGACTATACTTATAGATAAGAGTTTGAAAAATTCATGATATGATTTATTTCTTAAGATATCGAGTTAATGCAATCGTATAAAATGAATAACGTGACGGTAATCTGATTGATGATTTTGTGCTTCTGGCTTGTCATCTTGTTTTTGGATGGAGCATTTTCCTATAAACATAGTGTTCCAACCACACCCAATCTTCCTCCAACGCTTTCTTCTCCTTCTTTACAAGAACCTACAGATTCTTTTCAATCTGGCACTGTTTCACCTATTTCTGTGCCTTCTATGCTCTCATGAGTTATTCATCAAAATATTTGAAATTCTGAAATATTCCAAGATTTACATGTTTTAGAATATTTGTATACTAAAAATAAAAACACAGATCTCATTAAACCCTTGGTAGAAAAATTTATTCAATATTATCAGTTCGATAAAGCCAATCAGTATCTGTCCTTTTTGGTTAAGATGCCCAATGATTATTTCACATTGAATATTGATGCACATAAGGTGATATACACACGTTTACATGATTCTAGCATCCGTCTCGATAGTGCTATCGCATTGGATGATATTTTCCTTTTAATTCAGGGATATAGATCTCGTGATATGTTGACTCAAGATGATGAATATTTTTATAAAGGACTTAAATCATTGCGAATTTATGATTATACATGAGCCACTGCACAATTCTCAAAAATAACTGATGCTCGTTATGCTGATTTCAAATCTTCATATGAATCGTCATTGTCTAATTTTGTAAAAATAAAGAATCCTCCGACATATTATAGAGATGGTCTTGTAGCTCTTACCTTGCTTAAGAATTGATATTTTTCTTTTGCTAAGAGACTTGCTCTTCATGCACTTGTTTCAAATAATGATTATGTTCTTCCTTATCAGGTCCTTGCTTATGCTAACTTTTTGACACATAATCGAGAATCTTCAAAAGAGTATTTTCTCAAACTTGCTGATTTTGATGCTGGTAATGCTTTTCTCTATAAATTTCTCATAGGTATCTCTTATTATCGATATGGAGATTATGAACAGTCTATTCTTTATCTTAATCAGGTCACTGATCCTGGACTTATGATCGATGTCTATAGATATATGTTGCTCTGATATATTCAGGAAGAGGATAGTACCAATATGATTCGTATCTGGCAAAATATTCTTGGTGAATCTCAACTTCAGTCATCAGATTTTGCTTTGTTTTTTGATCATTTCTTTTTTATTCCTTTTCGTACTGCAAAGCCTTTCGATATGTATTTTGAGAATCCTCAGCTTGTTGATCTTTATATAGGAAAGTGTTCTACTCTTTTTACAGGTAGTCAAGCTGATGTTTGTACGTATGGGCAGGTCTGATTGCAATTAGCTAAACAAAATTTATCTTGAATGTGATCGGATCTTCTTGCTCTGACTACCACCTATCACCAATCTCATCTCTATCATATCCTTGCTGACTATTATGTTACTCTCAAACAATATCCTATGGCAAAAGAATATTATCTTAAAGCATTGAGTATTTCAGATACTGTTATCGAACAGTCGTTAATTCAAAACAAGATTGCTCAGTTGCCGTAAATATTAACTAATAAATTTACTACTTGATTTTAATCCATCGTCACGTTTTATTTCGTGTGTTGTTGATGAAGAAAATAATTACTCTCTCTCTTGTCTTATGTTTACTGATCACTTCTGTGAGTAATTTTTCTTTTGCACAAAACACCAATACACCTCCTGCTTCTGATCCTACAGATTCTCTCTATTGCAGCAATCAATCTTCTGTTTGTGGTACGGCACCAGAACAATTTACCCAATTGATGGATTTTGTCAGAGAGATGACCAATACTATTAAGACTATTTGAACGGAATGAGATTACCTGGGTCAATATGTAAGCCCTAATTGGTTTAAGTGAGATCTATTTTCTCCTCCAAAAAAAACGCTTGTAGGAAGGGTGGTTAGAAACATTTCACAGAAACTCAAATTCGCTGCTGCTAGTACGGCTATTCTTACTTCTCCCGTCAATATTGCTGGACTCAAAGATATGGTATGATGAATATCTTTGTTGGCTAAAAATCGTGTATTTACGAGAGATAATCTACTCATTGGCCAACTCGAATCACAACTCAATGACAAAAAACTAGAGCTTTGACTCTGAGGATGATGGTATGAAACTGTTATACCTGAAAATCGTGCTATTATGCAATCAATCATTCAAAAATATGTAGATAAATGATTGTTTCTCCCTTGATCAACCGTGAAAGCTGGAGTAACGTATAATAATGTTGCCTCTTTGCTTACTCAGGTACTGTCCTCAGCTAAAACGTTTCTTTTTTTTGGTAGTATAAGTCAATTTGATGAGATAACGAGATGATCTTCTGATCAGTATATATTTGTTGGCTTTGTTGCTGATGCTCTACAAAAAGTCGAACGTGTGTATAATTGTGCTAGATGACCTAATTATATTTGTAGTTCTGAATCTAAAAAATTTAAAGAATATTTTTCCAAGATGTGGAAAAGCATCAGTTTCAAATCTACAGAAAGAAAAAAAACATGGAAAGATGCTATTGATAGACTCAAACAGGTCTTTGCAAAGGAACAGACACAGGCATTTAAAGATAGAGAAGCAGATCTTTTGAGGTCTATGTATGGAACTACACAGGTTAGCAAGAGTAAGTGAATTAAAGGTCTTTTGATTGATCCTTTCAAAAAAACTCGAGAAGATATCAAACAGTCGTGACAGGGAATTGGTCAACAAGCTCAGGATCTAGCAAATGATGTTACTACATTTCGAACATTCCCTCCTTATATTAAGGGTAACGTTCCTCTATCTCCAACATTACCCTCTGATACTGTATTGACCACAGATCTTACAAAAAGTATAGATACTTATCTTTATGATGTGTTTTTGAATGCGAAATCTGATTTGGATTTGGTAAGTATGTCAGAACCAAGAGGCGTTACGCCTGCTTTTCGTATACTTGGCAAACAAATATCAGTGATAGAAAATGATATTCTTGGTTCAAAAGAAAAAGATGATAGCCTAATCAACTACCTATGAGCTGCTTGTGAATTACAATGTGGTAGAGCACAAGATTGTCGATAATTTTTATTTTATATTCTTGCGTGTATGATCAGTAGACGAAAAGCATGAAAATTAGGAATATTACTCGCATGTCTTGCTAGTCTTTCTTTTTCGTATACTCAAGCATTTTCCTTTTCTTCTAGTTCATTACGTTTATTAGTTGATTTGGATAGTGAAAAAAACCCCTCAGTAAGGAAACTTATAGGAAGTTATTGTGCTTCAGTATTGGAGTCTCCATCTTTTATAGAAGAACAGTTTGTCTACAATGCTAAACAATCTGTATTTGTTCATTTGCTTTGTAGAAATTTTGGCCTCAGTTCACCATATTTTGCTGACCAAGAGACAGAGTATTTTAAGCGTCGCGATTTTAATGAACTATGATTTCAGGATATCGTAACTCAAGATGGTTATCAGATTGATTATTGTACTCCAGGTTTTTTCCGTAATGATTGTGATCTTTCTGTTAATATTCCAAAACTTTTCAATGAAATAATGAATGATTATGTAAATATGAAACAACCAAATATTTATGGTATGACCAAAAATTTTACAACAGACTCAGATATTATTTCTCAGATTAATCTTTTTTCATCCGGATACTTTGATGGTCTCGAAATATGTGGCAATAAAGATCCTCGTTATCCAAAAACCTGCAAGATGATGCAATCTACTATCAAGAATGTTCGTAATGCCTTGAGTGATGTCAGTGTTCTCAATGCGAGTGGGATTCTTGCAATTTCCGATACAAAAACAAAGACCAATGTGTCTTGTGGTACTACAGGATCTGCTGATATTTTTTATTGTGGGCTGTATGGAGATCGATCATCACGTTTAGTTTCTTTTGCAAACCTTACCTACAACGAACTTTTTTATTATCGTTTGTTTGTGGGATATTATCTTTCTATGCTTCAACGTTATCCATCATTGTTTAAAAATAATATCTATATGACTGATTATACCTATATTCAAAAGACGTTTCTGACCCAATATATACGATCAAAAGATGCTTTATCTTTGAGCTTGAGGATGATGCGTGATACATATACTGCATTTCCATTTCATGTATGATTTTCCATATATCAGGAAGATTTAGATAGCTTATGAAGTGCATTGTCTCATATTGTACGTCCTATCTATACTTTAGATCCTAAACTGAGAAATGTTCAATCTCAATAGAACATACATATTTTTATGCATTGTCTTTATTGGAATTTCTTCCTCTGTTTTTGCTGTAGATTTTTCTGAAGCATTTACTCAAGCCAATCAACAATCAAACTCAATAGATTCTCTTTTTAAATGAAAATCTACTGTTAGTAATCTTTATTCTAAAGCATTGAAAATCGTTAAGGATAAAGAGATAACATCTACAAATGTAGCTTTTGATAAACTCAAAACCTATTTTGGTGTGTGTACTACACTTCAGAATAAGGATTTCATACATATTCTCTATAATGCAAATTATTCATTCAGAAATACTTTTGCGCTTATTCTTCCTTCATCAACTAAAATTCCTATACAATCTGATATTACTAAGAGTTATCAAAAATTTTTTACTTGCAAAAATATCCAAAATCCTACGAATACCGATGTTAGCAATCTCAATGCTGAAATAAATCGTGTCTACTATAATATTTATACCAACGCATATACGGTATCTACACTCAATAATAGTAATTTTTGATCCGATCTTTTTTGGAACGGAACTTTGGATGATAGTGATTTTGATCTTTTATATGATATTAATCAGGTAGGAAAAATATTGTTTGAAAGTTTTAAAGATAGTCCTCAGCTTTTATTTTATAGATTGCCTACATTACAACAATCTTCTTCTCAAAATGGAGATAATTGAGCATCTTTGTTTCAGCAAGGATCTTATCAGTTGGGTGGAGGAGGTTCATCTTCTATTGGAACTAATTGATTGGTTGGTTGAACTATTCCTTCTATGTCTCCTGGATGATTATCATCCACAACTACTACCACTACGACAACAACAACGACCACAACAAATACTTCTTCTACCAACACTAAACTACTTCCTTCTGCAGGAAATTCTTCCGTTCTTGGAGATAAAGAAGTACAGAATCTTATTTCAAAAAACAATCCTAGTGCTTCTTCTATTACCCCTATTGCTGGCCTGCTTTTTTGAAATCAATGTCTTGTTGATGATACTCCAGGACCTGTGGTTGAAGAAGAAATAGATCCACCTATGACTCCTGAAGCATATATGTCTGGTATCAACGACTTTATTGCTGATGCAAATATTGAAGATGTTGTCAATACCACACTCTTACATGAATTTTATGTTAATAATCCTTTGCCATCATGATGAAGTACTTCTACTTCATGATATGGTGAAAGTATAGCAAATACATATGCTGAACAAGCATTTTGAGAACCTGCTTTAGGTACTTGTGAGTATAGTTGCAAAAATCTTCCTCTTGATAAACAAGCCGTATGCCAATTTTCTTGTGCAAAAGCTTGTATTCAAACGTGTACCGATACCCATACTACCGATAAAAATTCTTGTTCTTCTGCTTATAATTCTGCTGTTACTGCATGTGATAGTGTTTCTTTCGTTAAAAAACCAGCTTGCCTTGTAGCTGCAGTTGCACAAAGAGCGGCATGTGCATCTCAGGCGACTACAGATAATCTTCTTTGTGTCTCTGATTGTACCTGTTTTTTGATAGCTTGACCCAATGGTGTAGGTTGGCAGAAAATGGAAGATATGTTTCGTATTAAATTCTGTAAAGTTCCTGTACAATCCAAGTCAGTAAGTCCTGGGAAAACTGTCTATAGTATTCAGGGAATTTTTCAAGAAATAGCTGATGTCTTAGCATGACTTAAGGATAGTGGAGAAATGGTCAAATATTCAAAAACTAAAGAGTTTCTCGATGGCAACATAAAAATTAAATTTGCAGATAATTTTGCTTTTAAGATTATCATATGATTTAAACCTGTGTTTCCTAAAGTTTCCACTACTACTAAAATTCAGCAACAGACACAAGCAAATGTTGATCTCAGTGTCGCTGTCCTCGATATGAATGTTAGTGCGCCATTGGCTGATGATTATAATAAATATATCGTTGTTGCTAGTCCTATTCTCACTCAAGCAGGTAAAGAACCTATAATTACTTTTGCAGATTTGAATACTAGTATAGCAAAACTTCAGGCAGCATCTGAAAAGGCTAAAGAAGCTAAAATAAGTACCGAATCTATCGATGGGGCTATCACAAATTATGCTCAAAACAACAAAATTTTGTTTGTCCAAAACATACTTGAATTTCTCAAAGATAATCAATCATTTTTAAATAATCTTAGTGATGCATTGATTGATATGAGAAAAATGAGTCTTGAGCTCAAGACCAGAATTGAAAATAGTAAATAATTGGTATATATATTGTTGAAATCTTTCTCTAATGATCACATTATTTATGATAGAAATGCGCTGGTGAGTAATTTCATAATCGCGTAAGAGAATGCTATTACTAGAACACCTATGATAGCGTTTGTTATTGCTGTTTTTCCTTTTGCCATATTTCATGATTCGAAGATGCTACTTGCATAGAGATATCCTGCATAAATTATCATTACGACTCCTATAAATATTCCGATTTGAGAAAGAAATCTTACTAAGTAGACGACATAATCTAGTAATGTATCTCGTGTCATGATACCTGATGCTATTTGGTCTCCCACACTTCCGGATAGAGCTGCTGCCTTTTCATTATATGCTTTCCATACATTACCTCCCGTTTGTCCAACAGCATCTACTGCTGTCGTTACCTTTCCACCACTAGTTGCTTCTGGAATTATTTCAAAATCATTGGTTGTTTGCTGTGCAAAAGAGTAGATTGGCATCATAAACAATCATATCACGACACTATTCAGAATGATTTTTTTCATGGGGGTAGATATATAATAAATAAAATACAAAATATTATATACTGCAGGTTTTGGATGCAGGTGCTTGCTGGACTATTGTTTCAAACATATCCATTACTTTAGTAATCAAGTTTCGTAATGCCATCAATTTTTCCTGTACAAAATATTTTTTGGTGTAAGCTTTTGTTCCTTCATCGAAGAGCTGATTTGATTTTTGCACCATGAGTATCTTTGTATATCCTATTTCTCTATTTACTCTATCTCTGACCATACCTTCACAGGTATTGATAATGCTATTTGATATTAATCCCTTATTGGTATTTGCTACTCCCCCATAAATATCTCTCATTAATCTACAGACCGTATCATACTTATCTTTTAGTGATACGGTGCCTGTGCCTTTGTTGTAATTGTTGATAACAACATTTATATCCTCATATTCATGTACTGTTCGATATCCTGTGAATAAACTTTCAATTGTGCTTGCTTGTTCACCTGTTGCGCTTTTGGCTATTTCTGTGATTTTAGTTCTTCGTTCAAGTCCTGTGGGATCATTTAAGGCGTATGCTAATCATGTTATACCATCCAATCTTCTTATGGCTACATCTATAAGATGATCGAATAATGATTCGCTTGCAGGAAAATATTTCTGAGGAAGTTTATCTGCCTCTTCTTTTGGGCAATTTAGTAGATCCGAATTTTTACAGCAATATGCTTTAAGATTGGTAAGTGCTTGCTTAAATCCTGAAACCGAAAGTACTTCTTTATATGGTGTTTGACTAAATCCATACGTAACACCATCAATAGCATTACTACCGGATACTATATTACAATCATTGATCTTTGATCCTTCAGCATTGATAAATGTTCCGCATATACTCCCTAGAACTAGTATTATAGCTCCTATTGTTTTTTTCATGTGTGTTATGTTGCAAATAAATGTTTTTTATTTTGCTTTAATGTCTAACAATAATGTCGTGATGGTAGCGTTTGATTGATCTTTTACGATATATTTTGGTTTTTTACTGATTGCATCGAAAAGATATTCTCCCATTAATGAGCTTGCATACATTCCAGGAATATATATTGCTCATGCCGTATTTGTATACAGGACACAATCATTGTTTGCGTTTTTGATGCAATATCCACCACTAAAATCACCAAAATTTCCTTCTGTCAGTTGTATCTGTTGGTATTCCTGATTATTTTCTCCCATTTGTATAGTAAGACTTTGTATTGGTAATATTATCTGAAAGACTTTCATGTTTTTTGTTATATCTATCAGTTCGATTACTGGAATATGTGTACTAAAGCTTACATGTATACCTATTGTATTGATATATCATTGGCTTATCTTTATTTCACCAGTTTTTGGATCAATAGTAGCGATTTCATTGCCTTGTGTATCATAGAGTCCAATATCATTTCCCATCGTGAATATTCATCCTGTGATTATAGTCTGTTTTGGTGTGAGATCAAATCAGCTATACATATTTTGATTGGTTCCTTCAATGTTCTTTCGTATTCCATTTCTCATTCTTTGGAATATTACTGTTCATTCGTCTAAATCGTGACTAATTTTTGCAATAATATCTGCTGTTTTTTCTCCGCTTTGTTTCACATCAATCACCTCAATATCTGGTATTTGTATGTTTACGGTAATCACCTCTTTGGTGATATTGTTGTTTTGATCTATTGCTATGAACTCATAACGTTCTTGTGTTCCTCATGTAAAGAATAGTCATCATATATCAATTGTACCTGTCTGTGAGGTGTTGTCTTTTTCAGCAATGATTTGGCCATCTTTCAAAACAACCATCTTGGCAACAACAACATTGTCTGTCCATACTGATTTGAGTGTGTAACTTGTGTTGATAAATCATTCATGCATGAGTCCCGTACTTATTGCTTCATTCGTGCTATTTCTCCAAAGTACTACATCACCTATAGGTGCTGTGCTATCTCAAAGATTTTGCATACCCGCTACGGTTTGATTGGATCGAGGAGATGTTTTTGTATATAGTGCCAGTGTTTTCTGTTGGTTGATAGTAAGCTCTTCGGAAGTATTGGTAAGCGTTGCTATGCTTGCATATAATCGTTTTCTTGGAAGATTTTTGAATGTTACATTTATTTGTGATTGTTCTGGATTATAATATTCAATCTCTAATATGCTATTGTCTAATTGGCTGATGATACGCTTTTTTACCATATTTTCGTCTACTGTAATCATGGCTCATGTGTAATCGGTGTCTTGAGGAAGTACTATGATATATTTTGGTTTTTCTCATCCTCAAAAAATATTTCGAAAACTACTTGGCGTATCTTTGTCGTCTATCTTGTTACTCACTTTAATAATATATCCATCTGCAGATTCACCTAAATTCTTACTGTTTGTCCATGAAAGTTGAAGTGTGTCAAATGTTTGTCCATCAGTTTTAAAGTTTTTTGGTTCCTTATTTTTGTCTACAACCTTGATTGTTATATCATTGATGGTCATGTATCCATAAGCATCTGAATCTTCTCTTACCTGATCTAACGATGTGATATATCGTTGTTTGGGATTTATCCGTGTCGATGGATGTTCCATTTCATAACTATAAAATTTGTTATAATGGGTCACCATTGAATTACTTCCTTCTGAAAGATATTCTGTCTGTTGTTTTGCATATTTTATATAGATAGCATTTGAATCGTACATCAAGATGTCAGAAAGTTTATCATTGTTGAGATCTGTACGAGTAGTATAGGTTTCTTGTACTTTTTGTATTTGTTCGCTAGAGCTTATGGTGTTTATCATGTTTTTTGAATTTCCGCTATATGATTCTACAAAGACTCCTTGTACATACGATGAAATGTCTGTACTGTAATTTGTTTCTGTACTTGAACAATTGGTACATGTTCATTGTGTTTGAGCGATTAGTGGTTGGTCTGTATATGCGAGTAACGCAGTATCTATTTTGCTTTTGGTTTTTTCTAGATAACTCTTAGATTGTTTGTATGTTGTTTCAGACATATTGAGTTTTTCGGGACCGTCATTGTTTACTGCATCTAGATATCATTGCACCATTCTTTTGTTGAGATCCAAATATGTTTTTGTTGGGTCTTCTTGTGATTGTAATATGTTTTTAGTAGGTGCATCAATTGTCATTAGCGGTGTTTTGAGACTTACTGATGTTGTTGTATCATTTACCAGTACTATCGTATTATTTTGTAGGTTTTTGATAAATGTATCATAATCTTGAATCTGTTTTCCCATCTCCTTATTTTCTTTGATTTTCTTCTCGATAATGCTTTGTGCTGCTTTTTCTACTGCCTGTATTTGATCAGTAGCAGGAAGAATGATGGATTTGTTTTCTACCGTTGCTAAAATAGTCTTCACCCTATCATTCATCTTTTTGTCTGTCATTGAACTGTTTTTAAATTGCATGAGTCATTGTCTTAACTCGTTATATGCATCATCGTACGCCATCATACCTGTCTCGTTTTCAACTTTGTGATATCCATTGAAGTTGATGTTAATGTTTTGGTCGAGTTCTTCTATTTTGTTTAATCAGCTCATTATTGCATTGTTGTTTGCATTTTCTGTAATTCGATTTATTCCTGATTGTATAGGTGTTTCTATTTGTTTTGAAACAAAATCATTTGCAAGTCCTGCTATGCTATTGAAGACATCATATACCCCATCAAAATTGAATTTGAGTGTTGTATATGCATCAATTTTATAATCAAATCATTGAAGTGGAGGATCTTTGAATTTGGTGGTCAGATTGAAATAATCAAAGATAGGAACATTCCATGTCCTTTGTGTTATCTGTTCTATTTTTCCTTTGACGCCTTTTTCTCCTACTAGTCAAATACCTCATTTGACGATACAAAATATCTTTCCGATAAAATCGGCTACCTTGAGTATCGCACTTATTTCTGGCATTATTTTAGGAATCTTTGGTGCTGGTGGCAATACTGGTAGATCCATTTTGATGCTCGGAATGAAAGATGGTGGTTCCGGCAAAGTCGGTGGTTCAGGAATTACAGGAATAGTAGGTAAGGACATGTTTTTGTTGAAGAAACTCAAATCCATGTTTATATCCAATTCTACTTCTGGCGGTTCGGGGAGGTTTGGTAGTTGTGGTAATGGTATTTTTGTTGGTATAAAATTTATTTTTGGTAGTACAATATTCATACCTAATTCTATATGAGAGATATCCATATAAATATTAGGAATTTTGAATGCTGGTATTGGGAATATCGGCAATTTTGGACAAAGGAATGAAAGACTACATGAAAATGATCCATAATTATCATTACTACATTTACTACATCTTTCTGATCGATTTACTGAAAAATCTATGATAGCTTGTCGTGTTTTTATAGCTCCTACTATGAGAACTATTGCATCTACATATTGCGAGAATCTTGTAGCATTTACATTTAAGAAGTTGTTTATTCCTCCTACAAAATTTGAGAGCAATGCAGAAAGCTCTGTCAGATATCTGTCGGTAAGATGTGTCCGTTGGTACAACTGTCCCGGAAATTGTTTGTATTTTTCAAGTATCTTAATGTTCTGTTTTACTGAACCTATGAGGCCCGCAGTATTTTCTCTAAAGGTCAAAAAATTATTTAATGAGCCCGCAGCACCTGAACATTTTTCCATCTGATCCACAATTCCATTGATCGTATCAAGTCTTGTTTGATCTGTAGCCGAAAATGATTTTCCTTGTGCTATTTTTTTACTTGATAGATATGTCTGTATTGTTTTCCAGCGTGGTAATTTAGCTATCTTTTTAGCAGTATTTGCAGAATTGATACCGATATTTTTTATATCCGCACCCATTTCTTGTCGTGTAGTATCTCCTGATAGAGCAAGTATACTATTCATGTTTGCTATCTCACTATCTATTCGTTTTGTTAAGCTTTCTTTTTCTGATGTCGATAATCATGTTTCCGTACCATTCAATGCTATTTTTTCTGCTTCTAGTTTCTCCTTGATATCGGCTGCTTCATCTTTGTCTGTAGTCCCACACATTGCAAGTATTTCATTGATGACACTTGTCCGATCTTCTAATATCTTTCCATTTTTTTCTATCCATAAGGTCAGATAACTTGTATATTTGTTGATATCGTCACTAGTAAGTGATGGAATTTTTATGTTAAGATCTTTTGTGTCTATATTTACGAGTGGCACTTCTTTAAACATCTCCTGAACTGCTTCAAATGGATTGTTTCCTATCTTGTTTGATAGGCTACTTATGTTTTTTTTGGAAAGTTTTTCTGTTCGTTTAATGTCTTTTCATGTGTTGCTTTGGATATATCATGCTTGTTTATCAGCTGCATTTATTGCTTTATATGTTTCTTCAAGATTGCCTATCTTGTCGAATCATTGGAATACACTTGTTACATCTGGAAGGTCTATTTGGATTGTCATCTTGGTCAAATTGTTTTGAATATATGATATCTGTCTTGTCATCCAATCTTGTACTATACATTTTACCAATCCTTTTGTTTTGGCTCCAACCTTTTTGAGGGTAACGCTGTCTCATTTTTTGAGGGTATATCCGTCGTAATTGTTTTCTGCAGTATCTGTTGTTGATTCTATTATTGGCTCCTGATCTATTGAAATGAGTCATCCAAAATTTCCTTGTGGTATAGCTGCAGAGTAAGGAGGATTGTTTGCTGAAGATCCTGCTGCGACTATTTGAAATGGTGAATTTGCTGTACTTACTATTGTGTTTGTCTGTGTAGTATCATCAAAAGCAATGGTGTTGCTTATTTTTGGTGGGTTGTTGCACGTACCTTGACCGCCTGCTGCGACTATACTCGGTTGTATGACTTCTGTACTTGGTTGATTGCCTCCTGCATTGCTATCTTTCGGGCAGTTCGTTATCGGTGGTACGGCAAAGACTACACAATTACCTCCCAAATCCCTAAATGGTTTTGGTAATATGACTGATGTGGCGTAGGTCCCAAAACACATTGCTATTCCTACTCCTAGCGTAAGTGTTGGTGCAACATATAATCTAAATACTGATGGATATATTCCCATTTGTGGTCCTCATAAAAAGAAATTATCTGATGATGATTTTGCTGGAAACCCAAAAAATCCAGGTGCTGGAATGTAGGTGACTGGTGATGGTGGAGGAATTGGTCATCGGTTACCTGGAATATTTAATAATGGCATACCCTTTCCTATTGTTGTATTGAGTGTCCTAAATATTGAATATAATGGATTTGGTAGTTTAGGTACACAACCAAAGACATGATAATCTCCTGGTGCTAAGAATGCCTGATTGAATGGTACTGGAATTCACTGACATCATCATTTACCTAGTTTAAATCCTTGACAGAGTCATTGGAGTGCAGCGTCAAGTTTTTTAGATACTTTTGCTGTTGCTCCATCTATAAATGTACTTACATTTTGTGATCATCCACCTTGCGAAAACAATGATGAAAGAATGTTTTGTGCGCTTCGTGCTTCTAGATTATCCATACCTGGTATGTTGGAAACGCTATCTAGATTATCCGTATTTGCTAATTGATCTACTATTCCGTTTATTGCTGTTTGTTGTGCTGCTTCTGCTCAGCTATTATAATCATTTATCTCTGTTTGTATATCCTCATATATTTGTTCGTATGTTTTTTTAATTCCTGTCTTTTCATTGAAAAGTAACCATCTATTTTTTTGACAAGCATCGGTTGTGTTGATTATGATATCAGGATATCCATCTTTCTTCTTGTTTTCTTTGAGTATATCTGTGTCTTGAACATCGATTGTTGTGGCTGACTGTTCTTGATATATTGCTACATAAGAAAAACTCAATATTTCTCCCGAAGCAAGTTGTATGTTGTCTATGACGAATTGATTTTCTGTAGGCATTCCCCAATTGATGATCAATCATCAAGTATTGTTTGTGGTGAATGTCATAGATGTCTGTCTATTTCCTATATTTCGTGGTCATAGAAGCTGATCTATATAAGTTAATTTATTGTTATTTTTTTTCGACAGGATAGTCGTTTTTATTACAACCTCATCATCTTGTCTCAATACTCATGAATTGATATCTACATATTCTTTGTATACGCTTACCACGTCATTTGTTTCGTTGATAGGAAGATAAGTTATTTCTTCAGCTGGAAGTGATTCATATACTGGTGCAGTGGAGAGTGGATTGTCCGTATATGCTAATTGTGTTTTTCCTGCTGCTACGTAGGTATCTGTATTTGCTACCATAGTTTTGATATCATTCATTGTCTGTTTTTTAAGTGCTTTTTTTTGTGATTCAGACATCCCTGCTGTTGTGTCTGGTGCTTCGACATCTGTTTCTTCTGTTACTCCTTCCATTGGTATTTCTGCTCCCTTTCGATGTATTAGGCTATCATCTTGAATTTTTCGCTCGCTGTTTATTCTGATACCGAAACGTTTTATAGTCTGATATGTATCTTTTTGTCTGATATATCGGTTTTTATCGCAGATTCCTGTGACTAATGATAAATAATTCGGTCCATCATTTGTGCTTCATCCATAAAATATTTTAATATCGTTGAATGCGTCGTTGGTTACGATATCCAATTTGCTGTCTTTATCCATATCCTCCACAAACATTTGTTTGATGCTTCACAAATCTTCAGGATTCGGATTGATATCATTTGGTTCTGTATTGATATTTAGACAAACGTTTTTTCCATCTACTGGGAATATGCCCTGATCATTCAGGTACACAATACCTTTGTCGTTGTTTGTTATTACGAAAATATCTTGATATCCATTTCCGTCTACATCACCTATTTTTATCTCTTTAATCGGTTCCGCGATTATCATCAATTCTTGCATGTTTCTATATGGCTCTGTTCCTCAATAATTTTTTAATAGTTTGACCATACCGTCTGTATAGACTACTATCATATCTTTGACTCCGTCTTTATTGAAGTCGATAGGAAGTGCTTTGAATATCGTTTTGTTTGGATCTGCGTAAATGGTCTGTCATATAGATGCGTCAAAATCTGTATTTGGTATACTTGAATTTTTCTCTCTTCTTTCGAGTAATGGATCTCAAAAATTTATAAGAAATTGTGATCCGTACGGTAGAGTAGATTCTCCTACTGATTTTCCATTTGCAAAATTTGCAATATTCTTGAAGTTGCTTGTAAATCAGATACCTAATAAAGCATCTGAGCTATCTTCTATTGATGTATATCATTGTTTGCTGAATGCACTCGAGTTTATATAGATACCTATTCCTTGGCTGTTGGTTGATCATTCGCTAAATATAGCAATCTTTCCATAGGTAATAGGGTCTTGTATATCTATATTTGCGTCCTCTGTAATGATACCGTCATTGTTTCGTATCATGAGTTTTCCTATTATTTTTCCGTTGAGTGTTATTGTGTATGTACTCATATCTGCCAGCATATCATTATCAGCATCGATAGTGAGTCTTGTGTCTATATTTCAATTGTCGATATTGAAAACATCTATCCCATTGATTGTTATTTTTGTCTTGGTCGATTCATTACCTGTGACCACACTATCTGTTGGTTCTGGGATATATATTACTGTATTTGTGTTTTTTTTGAATGTAGCTATATCACCTGTGTTTTTTATTGTCTGTATTTTGAAATCGGATATGGCGCCTAGACGTATCTTGGCTATTTCTGGCATAAGCACAACAAATTCTTTGTTTTCTATGATTAATGTAGATGCTTTGTTATCTATGCTTTGAATTTCTCCATGTTGATCTATGATATATGCTATTTGTTTAATCTTGCTAGGATCTACTATTTGTGTTGTGGTTGCTAGAAGTTTCTCGGATTTTTGTGTCAAATTGTTTATTACCTTATTGTTTTCAGAAAAATATCATCGTTGATTTCCTCGGTCAGTTCAGAAGAGGTTGAGATACATGATATTGAGTTTATCTTTTGGGATGATACTATCTTGGATTATGAATCTTTCATATCATGGCATTTGATCAGTTAGTGCTCTATCTTTTATATAAGCAAAAACATATCCTTCACCACCTTTGCCAGTAGCAGCTATTGTATAAGCATATTCTTTTCCTGTGTAGATAAATTCATCGATATTGCTTTTGGCTGAACCGATTACTCATATCTTGATTGTTGTTCCACTAGTTACTTTATTGTTCCAACTATCTACCACATGAACTGTTCATTTGCTTCCTGTGATTTCCGTAAAGTCCATTTTCGTGTTTTCAAGTTTCATTAGTACTGACTTAGCTTTTCATGGATTCACAAGCACTGGAATAACGATAGGGTCGATCCCTGGTATGTTTATTGTTATTGTGTCATTTCCTGCTTTGAAGCTTGGATAGAGTGTGATGCTTAATTTTCAACTGGTAATCACAAAATCATTTGCTTGACTAAAGCTTATCTGTTTTTGTGTGGTATTTATCATTTTCTCTTTTATAATTCATGGGATGAGCAATCCTTGTTTGCTTGTTATGTTGGCTGCCGTCTCCAATGCTTTCCCATTTTTATCTTTTACCGTGATTACCAAACTAGGTATATTTTCTGGTTTGATTTGCAGAAGATTTCCACTGTCTGTGTACTGGATATCAGACTCTTCCTTTGGTAGATTATATGTTATTTTTGGTGATATTTTTTGGATTATATTGTTCTGATATACCACAATATTGTTTTGTAATACGGTAATTATGCCCTTGGCTACGGTTATAGCTTTTTGTGCTACTGTAGCGTCACCTGTAACCTCTCCTCATAATCTTTTTTGCGATAAGTCTGGCTTTACTGTTATAGATATATTTCTATTGTCTTTGCTGCCACTTGGTCCTTGATATATAAATGATGAAGTAGAAAAGTTGTCGAATCCAATACTTGAATTTCGACTAGCCCCATCAAAAATTCTTCCATCTCCACTGTTTACACTAATAGTATATGCTTGTACGTTTTGTCCTATCTTGTTTTCATGTGCATCTACTGCGCTTACTATCACTGGTATCTCTGCTCATTCCATTACTATATCTGGAGATTGTATATTTATTTTTGCAATAGGTCCAGGCATAATGTTTATGATTTGTTTTTTGATGATACATTTGTTTCCTATAGCTGGACACAGCTCTATCTTGATTGCTGTGCTTCCGGATTTTTTTTCTTTTCCTATAATCATATCAAAGACTATATTTTCAGTGTATGGATTATAATATTCTTGTGCTTTTTTAGTGCAAATATTGTTGCTAAGTTGTACTCCGTTTTTTCCTATCTCTAGACAATTGTCTCCTGTTCATGATATTTTTACATTGATTTTCCCCATGTCTTGAGCCATAAGAATCTTTATATGCATGGCTCCTGTTTCATTAACACTTACTATCGTCTTATCGATATTAACTAATCCATAGGTACTATATCATTGCAAAATCTCTTGTACATTGGTTTCTGCTAATTTGATGGTTTCTTCATTGTTTTCTGCACTTCGTTGTGCTCCATACTCTGTTCGTTGTCCCGTTACAACCGCAACGGTGTTCATTAACTCTTTTGTTGTTCATAAGAATACTGGTCCAAGTGAATTTTTGAAACTCACCTGTATATCAAACGGTTTTTTTAGTATTTTTTTTGCTCGACATACCATCGCCTTTCCCCATGGTGAAGAGAATGGGCTCAGTTTAACTAATAATGCCGCACCATCGGTATCTACTCATTCACAACTATCTACTTCTTCTTGAAGATCAGCAGATGCTCATTCCTCATAAGCGTTTCTTGGTGTTGTTTTTGTTTTTTTTGCTTGGGCACTCTGAATTTGTTGAATGAATGCTGGTGTGGTTTTTGCAGAAACATAATCCTCTCCGTCTGAATTTATATATCCAACTTCATATCATGTAGTATTGTATACTGGTGTAATGAATTTTCCTTGATCATTTCATTGTTTTAGATAGGCGTTGGTAATCTGACTTATTTTTTGATTGATGTCGAAGCTGTTTTTTATCTCTACTATATCTTCTGTTACGGTGCTTTGTTGTAATCTTTCTGGTCGAGTGATGTTTTGATAATAAAAAAGCTTAGCTATCATATCCAATTTTTCATCTATGGTATTTGCCTGACTATCTCCGTAGATGGCTTTTTTTCCATATTCTGGAGCGTTTTTTATTGTGTCTAAAAATGAGATGATTTGATTGATGAAATAGTCTGTAGGTAGAAGTGTGTAATTGTGTGTGTTTGGATTTGCTAATGGATCAAGTTGTCCTAAGAAACTGAATTGAGCGCTGAATGATTGGTAGTATTGATTCTTTTTGTTTAGCTGTGTTTGGAGTAATGTATTATATTCTACAGCCTTATTTGTCAGATATGTTTTTATTGCTTCTCTAATTTCTCATGTTCCTTTAAGTATAAGTTTATTGTCTGCCTTTTTATATATTTGTACTTCATAAAGATTTGGATAGTTTAATCTTACTGCATCTCCCCCAATTCCTTGAAAGGTGATGTTTCTTATGTTGTCGATTGGTCTGTCTTGTGTGGTCAGATTCATTCCTTTGTTGGTTTCTTTTTTTTCTGGATCGGTAGAAATATCAAATGTATTCATCAGTGTTTTAATTTGTGTTATTTCTCCAAATACTTCAGGAGAAGAGAATAGCTGGTTGATTTCAACGAATGGTTGTACTTGTCCACCATCACCCTGATAGAGATGTATCTTATCTATCTTATCGTTGATATCACTTAGATTGCTCTGTAATGTAGCTGCTATAGTGTCCAATACGTCACATACTGCTTTGTAATGATTGATGTCACATCAACATGGTACCGGGGTTGGTGCGCCACACATAACTACTGCGTTAATAGCTATTTTCTTTGCTTGTATCGCCACTATATTGTTGTTGAGTTGCCCGATAGTATTATATATTCCTCGTGCTTGTGTAAATGTATTTTTGAAAGCATTTATATTGGTTGTTATATAATCCAGATTTGTTTTTATTTGATTTTTCCATGTCTCCAATATTTCTACCTTTTGATTTTTAAATCTCTCTGATTGGATGATGCTGGTGAAATATGTTGATGTCGTGGTGATATTGAGATTGTTCATATAATCTAATAAAGTGTCCAGACCGTTATTGATTTTGTCGACCCTTCCTGATATTTCTATTATCTTGCTTTGATTAAGATTTTTATTGCTCCAATCTAATGCTTTGCCTGTTATCTGTGCGGTAGTCATATTGAGTAAACTTGCTGGTGCGAATGCTATAATTTCCTGCATCCCATTGTTTCCAGATGCGACTAGTTTTTTTAATTCTGTAAGATTTGAATTTACTCCTGTTATGTCTGTTATATCTGTACCACTGAATTCAGTCTGTTTATTTATGATGTCGGTTTTGGTCCGTGATAAATCCCTCATTACATTGGTATAAAACGTTTCTAGATCTGAGGAACCCTTAAATTTATATTTGTCTACACTGGAAATTTGGTCTCGAGTTGGTGAGGTGTTTTTGACTCTCGAATCAATGGTCTTGTAGGTATAGATGTTTCCATTTCATCAACAAACTCCAGGATTCATAGTGTAAAGAATAGCTTTGCCTGCAGATATTTTGTGAGACGACATTAATGGATAGATTGTGAAAAAATTGTTTTGTGCATATGTTTTTGGGGGATTATATGCTCGTACTGGATGTTCAAGATCGCTATTGCTTACGATTTGATTCGTAAATTTTAGATCGATTCCATTTGCGTTAGGATTGTCGATATAACTTGTTACATTGCTGTATCTATTTTCCTGTTTTTCTTTTGCTGCGAATCTTTCTTGTATGATGCTTGCATATTTTATTGCTCAAATATATGAATTGGCAGCAGCTTCTCCTGTATCTATTTTTTTTGATCATACTATATCGTAAATAGGAAATCTGGCGTCTTTATAATTGTAATTTGATAGTTTCTGAGTTGTAGAATCCATGTTCATTACTGAAGCTCCTCCTCGATATCTTTGTGAAAAATCTTTCATTGTTTCACACCCTCCCTGTTTTTCTGTATCATTGATATAACACTTATTTTCATCATCCGAATCGTTTGCTTTCCATGTTTTTTTTCGTCGGATACAATATCCGAAAAGATGCAGGTTACATTCTTTGTTCCATAGACTTTGTTTGTTGGTCTTTAATATGTCGTATGTTTTTACTTCTTCTTGCGTGCTATTGAAATTATATCACCTGTTTGCCTCTATCTGTGTCGAAAAAATCTTGTATGATCATCCTATGGATTGTCCTGTGGTAGTGATGTTTTGTCCTGAGAGTGATGTCAGATTTTGGAATGTTCATCTGTATATATTGGTATCTTGGGCTGTATTTACTTGTTCTGCATTTTTTCCGAAATAATAATTTTCATAATAATTGTATTTTGTTCGGATGCATTTTGGTAGAGGAATTGCAATTTTTTTTGTTCCTTGAAAGTCCAATTCACTTACTGGTATTGGTATATTCATATAATATTTTTCTTGTTCTATTTTATCATTCAATTTGCCCTCTAGATAATCGTTTATTTGGATAATGAGTGGTTGTATATTATTGTCTGCATCTCCCACTATTCGGTTGTCTTTTTGAACTATCTTGTCGGTGACTGAACTATAATCGGTGAACGTTTCTCCTTCGGTAGTTTTATATCGTCTTGCAAGTCAGCCTATATTGTCTTTTACTTTTGCCAAAAATTGTGAACTGATGAGCCCATCATATCACTTCATCATCTCCTGGGTTGCTGTCTTGAGGGTAAGTGTAGGTAAACTGGAGGTTATCTGTTGGGAGAGTGTTCCTGCTTCTGTATTTCTGGAATCTATATCTGTAGCATATGCTTTGAGTTCTGGATCTGTTACGTTTTGTAAATCATCTTTGAGATTGCTGCTAAGATCAATTGAACTCTGGTTATGTTCGTCTTTGAGTATATTGAGAAGAAGATTATTGAATCTATGGTATCCTATATCTTCTGCAAAGATCATGCTATTTATATAATATTTAGTATTTTCTGGAATGAAATATTTTTTTAGTCCGATAAAATCTTCATATCGAATTGCTTTGTCAATGAAACCTGTCGGATTGTTATAATATGATTTTACTTTTTTGAAAAAATCATTGTATTGTGGTGCTGTATCAAATTTTATAATTCCGTGCCATATTTCTGCTTGACCATTGGGATTATTGTTCTCTATGAAAAATTTCTTATTAGTGTCATAAATGAATTGTTGGTGTTCGAAATCTACGTATGGATAGATGCTCGGATAAATAAATCCGTTGTTTTGCACTACTGGCAAGGGAACATCTCCTATGAGTATTGTACCCACTAACTTTGAACTTTCATCTTTGAGACCTTCAAAATACATGTTTTCTAACATCTGTGATATCTCGTGTGCTTTGAGTGTTTGTCTATCTATCGGGAATACCACCGCCTTACTGTTGGCGATTTTTTTTTGAATATAAGATATGGTATATCGAACAAGATTTGCTTTTATGTCCTCATAGATATTTTTATCTACAAAAACCGCTACCAAATTTGTGGTGCTAGGATTTTCAGCTCCGTATACCTTTTTTCGATCAATAAAAACGCTGTTCTGCAAAAAGTATGATATCCCGTACAGGATAATGAATATTCGTACCATGAGTTTCTTTGATCAATTCATCAGGTGAGAGGTCGAATTCTAAAGAATTTTATTACTACGAAAATATGCGATACATCAGTATATGCAAATGCATATAAAAATAAACAAAAAATAGCGATTTTCGCTATTTCCAAATTGGGTTTTTGTGATACAATATGTTCGTTTTTTATTCACGATAAAAACCTACCTTATTCGTGATAACAATAGACTAAAATTGTTCATGGTTGTTTTATGTTTGTTTGTTTATTTTGTATATATAAAAAAACCCGGGACATATATGTCCGGGAGTGTTTAGTATTCATTTTCTTTTTCCTATTGCAATTCCGATACATGTCGAGAATATATAGATTATGAAAGGATAATATTCATCTGTATATATCCATAGACCGATAGCCCAAGTTATTCCTATGTTTACCAAGCATAAGAACAATAAATACACAAATATGTATGCTATTGTTAGTCCAATGCTCGCTATGAAAGCAGTTAATCCCGTCAATATCATTCCTATAAAAGATTTTTCTTCCATTTTCGTATGCACAGATACAACTGCTTTCGCTTGTTTCAGGTTTTTCCATATTTTGACATTGAGAATCCCTGATACGATAGAGATAAGCCCGAAGACTATCAACATACCTAAATTGTTTGTTTGTGAAAATAATAATTCTGTTTCCATATGTTTTGTTTTTTATTTCTTATATATATTTTCTTGTAAAAGTCAATATATAGGTAAAATGGTGAAAGATCATCACATTCGTCACAAACATTGTTTTAAACCATGGTCCTATATATTTCTGTTGCTGATGATTTTATTTTGTATATTCTTTCTTTGTCTCTTCATATATGTCTTGTGATATGCTTTTTACTATATTTTCTAAAATTTCTAATGTGTTCCCTCTGGTCATAACACACAAGAGATATGGGTGATTTGGATAATATATGATTCAACAATCATGAAGTTGTTTTTGTTCTATTCCATTTTGTCATATTATACCCCTTTCTCCAAATTTATGTGCTACGACAATATTCTTTTCTGTCCCTGCAACTAATCATTGTTTGAAATCTACTTGTGTTAATAATCATAGTGCGTAATTTGAAAGTTCTTTATTGACATAAGATCCATTAAATAACACCCTAAAAAACTTTGCATAATCTATTACCTTGAGATTATTGTCAAATTTTCCATCAATAAGATCTGGAAAAAGCATATTGTTGTCGGTAAAGGCTTTTTTATAATCTTCTACGCTGATATTTCTTTCTAGAAGAAGCGATGCTTTGTTGTCAGAATACCTTATCATATATTCTAGTAACTCTCTTATGCTATATGCTTCATTATCTACTAATTTTTTTGTCGGAACAATATTTTGTATGTATTTAGACTCGATAGGATCTTCTCTATACATGATTTTTTCGTTTCGTATGTCTGGATTTTGTTCTATTTTTTTGAGATACACCAAGAGAAGTGGTAATTTCATTAGGCTTGCTGGAGAAAACATTTCTTTTTCGTTTATACCAAACCAGTTTCCATTATTAAGATTTCTGTAATATACTGATATGTGAGTAACTTCATTGTTATATTTTTTTTCTTCAATAAATTCTTGTAATGGCTTTTCAAGATTTATTTCTGAATTATTCATAATGTTTTGTCCATATTCGTAATTTAGTGCTGGATTGGTTAATTCTCATTCTTTTATGATATTTTCATATTGTTTTATGTTACTGTCTAAATCTGATGATGGAATTAGGAATCCTATCACAAATCCCGCTAAGACTCATATCACTATTCCTATCATTCGTTTTCAATTCTGAGGTGTTTTCTTTTCTTCCATACGTACTGATAAAAAGTTAAAAAGATTATATTTTTCCTTCTCGTTCTCCGTAAAATTCCTCTAGGAATTGTTCCATGTATATATGTCTATTTTCTGCCATTTTTCTGCCTGTTTTTGTATTCATTTTATCTTTGAGTAATAATAGTTTTTCATAGAAATGATTGAGTGTCGGTTCGTTGTTGTGCTTGTATTCTTCCTTTGTCATTTCCAAATTTGGTTTGATGTCAGGATTATATATTTCTCTATTTTTGTGTCCTCCATAATTAAATGTTCTTGCGATACCTATAGCCCCTAAAGCATCCAATCTATCCGCGTCTTGTACCACATCGAGTTCTGGAGACTTGAATGTTTGCTCAATTTTGCCTCCTTTGAAAGAAATATGTCTAATGATGTTTTCTACATGTGCAATGGTGTTTTCTTCCACGTGAACGGATTCTAAATACTTTCTTGCTGTTTTTGGTCCTATTTCCTCATCTCCATTGTGAAATTTGCTATCGGCGATATCGTGAAGTAGTGCTCATAATTCAACAATAAACATATCTACTTGTTCTGTTTTTGCAATATGTTTAGCTGTTTTCCAGACTCTGTAAATGTGTCGTCGATCGTGACCTCCTTCGGCATCAGCCAATGTGTTTTTTACAAATTCAACTGTTTTGTCGATAATTTCTTGATTGTTCATACGATACAATGAATAAACGATAAAACGAATAAATGATGATGAAATATAACGATGTAATTTGGCTTATCAATTGATGATCATCACACCATCATCTAGCTCCAATTTTAAAATCTTGTATTTCATTTGCTTTTTTTCTAGATATCAGTATAATCATATCAACTTGTTATGATATTTGATCACATCATCTATGACAATGACCGTATGCGGTGAAGTTATTTTTTCGATAATTTCCATGTATTCACCATATTGGCTTTTCTGTCCATCGATAAATATAAAGTCTACGGACTCCTGCATCAATTTTTTGATAGGTGCTTGGCGTATGTCATATGGATAGCTGATGCTATTATAACAATGAGCTTCCTTTGTGTTTTGTAATCCTTCTTGATATGCGGGATATGAAACCTCGAACGAAGTGATTTTCCCTCCTCGAGTATTTATTATATTGCCCATATATATACTACTGTATCCTACTGCACCTCAAATTTCCAGACATACTTTTGGTTTATGCTTTCTCAATAACTTTCACAAAAAGTTTTCTGTAGCCAAACTTATGATGGGGATTCTTCTGCTCTCGCAGGACTTTCTTAGCTCTTTTAGACTTTCCATATATATGGGGTTTATTATGCTAAAACACATCATTGATTACTTATTTGCGAATTTCTCTATTCAACCAAATTAAACTTCGCTATTTGTACTCTATTATTTTATTACATTTTATACTTAATTATTATTATGAACGAAACACAACTACCAAAACCATTACCACCTCAACACCCACTAAGAATACAACAACCAAAACCAGCAACAGCACAAACACCAAGACCATTATCACCTCAACAACCAAAGGCACCACAATCATCAATATCTTCATCAAAACCAATCATGCCACAAGCACCTAGACCACAAATTTCAAGACCACCATTATCACAACAACAAAAGATGCCACAAGTATCAAAACCATCACCATCTCAAGTATCAAGACCAACATCACCAGCTGTAAGTAAGATCTCATCAGTATCAACAGCACCGATGCAATGAAATCTCTCTATTGATTTTACTAATAAAAACAATGCGAAACTTTCTTACAAGGGCAAAAAACCTCTTCGTCCTCAAGGTCCAAAGATGACCTCTGAAGCCTTTCTTCGTCATAGAGATACTGTAGTTAAAACAGTCATTAAAGATCCTAAAACGTTGATTAAAAAAGATGAAGTTCCTGTAAAAATTATTCCTCTCGGTGGACTTAATGAGATTGGTATCAATATGACTTTGGTAGAATATAAAACAGATATTATCATTATCGATGCTGGTATTGAATTTGCATCTACTGAAATGCATGGAGTGGATTATATTATTCCTGACATTAATTATCTTGTAAAAAATAAAAAAAATATCAGAGGTATCCTGATTACTCATGGACACTTGGATCATATCTGAGCACTCAAACATATTCTCAAAGAGATTGATTTCCCTACTGTACATACAACACCGTTAGCATTGGGACTTATCAGAAAATCGCTTGATGATAAAGACAATAAACAACTAAAATATAAACTCGTTGATCCTGATATGGATATTATCAAGCTTGGCTGTTTTACTGTAGAAATTTTTAGAGTAAATCATAGTATTCCAGAAGCTCTTGGATATTCTATCTATACTCCAAAGGGGATGATAGTACATGCATGAGATTACAAGATCGATCATACACCATCTATTGATAAACCAGCAGATATCTGAAAGATTTCTAGAATAGGTCAGGAGGGTGTTAAAGTATTCCTTTGAGAAAGTACTAATGCTACAAAACCTGGACATTCTATTTCTGAAAAAATTATTGGTGATAACCTTGATGGTATCATCAGAGATTGCAAAAAAAGAATGATTATATCTACCTTTGCTTCCAACATCTGAAGATTGATGCAAATCATCGATTCAGCAGTTAAATATAATAAAGTAGTCTTTCTTGCAGGAAGATCTATGATAAATAATGTTAAACTTTGTCAGGAACTTGGATATATTAGAGTCCCTGAACATATGATTAGACCAATGGGTCCTGATGTTAATAGTATGCCCGATGAACGTGTATTGGTATTGTGTACAGGATCTCAAGGTGAAGAATTCAGTGCACTTGTTAGGATGTCTAGTAAAACATATAAAGATTTTGAACTTAAGCCAGCAGATGCTGTTCTTTTGTCTAGTCATACAATTCCTGGAAATGAAAAATCAGTTATAGATATGATCAATGATCTAGTTGGTATCGGTGTTGATATTATCGATGATAACTCACTTGATGTTCATTCATCAGGTCATGGATATCAAGAAGATATCAAAATGATGCTTGCTATGCTTAAACCTGAATATTATGTCCCTGTTCACGGAGAACCATTTATGAGACATGCCAACAAAAATATCGCTTTATCTATGAATGTTCCTGATCAAAATATCTTATTGCCCCATAACGGTCAAGCAGTTGAGATGTATGATAACATCATTATGGTCGGAGAGAAAAAATTGAAACTTGATACTATCATGATTGATGGTAAAGGACAATGACATCTTTCTGGAGAATATGTAATGAAGGCTCGTGGTATCATGGCAGAAAATGGTATTGTTTCTTTGATTTTCAAAATCGACACCAAAACCAATGAACTTGTAGGAAATATTCAAATAGAGTCTAGAGGATTCGTTTATTCTAGTGAGGTTAAAACTATACATACACAAATAGTAGAATTTGCTAGAGCAAAATACAATGAACACCAGAAAAAACGTATGGATATAAAAGATAACCTTAGACAAATGAAAGAAGATCTCGGTGAATTTATCGAAAAGATTATTGGTAGAGTACCCTTGCTTATGCCTATGTACGTATATATCAATAGAGAAGCGCAAGGCGCTGATGTTACTTCGGATGAAGCGGTTGTGGGTATGACCCTCGAAGAACAATGATATGATGACTAAAATTTTTTATCATAGTAAAAAATCTCCGTTTATGCGGAGATTTTTTTTATAAGAAATTTCTTAGTTTCTATTTTCCATAAAAATAGAGTATAAAAGTTGTTTACACCCTATTAGTTTTGGAAATTTCTTCTTTGTCTTTGTATAGGTACGCAAATGTTCTTGCAGTCCGTCGCAGATACACACTTTCATACGTTATTTTTTAATTGCCTTGTTTTGGATTGTTTCATATCAGCAGTTTTGCAGTCCGTCGCAGGTATTCCGCTCTTACAAAAAATCCACACAAACTCTCGACATAATATACAAGAAGACAACCTATCCTATGTTTTCTAGGGTAGACTGTTTTTTTGCATATTGCACCGTCAAGCAGTGTGGATCCAAAAAACAGTTCTCGAAAAAATTTTGAGCAGAGGATGAATGGGTAACAGGTATTGTTTCTCTTCATCTGTGCAAGGAAATTATACACATTGACAATCCAAAGTCAATACATTATTTTATATATAAAAAAATCCCTGCAAGATACGCAGGGTGTTAGATTGTTACCAAAAACGCTTTTATGCAGCTACAAGCTCTTCGTATCCATGAAAATTTCTTATGGTTTCAAGATCTCTTCTGATGGCATCATCCATACCTGGATATGTTTTTTCCCATGTTTCGAGATATTTTATTAATTCCAAGAAATTTTCTTTGGTCGGTATCCATACAAAATTCTTGTCTGTCTGTTTACATAGTGGTAAAATTCTAGATAATGAACTTTGTGCTATGATATTCCAATACCATTCGTTGTACTCTTTTTTTCTTTGGTCTGTCATATTTTTTTGTATTTTTTTTGTTTGTGAGACCTACCATACAAAACCCTCCAACAAAAACAAGAGAAAAACAAATTGTTGCAATCTTTATAGGTATGATTACAAGACTATATAGTTTTTTATTTTATTCCATATCTTTATGGAACAGTTACAACGTCATTTTCAAAAAATATTAGCAAAAACCTCCGTCAAAAGACAAGATCTTGTAGAATTGAAACATGACTGTCAAAGTCGTAATCCACAGATAAGTAATGAATTGGCTCATATATTAGATGGTGTTTCTTGTGATGTTCCTCTTTCCAAAATACAGAAACTCAAAAAACTCTATGACAAACATTTTTAATATTTGTTGCTTTTTTTAGAAAAAATTGCAATAGGATTGGGTATCCTTATAAACCAATGATGAATAACCAATGAGTAATGCTACTTGATACATCACAAATCGATGATTTTATTTTCTTATCATATCTTATGAGACCTCAGTACAACCATACTTTGACGTGGTCTACCACCAGGATTACTGTCCTAGAATATTGTAACAAGAAATACTATTTCAACTATTATCCTCATTCACTAAAGCCTATCAATGAAGACATTTGGCTTACTACGCTTATGCTCAAGAATCTCAAGAGTATGGATATGCGAGTTGGTGAAAAAACCCACCATTTACTTTCCGATTATCTCAATGCACTAAAAAAATGAGATCTAGATGAAGAGGCTATCCAAACATTCAAAGATCGTGTAGTAGATGAGATGAGAAAAGAATTTGAAATTTCCAAAACTAGGGACTATACTACCTACGATAGAGACAAAAAATTCTGACTCTCTGAACATTATTATGGTGAAGATGTAGATGCTAAACTTGAAGAAGTTATAGAAAAGGTACTTCATAACCTTGATGTCTTTCTTAAAAGTGATCGAAATGAAAAAGTTCAGCATTATTTTAAGACTGCCAAAACTGTTTTTGTTGAAAGACCGAGAGAAAAGGATTTTGATTCTATGAAACTCAATCTTTCTTCTCTGCCAGAACTTAAAAACCTCAATGTCATGGCTGCTCCAGATTTCGGTGTAGTATTTTCTGACAATAAATATCTTATTATAGACTGGAAGACCTGACAGGAAAAAATTGATACTGATTGAACTTCCGATCAGCTCAAGATTTATGCGCTCAAGACTCTTCTCAAATCGAAGATTGATATCGATACCGTAGAAATAGAATGATATGAAGTTTATTTACCAAGTCTTAACAAAATTGGTAGCAGAATAGAAAAAATAGATATTGATCATATTATCCAGAAACTTAAAGACGATATGGAATATCAAAAACAATTTCTTGTCGATGGAGATATTGTTATGAATGAACCATTGTCTCATGATCATTTTCCTAGGACTACTAGTGCAAAAAAATGTGCGAGTTGTACTTTTAGAAAGGTTTGTGGAGATTTAAAAAATATTGAATAAAATGTTATTGAAATATGGAAAAATGGAAATGTGAATGTTTCCATTTTTTTTATCTTAAAAATATTTTTGTATATATTTGGTTTTTATAAGATGTATACTAGGATACACAAACTTGTAATAATGGCTGAAGCTATATGCCATAAAGAATGATTCCGTCAGTAATTTGATTTGGTTTCGTTGAAGTACAACCAAAGTGCTACAATTACTCATAGCATGGCTACTATAAAATATGGTTGAGTGAAATTCCCTAAAAAGCAGAGATAGAGATTATACGTCATCAGAAATATCGCAAATATTTCATCCTGTATTTTTCGTTTTTTTTCGTTTGCTCTGTGATATGCTAATGAACCTATGATTACAAACCCAAGAATCACCGAAAGTGCATATATATTGAAATATACCGCAAGCCCCAAGGGAATTAGAAAAAATATATTACTTCGGGTTTTGGATGGTATATGTTTCATGTCAGATATGCAATCAAATAAACGTTTTCTTAGCATATTTATTCCTGGATGAAATGAGGAAAAATTTTAATTTTCTCATTATCTATTTTATAGGATGTATGCACTATATCTTTCATAAAACCGGATGGTACCAAAAATGTATCCATTCTTTTTTGTGCTTGTTGTTTTATCAATCAAAGAGACAAATATTTTCCTATTATTGCGAGTTTTTTTAATGGATTCTTTGTTGGGTAAGATGCTAAGAAATGTTTCCGTGTGAATGGTGTTTTTATCTGATGCTCACTAGTTAGTTGACTTGGAAATGGGTAAAAATATCCCAAATCATGTATCATCATTCGTTTTTTTGCGGTACTATATCTGCTTACTTGTATGGTCGCTCGCCCGAGATATCTCATGACGCTGTTATATCGGATGAGATCTGGTTTCGTGTTCTGTATCTTTCTTTTTAGTTTGATTGCTTCGTAAAAATTTCACATTCCCGTAATGATTCCTAGATATTTCATAAATTTTCCTAGTGGTCACGATGGTACTGTTCCCCCACATAATTCTACTTCATATCCATGATCTTCCAGTAATTGTTTTGCATCGTTGATATAGGTTTCTATTCCTCAAATTTTATTGATGAAATCTGATACTATGATTATTTTTTTGACTTCTTTTCCTGCAAGTGTATGAAAATTGACGATCCGACTATCTTTTGAATATTGTTGAAATGTTGAAATGTTGAAATGTTGAAATGTTGAATTTTTTTTGGGGTCTGTACATACTTTTATTAGATTATATAATTTTTGACCAGTGGTGGTTCATGGTTGGTGAGTAATATCGAGTTTTGGATCGATAAAATCTTTGAGTCCTCATTTGGCGTATCAGATGACGGGTAGTCATCGCTGTATAGCATTTAATGCTGAAAGCCCAAAAGTTTCTAAGCATTCTGATGGCATGAGACAGTAATTACAATTTGATATGTATCTTTTTATGGTATCTAAGCTTTGTCGTCAAAAAAAATGAATATTTGAGTTTTCATTCGCTAATTCTTGGATTCTCTTTTCTCCGCTTCATGAACCAAAAATAAAAATTTCAACTGGTAATTCTTTTCAAAATCTTTCAATCATTTCGATTATACCATCGAATCATTTTTCTTTTTCAAGTCTGCCAAAGTAGAGTAGTCCGAGCATGCTATTTGATAAATAAAATTATTCAAATTTGAGTATATTGTAGCTATGAAGATCCATGTTGTGATTTTTGTAAATTTCTATCATTCACATATCCCCGACATCTTTTCACTCTAATCATAGTGTTTTAAGCGCTTCTTCTACCTGTTGTTTTGATGGTGCCTCTATTTCTATATATGTAGGTATCATTGGTCGTGTATCTATACAAAATTCAATATCATTTCGTGAATATACTTTTCTTTTGTTTTCTTGATAAACCATTGTCTGTCGTTCTAGTTTTTGTAGTAATTCAGCCATGATATCAAAATCACCAACCTCAGTTTCCAATTCTTTTGTAGAACCTATTTCTAATCATCATCTTTCTTTGTACGTTAACGTTGTTTTGTCTCCTTGTTGGCGTAAACGAAATCGTTTGCCCGTATTTTCACTATGTGCTTGAACGTCAAATACTCGCCTTCTCATAAGCGTTTCTGGTTTAATGAGTTCTGCTCAAAGTTTGTGTAGTTTTTCTTCAATCTCAACTACGTTGATGTCGAGAATTTTGGTTTCGTATTCGTGAAACATAAATATCATGATTACTGATTAAATGATACCACTTTTTTTCTTTTGTTTTATTTGATATGTATTCGATATCTTTGACTTGGTATTCCTTCGTCTTCATATTCTGAATCAAATATTCATCAGTTTTTTTGGATAACTTTTACAGAAGCAATATTGCTTGTATCGCAGGTCAATAATGCATCTGTAATATTCATATCTTTACATTTTTCTAATGCTAATTTTAGTGCTTGAGAAGCATATCATTTTTTTCTTTCACTTGGTGTGATACCGTATCATATGTGTCCACTCGTAAACTTTAATGCATCATTGAGATAATGACGAATAGAAACTCCTCATACTACCTTGTCTTTTTCATCTATAAGGAAGTAGAGTGTTGCTGGTACGCGATTTGGTTGTATGTTTTTTCCTTCTCTATATTCTTTGCATCTTACAATGAATTCATCGAAGTTTTCTCATTCTCTTGGCTTCATCTGTCATGGGGTTATATGTTCTTTGTTTTCCAAAAATTCTTGTATCATTTTGAGATAGTCTTTTTCGTGCTTCTTTTCAGGGAATTCGAGTTTCATAACGTGATCATATAAACTAAATAATGTTCCTTCTTTGGTGTAAAGAGGGGGACCGCGAGATGTGCGAGATTTTACTTATAATGTCTATAAAAATCATCTGTTCGTCTAGGCGAACACCTCCTTTTTTAAGGGAGAAATTTTTCTTTTAATTTTTCTTTTCGTTCTTTTAGACCTAATTTTTGACCATCAAGAACTTCTCAAGTATGTAATTTTCGTAGTATTGAAAGTGCTGCACATTCCTCACATTTTGTCGATTTCCCAAAGCTACATCATCCTTGTTCTTCCCATAATTTCATACAAAAATCTATTTCTTTTTTGATGTCTTCTTTCATGTTGTTGTCTTCTTATTAGATAAAATTTTAGTCTTTTTCTCTCTTCGTGCTTTGATATTTGCGTGGTGTCCACTGACAAGAATTTTTGGGATTTTCATTCCAAGTATATTGTCTGGTTTGGTGTATTGTGGATATTCCAGGTTATTCATATTTTGTGCGACGCTATAACTTTCATCTTGTCGGCTTGCTTCTTCCTTGATGACTCACGGGATGAGTCTTGTTATCGCTTCGATCATGATCATTGCTGGGACTTCACCGCCGAGCGTGATATATTGTCAGAGGGAAATTTTTTGAAATTGTTTAGGATATTTTTTTTTCATGTATTGCTCAAAGCGGTAGTCGATACCTTCATATCTGGTGCAGACAAAAATGATATCCTGCCTTTCGCTTAATGTATGTGCGGTCTTCTGAGTAAAAATGTCTTTTGCGGGAGAAGGTAAGATAATTTTAAAGTCTTTTTCAACCCCCTCTTTTTGTTTTCTCTCCCTAACAGGGGAACCTTTAGCTTCTTTTAGTTTCTTGATGATGGATTCTACTGCTTGTATTGCAGGTAATGCTTTCATGAGTAACCCAGCTCATCAACCGTATATTGTGTCGTCTACTGTTTGATGTTTATCTGGGCAAAATGTTCTAGGATTGGTAAATGTGAACGTAATAATATTTTTTTCTTGAGCTTTTTTGATAAGCGAAGTTTCGATGAAACTTTTGAAAATATCTGGGAAAATGCTGACTATGTGAATATGCATGACTTTAAAATAAGTAGTGAAAAACTGGTTTTTGTCGTATTTTCAAATCCTCCATCTGCATCGGCGGATATCCTAAGACTTTCGCTTAGGACTGTAGCCTCCTCCTTTATCAAGGAGGCCATTAGTTAGAATCCTTTGGCTATATATTGTACTAATCTGATAATAACATAGGAAGAGACAACTATAAGCAATCCTACGAGTGATCATACAATACCTTTTTTTGCATTAGCAGGATCTTTTCCTGAACTCGCTGCAAAGATAAACATGAGTCCTGATGCAATAAGTGCAACGGTAACTAATGTTCCGATAAACATGGTTGCTGAAAGTACTACATCTTGTACAAACTGTCCTACTGACGTTTGATCTCATGTGTTTCTTGTGCTTTGTCTGATGCCTAGAGTATCATAAATATTGAGTTTGCATTGTCCGTTAACGAGTGAATTTTCATCGCACGTGATTCCCATTACTGAGGTGGGGCTTCAGGTGTTTATGCTATTCATTGTTGCTTCATATCATGGACATCCAGGTGATCATGGACATTCTCCTCATCCAGCAGGTGGATTTCCTGGAGGAGTAGGGTTTGTTGGATTTTCTCATGGACATCCTTCTGCTGTAGGATTTGCTAGGCACGGATCAAAAGGTCAACCAGCAAAACTAAAGTTTATTCCTATACATAATACAATAAAAAAACTTAATATTGTTTTTTTCATGAAGTAGCTAAGAGACTAAAATTTGCTTAATAATAGCCGAATGATTGACAAACGGTAGCTGTTTATGAACAAAGCGAATATACTAATTCTCCTTGATTTTGCAAACACAGATGCTTACCCTCTTGGTATGAAATCACTCAAAGACTCACTTAGAAAAACACTAGCCCATAGGCATCTGTGAAGAGCTATGGTTGGAGCAGTAGCATTGAATGCAGTCAGAACACTCTTGGATATACCCACCCTTGAATGATATGTCAGTTTCAATGTATTTTTTCTCAAAGTATCAGATCAAGCACTCAAGATACAGGTTTTCAAACAAAAAAATCAGATTTTACAAGAAGTAAATCTGGCGTTGGAGAAGATTGGCTATAAGACGAGAGTAGAAGAAATTCGTATGAAAAACTAGTCTATTCTTCTTTTTGATATTCTTTGAGATACATAGTTTCAAATTCGTCATATACGTTGGCCATAAATTGTTCGTAATTGGGTATTGTTTTATCGAGATATTCGTAAATCTCTTTTTCGGGAGATCTTTTTTCTACAAGTTCCATAAATATTTCTGCTTGTTCATCAGTGAATTTGTTTGCTATATTCGTCATCACTCGATCAAATATCATTGGTTCGATTTCTTCTATCATAAGATCAATTGCGTCGTCATCCAAATCAGGATTGGCTTTGATGATAAGTTGTTCTATAAATGCTTCATTATCAAACATTATTTTTTTTAATAGTGTAAAATATATTACGTGTTTAGAGTACATATTGTTTTATAAAAAACAACATAAAGTATTTGTCTTTTCCTCTATATTTTTACATAAAAATAGTTTTTAATTTTCCCTTGACATTTGTTAGTAAATATATATAAAGATGTCGTCAATAAGAAAATCTCTTCTTGATGGGGCAGACACCACCTCATTATAACGGCTCATAACAAAAACGAAAAATATTTGAACCTATGAAAAAGTTATTTGTTCTCTTTATCCTTGTTGCTTTTGCAACCGCCGCTATGGCCATCACTCCTGCTGATTCTACCAAAGCATCTGTTGCTAAGGTAAAGGAATTATCCAAGAAGGAGTACACCGTCATTGCCAATGGAGACACGCTTACCGTAACTCCTGGGGATACGATCAATCAGGTTACCTTCGCTGTTTCCGACTCTGCCAAAGCTACCGGCAAGGTTGATTACCAGAATATCAACGGTAAAAAAACCAAGGTGAAGCAGATTACTGCTCACGGAAAAACCTCCTGGGTAAAAGATGATCAGGATCTCTCCAAACCCATCACTATGTGGTGCGACGAGGATGATGATACCAGTGATCCGATTGCCTCCGGTTGGTATGGCCTCATGGGACTTGTTGTCCTTCTCGGCGGATTCGCCTTCTGGAAGTATGTCTTCCGCGGCTAAACTCCCCGCTATTATTAAAATTTTTGACTCCTGGTATGCCCAGGGGTCGCTTTTTTTATTGTTTTTTTTGGTAATTGTATTATTCTGTACAGATATATACTTTGCTTCCTATTTCTATCTGATCGTAAATGATACCAAATCCTGGGATGTTGGGACATCCGTGAGTAATACTATTATCATCTATTGTGCTTGATTGTATTGCTTCTTCATATTTTTCTGGATTACTTGGTGGTTCGTAAATAGCATGAAGTGCTAATCATCGTTGTTTGTATTTAAATCTTTCTTCTTCATTTCCTTCATTGTCTATAGGTACTATGTTTATCCCTCTTTTTGGTCCATCTACTTTGTATCAACTTTGCAATCATTCTATGACTTGTTTGACTTTGAATAATCCCGTTGGTGTATTTCTGTTCGTCTCTCATCTCACGTAAATTTTTTTGCCATTTCCTATTTTATAGTGATCATATGGCATAAAAGCACTCCTTTTTCCTAAGTCTGCGCCTATAAGGATTGGTTGAGTATCTATTAGCATATGATTTTTATCGAAAAAATATTCTTTACATGTTTTTTTGGAAAGTATGAGATAGGAGAGATTTTCATGTGAAATTTGTCCGTTGAGAAATTCTTTATATATTTCTTTGACGTCATCTGGAATATTGGTTGAATGTATAACGTCTTCTCATGATAGTCCGAAGAGAGGATTCTGTATCCTTTTTAGGGTGTTTTGATCTATGATTCCTGTCGCTTGATTGGATGTGTATTCAGATGTCTTTTTCATTCCATACATTTCTTGAAGTCAGATGATATTTCCTATTTTGATGAAATTTATTGCTTTTTTTTGTATTTCATGTTTTCTTATATTGTTTATTGCATTAGTAATTTCTTCATATGTTACGCCTTGTATTTTGTTTTCTGGTATATTTTGTTGAAATTCTTCTCTATCTATTGTTTCCTGTTCTGTTATTTGTTCATCGTCAGCTTTCTTTTTGTCTATACCTTGTTCTGTATCATATATTCTTTTGTTTTTCGTGTCTTTCTGTGCTCGTGCTCGTATTGCTCGTATTAAGCTTGCTGTAATTGTTATGATACCTAAACCTAAACATATCTTCTTTACTATTTTTGTTACTACTGGATTCTTGTTTATTTGTATCATCTCCTTTATATCTTTCAAAGATTTTCCTTTGAATGCTTTTTTTATTTCTGTTTTTTCTTCTGGGGTGATATCTATTTTTTTATGTTCTATTGCTTTCTTAATTTCTGTTTTCTTCTGTTTAATCAAAACATCTCTTCATCTTTTTCCTGTAAGAAGTTTGTATGCTTCTCTCACTTTTTCTGGTATTCTAGTTCTTTGTTTCCCTATATAATGATCTAATATCGCTCCTATATTTTTCATAAGATCCGACTCATCTTTTTTGATGAGATTACTTATTTGTTTTGGTAAAGGATTTTCCTTGTCTTTTATTTTTTTCCGTACATTATTTTTAAGTTCGTTTACTCTGATGCTAAATCCATTATCATCATTGTATATTATTATATCCAATCTTTTTCCTTGTGATCTATAGGGAATCTTTACTACTCCTGGTCTGAGTAATTCTGTATCTGATATTTTTGCTGTTTTTTCTTTGTTTTGATTGATGTTCATTATTCTTTGTTTTTTGATAAAACGTGTTTTTTGTCGTAATATTCAGCCAAACTCAAATTGTTCTCTGCTAGTCGTGTTGCTAATTCTTTTCCTAGATATCTTCGATGCCATCATTCTTTATTTATTTTGTCTATTTCTATTCCTTTTTGATATGTATTATGAAATCCATATTTATGTGCGTGTTTTCTTAATCGATCTTTATATACATTATCTTTTTCGAGATTTATCTTTCTTCCAGATATTCTTTTTATTCTTATATCTACCGTTAGTCATAGTTCATGTTCGCTAGAATATTTCTTTGCTACTGTTCCTTTATCTTTAAATGTTTCATATAATGTTTCTTGTCTTTTTTTGTCTCTATAGGCACTATATATTTCTATCTGATCTCATTCGAATCTTTTCATAAATGCTTTAGCTAATTCCCCAATAGCGGTATTTGCTTCTTTTCTCAATTTAAATATACGATCATTTTCTTTGTGAAGATATTCTGAGGATATTTCTTCTAAGTCTGTTGGTGTATATGTTTCTTCTATAGGAGTGTATTCACTTATGTATTTCTGTATGGAATCATCTGATACAAGATCGACCTCTGGTTCTTTTTTCTGTAAAGATTGTCGTATATTTTTTTTTGTTCTCTCTTTTTCTTTATTTATTTCTTCTTGGTATAATAATGTGTATGCTTGTTTAGCCTTTTCTGGTATGAGAATTCTTGGTGTCCCCACATAATAGTCTAGTATACTACTTATTGTATCCATAAAGTTCTTTTCGTTTTTTATATCTTTTATTGCGATTCATCATTCATTTTTGTTTTTGAGTGTTTTCCATACCCCTTTTTTAAGCTCTTTAACTTCACACACATATCATGTTTTTTCTTGATATATTATTATTTCAAATTGCTCATTATTGATAGAATACGGAATCTTTACTACTCCTGGTTTGACTAATTCTACCTGTTTCACCTCGTTTTCTCTTTTTTCCATTTCTTTTGCAATCATCATTTTATCGGTAATTAAAACCTCCATTATTTATCTTTTCTTCTGATTTTTTTTGAAGAATTTTTGTTACGTTATTGTCTACTATGATTTTATTGTTTGGTTTTGCATATATTCTATTATCTTGTCCTACCTCTACATCACCATGATTGATCTGGTACATTTTGGGTGGTATTCCCAATCATCGAGCTAAAGATCTAGAGAAGAGATTATCTATGATTTCTCGTATTTTTTGTGATTTCTCTATTGTAGATGGTTCTTTACCATTTTTTTCTTTATATTTTTTGATAAATTCTCTATAAATTGCTGATTTTCATTGCATATCTAAAAATTTTGCTCTATAAAATCCACCTATCTCTTTTTCAAGGTTATCTTTGGTAAGTTCCAATCTTCCTAATCTTTGATCCTTTCCTTTGTTTTGTATTGCTCGTTTTTCTCGATTTATGTTTTTTGTCTTATCTTGATCAGAGAATCATTGATTGCTATATCTATCAAAATATGTTCTTCATTGTAGCATTCCATAAATAGCTCTATCTGCACTATTGTCTATTGCATTCTTTTTTAATATATGTTTTTTTTGATATCACTTTTCTCTTATTTTACTAATCATCCTTCTTACCATATCTGTATCTTCAGAGACTTTTACGTTTCTATGCCCATTTATTTCTGCGTAAAGATGCGCTTTGAATGTTCCGTTTCCTACTGTGCTGTTTGCTTTTCCTTTTGCCCAGAATCTGTTGTATGCACTTTCCAGTGTTGCATCTATTTGAAGTAATGGAAATGCTTGTGCCAATTCGGGATCCATTCTACTTTCTGTCGTGAGTCTTGCTAGTTTAGTATTTTTGTCGAATTCTTCTGTAATCATTTTGAGAAATTCTGGATTTTTTTTTGTAGAATCTGCTCATCACATCCTCATGATTAGCTGATCAATTTTTTTCTGATCCATATCTGGATATTCCTTTAATCTTTGGATGTTTCTGTATAAAATCATATCACCCAATAATTTATATATTTCTCCCATATTCACTTTCTCTCATTTTGCAAAATCAAACGTATGATTAAATACAGTGATATTGTATTCAGGATGCTGTTGGACGAATCTTTCTATCTTTTCTTTTGTCTCTTTATCAAAAGGAGTCTCTTTGTTTGGTCTATTTATAAGAATTACCATTTCATACTCATTTTTGTTTAATCCTGCCTGTTGTGTGGTATATGATAGTAGTGTTTGTTCTATATCTTCATATTTATTTACAGGAAAAGATACCACAATTTTGGTTTCTTTTTTCATTGGTTTTTGTTTTTTGTATTCTGCTTCTATTTCTTCTTTATATCACTTTTCTTCTCTGAATCTTCCCTCTAAATATTCTTTTTGATATTGGATGTTTGGTGTTATTTTTTTTACTATATCTATTTTTTTACTGATTGATCACTTCAACATTTCATATGCTTTTTTCACTTCTTCTGGTATCTTCTTTCTATCTGCTCCTGCATGATAATCTAAGATTTTCCCCATATTTATTAGCAATTCTTGTATATTGTCTTTGATGACCGATTCTTTCTTGTAGGGGAGTGTTTGCTCTTTGTCTCTTATTTTTTTTCGTTCATTGCCTATCTTTTCATTGATTCTTATTCTGTATCCATCTTCTTCATGATATATCACGATCTGAAAGATTCTTTTGTTGGTTGTATAGTCTATTTTACATACTCCTGTTCTTAATATGTTCACTCTTTTTGTTGTCTGTAATTCTTTTTCCATTTTTTTTTCTTCGGGTTTGGCAGCCATTCACCTTATATAAAGCCCCATACCGCTAAGATTAACTTTTTCTTCTGTATTTGTCGTAGAGAGATAACGTTCGTTTACTTTTTTTGATAGTGCTTGTTTTTCTTCTGTTGAGAGATCGGATAAAATATCGACCATCTCTTTTCTTTCTTGTGAGGTGGGCAATTTCTTTTTTGATAGATTTATTACCTTATCGAATGAGTCGTTAATCTTTTGCATATTTGCTTATATAGTAAAATTATTCCTGTTCATATCTGAACGATCATAAATCTGGTCTTCTTCTTGTATTATCATTTTGGTTATTATTTCCTCATTGTTTTCATTGTGTTTGATCATTTTCTCTACTTGCGAATGTATTGTCAAATCATAATCCTACTGCATATCCCTTTGAGCCATCAGTAACGACTTTTTTCGTTGCCTCCACTCCTAGATCAACAAATCTATCTGCCTGTGTAAGGACTGTGGCTCCAGGTGTTGTGTATGCGGTTGCTATATTCAAATTTAATCCACCAGCGGTTACTGCAGGGTTTGTACTAGTTGCTAATGAATCAGCTAGCTCTTTGATACCTGTATACATTCTCATACTTGCTAAATTCGCATTTGTGTGTCCTGCATTTGCTGCCGCCATTGCGGCTGGATTATTTGCATTTAATCGTGTTGCGAGTTGTACTTTGTATGTTAGAGGTAGTCTAGGATCTCCTGCTATAGTGCCCCTTACTGAATTCCATCGTGCAATAAGGTCTGTTCCTGTAAGTTTACCTGCTATAACTTGTGTTTTATCTGTTGATCACGTTAGTGTTAGATTTAATGTTCCTCAGTTTTGTACCTGTGTTGTGTTATTTAAAAATGCATCTAATGGGTTCATGTTTTGTCCTGTAGCATATCCGCTTTCTTGATATTTTCCTAAATCATACTGCGCACGGCTACTCATTGTTCCGGTGTTATCTATCTTTGATGTTGCTTCTTTTGCCGTAAGTAAACCTGCAGCATACGACATACCAAATGCAATTGCTCATGCTTTTGTTGCTCCTATAAGTGCTTGTCTGTGTTGTCTTGACTTGAATCTTCCTCTTGCTTCAGTGTATCCTTGGGTGTCGTATGTATTTCCCGTTCCTTTATCTAAAAGATTGATCATTGCATCATAGTTTGGTTCGCTTCTCATGGCTACAAGATCTACTCCCAACCTTGCTGTTCCTGCAAGTACTGCTCTCTGGAGTTCCTGATATTCTTTTTCTGCAAGTATTTTTTTGTCTGATCATAAGAAATTTTGCCCCTTTTCTTTGTGATAATCCAAACGAGCTAATCATTCAGATACATATCCTCTGAGATTTCTTTTTTCTATGTCTGTAAGTGTTTCTTTTTTCTCTAACATTCCTCTGATATCCTGAGTTAGATCAGGTGTCATATCTAATTGATCTTGTGTTGTCTTGATATAATAATTCCATTGTCTTCTATCTTTGAAATTTTTACCTCGAAAACGTCATTGATATCGTTTCATTCCTGTAACTGCATTTGCAACCCTTTCACGTTCTTTACGGTTGTTTAATACATTCACTGCCTGTTCTCTTTGATATAATCTGTGTTCTTTGTTGTAATGTGAGTATTTTGCGAATAATGTTTTGGTAAATGCTACTCATCCTACTATTCCTGCTGATGCTAACAATGGTAATCCTGCTGCACTTGCTGCAATACCTGGAGCTACCATAATTCCTAATTTGGTCGCTCATCGCATCCATCAGAACATCTTTCTGAATCCAGGATGTTTTTTGAATCGTTTTACGTTTTTTACTGGGTCATCAAGTCGTCTTCCTATTTTTGCCCCGGTATTTAGTTTTTCTTCTACACTATATGCCTCTTCTCATTTGTTGAGTATCTGTATCTTGAGCTTTATTGTCTGTCTTGCAATCTGTAATAATGCACGATCGTTTTTTTGTTTGTTTCTTATTTCTTTTAGTGCGTCTTTATCATCAATACTTATGCCCATTTGCTTAAGAAAATCAGGCATTTTGTTGTATTTTTTGATATAGTCTGCAATGAAAGGTCTGCATTGTGTATCTAATACCGCATCAGTTGCTGGTGGTACTTGAGCCTCACCCTTATCTATGATGTCAGCGATATTCCATACTAATTTTTGATGTCCCTTAAATGATACCATTTTCATAAATATATTTGTGCTGATTTGTTCCATATCATTACTCTTGAGTAACTTATTGAGTGGTTTCCAATTGCCCATTGTTGATGTTCCTGGTCTTGTCGTATCGAAAGCTGTTCCTGATTGTCTAAGAATATAATCGAATTGTGTTTGGAATTGTCCTTCTGTCATTCCATCAATCCGATCTGGAGCTGTTCCGATAAATGTATTTGCCAAGGTTATGATTCTTTTGTATGTGTCTGGATAATCTTTTTCTATTCCCATCATAGTTCCTACTAGGTTTTCTATCTTATCATTAAATCCTGCAGCTTGTTCCATCTCATGTCTGTCTGCTGCTCTTTTGTTTTCATCGCTTCGATTAAGTTTTTTGGTTTTTTCTCGATCAGTATATTTGAGTTCGTCTTCTACATATCCATCTTTGATAGATTTTCTTCTCAAGAAAAGGTTCAATTTGTCGAATGTATTTCGTCATCCTGTCTTATTCCATCTTTCTCTTAATTTATCTCCTGCTTTTCTTTCTGCAATCACACGATTTACTTCTATGGTATTTGAAATAGTAGCTAATTCTTCGGTTTGTTTGTATCATTCGATAGGTTCTTCACCAGAAATAGGTTCTTCACCAGAGATTGGCTTTTCACCAGAAATAGGTTCTTCACCAGAGATTGGCTTTTCACCAGAAATAAGTTCTTCATCAGAAATAGGCTTTTCACCAGAGATAGATTCTTCATCAGAAATGGTTTTTTTCTTTTTTGTTTTTTTCTTTTTATCTTCATCACAACATTCATCCAATTTCTTTTGAAGTAATATAAGTCTGTCTTCCAACATCTTTATCTGGGCCTTTAAGAGTTCTACTAGTTGTTTAAACATCTCTTCATTGCGTTCTCCAATAAGGTTTATCTTTAGGTTTATCTCTTCTATGGATTTGTGTATGTTTTCTATATCTTTCTTGGTGTCTCCTATTTCACTTGTGATTTCTGTTTTTGCTTGTTCAATCTTTTCTCCTACAGCTTTTTCTAGTCACTCAATTTTCTCTACGTATTCTTTTTCCATTGCATCTATTTTTTCGCTTATATCTTCCTTTGTCTTTACTATTTCTTCAATCTGCTTTTTGTACATTTCTTCTGCTTCTTGTTTTTGTTTTTCAAGTGAACTATTGAGTACTCATTCAAAATCTGATAATTTCTCGGTAAATTTTGCTTCTATATCTGTCATAATTTTGTTGTATTGATCATCGATGAGTTGTTTGATAGCATCAAATTGTGCTGTTGTTCCTTGGGTATTTATCTGATTATTATTTTGGTTGTTTGTCTGATTGTTGTTTTGGTTGTTTGTTTGGTTGTTTGGTTGCATATTTGATTGTGTATTTGTTTGATTAATTGGTTGATTGATTGATTGGTTGCTTGTTTGATTAGTTGGTTGCGTATTTGTTTGGATAGTGTTTGGATTAATTCCTTGGGTATTTGTTGTCATATAGATGTTTCTTGTTGCTTCTTCCAATAATGCATTGATACGTTGCTGATCAAATCCTGTATGTATGTTGATTGTGCCTGTGTTATTTTTTATTATTATGTTTTTGTTTCCTATTGTGTTAGTTTTTGTTGTATCTTGTTTTTCTCACTGGTTCTTTTCCATTTCTTGTGCCTTTTTGATTATTTCTTTGAGTTGTTTGTCTGTTCGTTTAATTATAAAATAATCTCTGCCTTGTTTGTCTTTTTTGGAAACAAGATCTATTTTTCCTGTATATTGATCTAATTTACTTAATTCTTCATATGCAATTTTTGATTCTTCTTTTGCTTGTTTTCCTCAATCAAAAGTGTCTGACGATTTAAATTCTATCATATTTCCTCAATCTAGAATCATTCTTTCTACCAATAATGTATCTAGTTTTTCTAATTTTGTGTTTTTTATATCACTTGGTGGTTCGGTAATTGTTTTTTGATATTCGTTGAGAATATCTTTATATTTTTTTTCATTGATCCTGATTGTTATGTTATCTCTTATGTTTATCTCTCCAGCAGGAATTCCCGAATTAACCTTATTGTTTCCATTTTCAAATCTGTTTTTTGCTATAGCATCCGCCATTTGGTTTCTGTTTACCAATTTTGAATCTATCTGCAAAGTTTCCAAAAGCTCTTCCTTTGCCTTTTTAATGTACTTTGCATCTAGTTTTTCTGCAAGAACATCTTGCTTGGAGATGATATTCAAATCTTTAGTTACCATTTTACATAAACAGTATATAAAATTATACCTCTTTTCTTTGTGTAATTATATTTTAGTGATGATGTAAAATATAATTTCTATGCTACAAAAACGTTCAAAAATATTCCGGTTTTTATTGCATCTCAATTATACTTGTAAATCCGATTTTTGTCAAATTTTAGGGGACTTTTTTCTTACTATAAAAACTTGCTAAATAACAGCTTTTGAACTAATTTTTGCTGATATAAAATTACCATCATTCAATCAAAACCACTGAAACGTATTTTTGAAGGATGATGTGTAGGTTTTAGAGTATTTTTTTCTTGCTATAAAAACTTGCTAAATAGTAAGCTCTATCTAGTTTTTTTGTTATGAAAAAAGCCCGAACATACGGGCCTACCTTTTTCGTGTATTTTTTATAAGTTTTCGCTTTCTTTCTGAAGTTCTTCTTTGGCTTCTGCTGCCTCTCTTTCTGCGTTGCTTATGTCTGTTATTGTATTGTTTATTTCTTCTTCAAGTTCTTTCAAATCTTCCTTTTTGTCTTTTAGTTTGTTTTTTAGTTTATCGACTTTTTCGGTTTTTGACTGAAATTTGTCTGCGGCTTTTTTTACATTCAAATCTGCAGGTCAGCATGAATTAAGTAATATTATGAGTGATAAAGCACTCGCTCATCCCAATGTTTTGAGTTTTTTTCTGAGATTGTTTCGTGTGTTTGATTTAGATAATTTTTTTTCTTGATCTTTCATGTGTTTTGTTGTAATAAAATATAAAATTGGTTTTTTTTTTAAAAACGTAGCATTTTTCTGTTCATCTCTTTAACCATTCTTCCCATAATTACTGGATTCATAAATGCTTCTTTTGTTTCTTTTTCGTTACATCAACGTCTTCCTCATCTTGCATCTACATCATCTATCTCTGTTTTTGGAACTATTCTGGATGATCTTCCTTGGAGGATGTTTCCAGGGTCTTCAGGAGAGATTATGTGAAGTTTTCCGTCTTCATCTATGGTATATATATTTTGTGTCAAAGGATCACGCACACAATAATTACCACGATTTATTTTTGAATTTTCTCTTAGTTTTTTCACTAATTCATCGTAAAATGCAAACACGATATTTCTTTCTACACCATCAAAAACACGCATTTTATTTTTTCTATATTCTAACATTTTTCCTATATTTTTTCCTTTGAGCTCTATATCTCACATCTTAAGCGTAATTACATTTTTTTCAAAACCAATTTCTACACTTTTTTTTCCATCTTCGCTTTTTGCTGAGGTAGTAAAATCGAATTTACGTACTGTTTTTAGATTCATTATTGTTTTAATTGGAGATGTCCAGAATCCGTTTGCGGATACCTTTGTTTTCAATAAACGTGACGTCGTTGCGTTTCTATATTGATCGTGATATTCATTCATAGCATAATTGAAATGTCCCATCAGTTCGTCGATTGCCGTCTGTAAAGATCTATTGTCTCCA
>CAJBLF010000047.1 GCA_903953935.1 uncultured bacterium
CTTATTATCAATAGTTGAACTGATTGTGATTATATCAATGGTGACACTAATATTATCGAATATTTCTCTTGAAAACTAGCGCAAATTACTGCTGCTACCTGTAAGGATACTGCCTTGAGTGGAGATTTACAACCTATAGAAAAAAGTTTCAAACAAAGATTAGCCTTCTTTTGAGTTATGCTTCCTGCTGCTATTTCTGATAGTATAAATCCATGTGCATTTGCGGTTATGCTTTTGTTGCTATCTACAATTCTTACCAGACATAAGAGCAGAAAAAAAACTTTACTTGCATGAGGACTTTTTGCTTTGGCGGTATTTCTTACCTATCTCGCTATGGGTGTAGGACTCTTTTCTGCGCTTGCAACTTCCAACAATACATTTATTCTTAAATTAGTTGTGGGAATATTGTGAATTGTTGTTTGACTCGCCAATCTCAAAGATTATTTCCGATATGGAAAATGGTTTGTAATGGAAGTACCATTTAGTCGAAGACCAAAGATGATGTCTCTTATTGAAAATGTTTCATCTCCTTGGTGAGCGTTTTTTGTTGGAGTATTGGTGAGTTTGTTTCTTCTTCCATGTTCATCTGGTCCTTATTTCACTATCTTGTGATTTATGAGTTCTCAAAGCAAAGATCTTAATCTTCGAGGATATATATATTTGATAGTATATAACTTGATCTTTGTATTGCCTATGATGGCTATAGCCGTTATGGTTGCGTTTTGATATGCAAGTGTAGATAAGATTGCTAAAATTAAACACGAAAAGACTAAGCTCATTCATCTTATTGTATGAGTTCTTATGCTTGGTTTGGGTGCTTACGTTCTTTTGACTATGTAATATATGTTATTTGTTTGTAGAGTAAAATCTCGAGAAATCGAGATTTTTTTTATTTTACTTGACTATTGTTTATAAACACGTATATATTTCTCTACACTAAAAAATAGTATATGAACAAACATGATGAAAAAAATTTAAAAGCACCGCCTGTAAAGGGTGAAGTTAATTGTTCCGGTAAGGGCAAAAAATGCAATTCCCACGGAAAGAAACAAACATGTTCACAACGTGGATCAAAGTGTCTCCATGTGTAAGTAGTATTAACTGAGCTGGGTTTATTTGAGGTTTTCCTCATCTAAAAACCCAGCTCAAAACCGTTATTGAAAAAAATATCTGTGATGTTCGGATTCTAAAATTTGTCTTTATATATTATTTTTTTAATAGATTTTCAATTGGCATAAATTTTTTTTGTTGTTGTATTTCCTGTTTAAAATATTCTTTATTTTTTCGATATATCTTATATGCTTTTGCTCATTTTTTGCTTGTTATAATTTTATATGTATCATTTTTTATTTGTATTGCACAATCGTTCTCGATTGCAATTGCTACCAATGGACTTTTTTTCATCATTCTCTTTACATCTTCCTGTCTCTCTGGCTCCACATCGTAATGTGGACAATGAAATGCATGTATATATCCTAATCATGTAACCTTGATAAGTTGTGTGCTTTTGCTTGTAAATTTTCTTGAATCTGAATTTCCATAATCAAACCAGCATATTGATCCAGCACTTAATCCTGATAGTATGATATCTTTTTTCAATGCTTGTTGTAATGCCTTATCAACTCCTAATTTTCTTCGTAAGGTCATCATTTTCAAGGTATTTCCGCCTCCTACATAAATGATATCTGCGCCCAATATCTTTTCCTGTATCTCTATTTTACTTGGTTTTTCTTTTATGAGATATAGTACATCTACTTTTCCTCATAAATCTTCAAAATATTTTTTGAATCCTTGAAAATAGCCTTCTGCATCTGAGCTAGCAGTTGGAATAAAAAGAATTTTTGGATTTTTTTTCTCAGAAAATTTGATAATTTCTTTATCAATGGATAATGTACTTTTTTCGCGCATTTCTCATCCACCTATTGCTACAATCTTGACCATGCTCTATGTACAAGAAAATAAATTTCTTTATTTTAATAGTTTTTCGAAAATTTCTTGAGCTATTTTTGGACTTGTTTTACCTCATGTTTTCTTCATTAATTGTCCGATAAAAAATCATATGGTTGTTGTTTTTCCTCCCTTATATTGTTCTACTATACTTGGATTTTCTGTTACTATTTCCTTAGCCAAAAGCGCTATTTCATCATTATCCATAGCTGGTGCATCAAAGCCTTTTTCTTTGATGATTTCTTCACTATTTTTTCCAGTAGACAACATTTCATCCATGATTATTTTTAATTGATTTTCCATGAGAGATCCTGCTTGTGCTTTGATAATAAATTCGTTAAATTGTCTATGAGAAAACTTAAGTGTATCGATGGTGGCAAAGTTTTCCTTCATTCGTGCTGCAATTGGTCAAGCAATTCGTTTTACGATAAGTTTTGCAAAATCTTCTGGTTTTCATTCACTTCATGTAGTAAGGGAAGACAAAATTGTTGTGAAATAATCTAATATTGTTTTATCGCTAATTAATGCGTTGATATATTCTTTGTTGAAGCCATACTCATTTAATTGTTTGATGATATTGTGTGGTATAACTATTTCTTGCGTGTTTAGTCGTTTAAACGTTTCGTCGTTTATGTGTAATGGTGGTAAATCTGGTTCTGGAAAATATCTATAATCCAGTGCATCTTCTTTTGATCTCATAAGATATGATTCACCTTTTGGATCGTCCCAACCTCTTGTCTGCTGAGTAAACGTTTCGCCTGCTTCATATATTTTTTCTTGTCTTGCTTTTTCATGTTCAATCGCTCTTTTAATCATACCAAATGAATTGATGTTTTTTACTTCCACTCTAGTACCGAAAGGATCACTTTCTGATTTTCTTACGGAAATGTTTACATCTACTCTCATTTGACCCTTCTCTAAATCAGCATCTGCGATATTGTTATATCTTACTATTCTTTGTAATTCTTTTAAAAATTCTATAACTTCCTCTGAGCTTCTAAAGTCAGGTAAAGTTACTATTTCAACTAATGGTGTCCCTGCACGATTGAAATCAAGCATCGCTTGTCCTTCAGCATGAATCATTTTACCGGTATCGTTTTCCATATGTGCATCTTGTATGTGAATCGTTCTTTCGTTGGTATAATTATCCAAAAAGAATGAAACCTGTCCCTGGGTGTTTGTCGGATGATAGAGTTGAGTAATCTGATAGCCCATAGGCAGATCAGGATAAAAATATGATTTTCTATCAAATCTTGAGGTTTCGTTTATTTTGCATTGTAATGCTTTACCTAATAATAATGCTTTTTCTAAAACATCTGCACTCAAGGTAGGAAGCGCTCCAGGTTGTCCTGTACAGACTGGACAGATATTGGTATTTGGTACAAGATTGTCAAAATTCTGTTCGTTTTTACACTGACAAAACATTTTGTTGGCGCTTTTGAGTTTGATGTGGATTTCTAGACCTATCGTAAGTATATATTCTGACATTTTTTTAAATACTAAATAAATACGTGATATAGTATATAAGTATCTACAAAAAACAATATTTTTCTTAATTTTTTTATATGCTTATATCTATTTTTTATCGCCTCGCCGGCTGGGCGTTTCTTTTTGACTACCAGGTTCAAAAAGAAACCAAAAAACCCCTCGTCGATTGCCCCCTTCATCTTTATTTACAATCGATATTCCTTGCTTAATTACCTACTAAGCGATATTGCAATCGACATTAAATTTTACTTTTTAATTAATGCTTTTTTGTTTTCTTTAATCGAGCTTCGTAGCGCTAGGCCTATAAATATTGCTCATAAGATTCATGTAAGTGTTTCTGATATATGAAAAAGAGTGTTTAAGAACATAATTGCTGCTAGTGCGAAAATTGCCCAAAAAGCTCC
>CAJBLF010000048.1 GCA_903953935.1 uncultured bacterium
AGTAATATATTATTATATAAAATTATCCTTTGATAAGATATACCTTAACAAAACTTGCTTTGAGATCAGCTCATTGTTGTTCTAATAAATCTAATTTGTTAGCCTTTGCCATATCAAGGATGGCATCCAAATTTTTTCTTATCGCCTGAATCCTCTCATCATTCAATTCTAGCTCTATAGCCCTCAATTTTTCATCAGCAAGAGGATAGGTATCGATGATTTTTTGTGTATCTCTGCTATCAGCTCAGGCAATAACAAGCTCCATAATATCATGAAAATCTACCAAAGCTACAGCCAACATTGAAAATCCATTTCTCTTAAACATCTCTTGTTCTATTGTTCTAATCTCTTCAAGTCTCTTATGTGTTATGGAAAGATCGCCTGTATATACACCATCTTTTATGTCATTCAACAATCTTGCTATTTTTTCAAGATCAGCGTCCAAGGTATCGTCTCATTTAAGTGCATAGGGTTTGTAATCAGTATATTTCTTTTGAAAGAGAGCATAAGCAGGAATTAGTTTTTCATAATAAGAAATTGATTCTGACCTTTTTTCTTTTCCTGAATTAAAGAGAAGTTGTTTATAGCTATCATTCATATGTGCAAAATCTTCTAGAAAGAATTTTCTACTAAAGAAGGCACTTGCAAAAGATAATATCGCTCCTAAAAGAACAATACTCACAATTCATAGTACCATAATTTTTTTATTCATTGGTTTTGTTTCACACGTTTGTATTTTTAAAAGCGGATATAATGAACAAAATCATACAACACTAGTAAATAAGGCTGCTATAGCAACAACATATGCAATGATTTGCACGGTTCATGTCAACCAAAAATATCATACTACTACTGCCAAGACAGCAATTAAGAATCTAAGTAAACGATCTAAACTTCATTCATTTGTTTTCATACTAGCAAAAAAAGAGTAAAAACAATATTATCTTTGTAAATTATACATAATGATACCACCATCGATATTGATGATAGTATAGTGAGGAAGTTTTGGTTTAATTTGCATCTGTACATACCCAGAAGATCATCCTGAATGACAGTAGAGACAAAAATATGTTCATGCTGGATAGAGGTTTCCAGAAAACATTTCATTGGAAATAGGAACAGATCATTCAACAGGATGATTAATCATATCTACAAGCACCACACGAACACCCTCAGCTTCCAATTTTTTTTTGTTTTCAAAATATTCAGTCCAAGTCCGCCTGTCCTTTGATTGTTTGCCACGAATATCACAGGAATTTGGCGAAAAAAGAGAAGAAACGTCCATTATATCAACAATATACCATATAAAAAATATATAATTCTGAATTATCTTGCCGCACCATTTCTCATTCATGCAGACCCCCTTTCTTGTTGGGATGAGACAATGTCAGTGTATTCTCATTGAGAAATATATTGTGGTATATACGTACCATTATTGTTGTTTATGTTTTTGATATATGCACGTAAATGGTTACGAGAACCTCTATTGAGATTATCATATACGCTAATAATAGCAGGATTACTAGTCTCCTGTAGCAGAACATTGAGATCCTTGATATCCAAATCTTCAATGGTCGCTCATACAATTAAGGCATCCAAAAGTGATGCACTTCATTGAGACACCAAATCAGTATATAATTTCTGCATTGTTGGAGATACAAAAACTCAAATAGTATCATCAGTGACAGGATCAGGTAAAGCGTAAGCGTCTAAAAGGTTTTTAACTGCTTGAGTATGTGTTTGCTCAGATTGCGCAATATTTGTAAATATCTTATTGCCCCATTTCGCTCAAAGCGTAGTATACACATCTCTAGCTAATTTTTCTTCTTCACGCATCTGGATAAGTCAAATTTTTTCTTGATCAGAAAGACCTCAAGAAGTAACTATATTTGATACTATTGATGGATCAAGAATATCACTTTGATCTACAACATATTCTGAATTCGTTGCTTGTTGATTTTCATATACTTGTGTATTCTTACATCATCAAAGAAAAAGAACACTACCACCAAACAAAACAACAGCAAGAGTTTTTTTTGTAATAAATTTCATAATAAAGAGAGTAAAAAGAATAAAATTATTGGGTAGTATAGTTTTGTATAACAGCTCTAAAGTCCTCAGTTTCAAGGACAGTTCAACTTATATTTTTGAGATCATAAGTAACTCATATATCTTTAAGTTTCATGGTTTGATCAATATCTTGAGGCAAATTAAGCGTTTCCTGAAAATAACGAAAAGGAACTCATGTCTCTTTGATAACATATTGTAAGGTATTGCTTCACCTGATACCTTCTACATGAACCACTCATGATGAACTTACAATATTAGAATTGGGTTTCGTCTTCCACAAAGGCGTTTGCATAAACACCAAAAGAATTCAGAAGAACAAACCGACAACCAACCACATAAAAGTGCGTTTTTTTATACTTTTTCAAAGAATATGTATCCCTAGACTTGAATGAGGACAATCAGTAACACACTCCATACAACTTATACAATCAGGATGCGTAATTTGTACAGACTCTTTTATGTTAAGATTAGCAGGACACACACGATTACATGATCCACAAGCTGTACAAGTGTTTTGATTTCTTGTTAATTTGAAAAAGTTTATTTTATTCAACAAAGCAAAAAAAGCACCCAAAGGACAAAGATATCTACACCATCGCCCCTTACTAAATAATGATGTAATAAGTACAAATCACAAAATAGAATAAGCAAATATACGTTCATCAAATTCATTACCAAGATGTGCAAGTGCAGAAAAAGGATCATACGTATCAAACACTAAAGCAGTATACCTAAAAGAAAAATAGACTATAAGAAACAATACAAGGTATTTGAGATATCTAAAGTAGGTATCCAACCATACAGGCAATTCGACATCTTTTTTGATTCATATCATTTTACCCAAACGTCTTAATCGTTCAGTAATTGCTCCCAAAGGACAAAAATATCCACAAAATACTCTACCAAAAACTATGGTGAGCAAAACAAATATTCAAAGCAAAATAAAATTACTCCAATAGAGTTTCATAATAAATTGACCAGTAAAAATATAGGTAAACATACCCTCCAATGCACCAAAGGGACAATACGCATGTATAGGAGCAGCTGATTCTATCCCATAGTTTTGATGAAGAAAAACCAACACAAAAATAATAACTAGAACAGCAATTTGTGAAAATAGACGAACATTGAATCTGAATTTCATGAATTTGGAAGAAAAAAATAAAGATATCTACACATTAAAAACACTACCCAATTGGTGTTGAAACAAGGAAAAAACCCTGTGATTGAGACTATAATAGATTTTATTTCCCTCTCTTCTTGTGTGAAGTAAATCTAGATTTTTCAATACTCACAGATGATGTGATGCTAAATTTTGCTTAATCTCAAGTTTCTCATAAATATCACATACACAAAGTTCTTTGACAGAATATAACATACAAATAATATGAAGCCTTTGTTCTTGTGCTACCTCTTGTAAAATTAACGAAAGTTGGATGATTTGTTCTTTGCTAGGACAAGTCATTAAAATAAAATAATAGAATAAACTATATCAACAAAAATTGATATAGATATAGACAAAAAAAACAAGTGATATAATAGATTCACATAGTACGTAAATTTTAGACAAAATATCACCAATTGCATTAATAGATGATTGATTGGTAGTACAATAGAATTATACATATATAATAATTACATAAAATATAGTTGACTTAAT
>CAJBLF010000049.1 GCA_903953935.1 uncultured bacterium
ATCCTGAGTAGTAATAATTGGATGTTGTTTTCTCGTGGTAACAATATGTTTTGCAAGTTCAAGAGCTTTTGGTGAAGAAAAATCCGCATATTGTTCAAATATATGTGTGAGTTGGTCTGTAGTATATTTGGCAAGAATATCAGCAGCGGTAGATCATTGAGAAGTATCAAATCTCATATCCAACGCAGCAAGTCATCTAATACTAAATCCACGATCCACAGCTTTGAAATGTTCTAGATTTACTCCCAAGTCATTTAATATAAAATCAGCTTTTCTTTCTCATAAAACATTCTTTATATCTGCATAATTTCCGTGGACATATTCTATATTATGTTCCTCCTTTATTTGACCGAAGGGAATCCCGTGGAGAAAGGAGGGGGTATCCTTTAGGGTGGAGGATTTTATCCTTTCTTTAGCCTTCTTCATCATCAACTCATCAACATCAAAAGCAATCAATCTAGCATTTTTTGCCAACGACAAAAGCGCAATAGTATGTCAGCCATGACCCAAAGTACAATCAACAATAAGCTTACTTTCTAGATCCAAAAAAGAACAAACCTCTTGAAGCAAAACTGGCGTATGAAGTATCATATATACACAATGATAAAATTAAACAGGTATAGATTATAAGTTAGTAGTTTTTTAGATAGTGTTTTCAATCAATAAAAAACTATATTACATAGTTTTAGATACACAACACAACAAAACAATCAATAAAAATTAAAGTCGATTGCAATGTCGCTGAATGAAGAAACCATATTAAAGAGTATCAATTTTAAACAAAAATGAAGGGGCAATCGACGAGGGGTTTTTTGCTTACTTTTTTCACCTGGAAGGAAAAAAGTAAGGCCCAGCCGGCGAGGCGATAAAAAAAATATGTCTAACGAAGTATGTAAATATAAATAAAAGACAGAAAGAAAGGTTGTTTTTTCGAGGCTTTTTTATATGCTTACCAAACAACTTTATCATACAAAGACATATGAACATAGGATTAGTAGGTTCGACCAACGTCGGAAAATCTACGCTTTTCAATAGACTTATTGGCCAGTTTAGAGCGATAGTAACAGATATACCGGGAACCACCAGAGATATTATAGAACATGAAACCCTAATCGACGATATCGGTAAGGTAACTTTTCTCGATAGTCCAGGATTACACGATTTCACAGAAGAAGAAGTACTTATTAAACAGATTATAAATCATTCTGACTTAATTCTTTTTATGATTGATGATAGCGTAGGAATAACCGCTAAAGAACAACATATCTATTCTTATATCATCGAAAAACACAAGAAAAAAGATACGATATTGATTGTAAACAAGATTGACATCAAGCATAAGGAAAAAGAATATGACCTCGCAGTCAATGAATATTATAATTTAGGATTTGAGCATGTTTTGGGTATTAGCGCAAAAAAACAGAAAAACTTGGTAGAAGTCAAAGATCTTATTACCAAAATAATAAATGCTAAACTACTAAAAGAAAGCACAGAGGTTGCAGCTTTGGTTACTAGTGAAACACAAGTTCAAGACAATAGAATCCATATGGCTATCATCGGTAAACCAAACGCAGGAAAATCAACTCTACTCAACGGTTTCATGAAAAAAAAAGTGTCTAAGGTAGAAAGTATTCCAGGAACGACTCGTGATTATATTATTGGAGAGTTTACCATGGAAAGAAAAAAATATGTCGTATATGATACTGCAGGTATCAGAAAAAAATGAGATATTCATGGTATAGAAAAAATAGCTTTTGACAAAACACTCGATATGCTAAAATATAAGAGACCAATAATATTGTTTTTAGTTGACGGTGTAGAGGGGGTTTCTCACAGAGATATGACATTAATTCAGGAAATTAACAATCTCGCATTGCCGATGATACTCTGTGTCAACAAAATAGACATACTAGACACAAAACAACAAAAAAATCTCTTGGCAAAAACTAAAGCAATGATGGATTTTGCAAAATATATACAAGTATTTCCTATTTCAGCTAAGACACAAAAAGGAGTCAAGGAAATTTTCAAGGTCTTGGGACAAATTAAAAAAGAGGCAGAAAAAAGAATAGATACAAGTGAATTAAACGATATAATAGGAAAGGAATTTATCAGTAGACCACCAAGATTTCCAAAAAACAAAATCTGCAAGATATTATATATTACACAAATAGATATCAATGCACCCACATTTATTGCTTTCGTTAATCACAAAACCAGAGCAAATTTTGCTTTCAAAAGGCGATTAGAAAACACTATCAGAAGTCATTTTGGCTTTATGGGGACTCCCCTCGTGATCAGATTCAAAGAAAGACAAGACTCAAGAATAGAAAGAAGAGACGAAGAAAAAGAAGAAAATAAAGAAGAGAAAACAGAGGCTTTATGAAAAACAAAGGAAAAGAAACAAGAAGCTTACGGACATAGGACAAAAAAGAAATAAGTTCACGTATACGAATACTATATATGAATATAATTGGGAACGATCTGAGTTTATCTATAGAGACATGAGACAATACATTTAATTAAATAATCTATTATATGAGACACTTCAAACTTCGAGGATCAGTTCTTGTGTTAATTGGCATAGATATGGTATCTAAATATTTTTTTTACAATTTTAAATATCTGAACGACACAATATTGATTCGACCAGTACTCAATAAAGGAATTTCTCGATCATTACCGGTTCCCTTTATCCTAATATTACTCATAAGTGTACTAGGAATTTGAGCGTTCATTTGGCTATTCATAACAAAAAAAATACATCGACTAATCGCTGCAGCACTAATTTCAGGTACCACAGGTAATCTTATTGATAGGGTTATTTTATGAGGAGTAAGAGATTTTATAAACATAAACATCTTAAATTTTCCCATCTTCAACTTTGCAGACATTATGCTATGTCTCGGAGTATGAACACGAATTCTGGTAGTTATACTTGAAAAAAAGAAATAAAAAAATACACTCCCACCACACAATCAAAAAAATAGGGGATTTGAAACAAGGAACATGGACCTTGTATCTTCCATCAATTTTGTTTTATTAATTAGCTATATAAAGATGCAGTACACAGGAACCGTAAAATTCATTTGACCAAAAGAAACTATTGGAGCAAATGCATTAGAAAAACAGACAATTGTATTGGAAGAAGAGACTGACAGAGAGTACAAAGGCGGATTAGCAGTAGATTTTTTCAAAGAAAAAACTGAATTACTCAGCAATGTAAAGATTGGTGATCTTATCACTGTCTACATCAACACAAGAGTAAATGAATCCAAAACTCAACCAGGTAGATACTTCAACAGTATTACTGGATGGAGAATGGAACAAGGAGCTGGAAGTGAAAGCAAAGGTAGCAGCAAAAAAGAAAATGATGACGACCTACCATTCTAATTAATGGTCTCCTTTATTTGAAAGGAGGAGGACCCGAAGGGTGGAGGATTTAAAAAAACAGTAAATAACAAAAACGTTCGCCTAAGCGAACGTTTTTTTCATTATTATTTTTAGAAATTATTGTTTGGGGGTATAAATTATGGATTTATCGAAAGCAAGTATTGGTATAAAGATGAAAGGAAGCAAGAGAATTCCAATACCGAACGCTCGATGTTTTCAGAATCTCTTTGTTAGATCAAAAATAGTTACAATCATGAGTATACCAAATACAGGTGGCAACAATAACCATCGAAGTCGTGCACCAGGTCTACCAGCTACCTTCAACATAAGATAGATATTATAAAATGGGATAAACACCCCTCGTCATGGTTGTCCTGCTTTTTCAAAAATTTTCCAATAAGAAACAATCATAAGCACAAGAATAGCGATATAGACAACTGTCCATACAATAGCTAATCCTCATAAAATAGCCCCAAAACCTCAAGCCATTGCTTGAAGTACTACAGGATCAATGTTTCACGATAAAAGCATGCCAGAAACATCTAATGCAACATCCATAGTTTTTTTGTAAAAAGATAAAAACACAAAAATAATCAGCTAGTATGTACATAAATCTAATTATCTTGCAAGAGGATTTAGTATTCGGGTGCTACTAATTTTTTATAGTTTTTCCATTCACATGGATATTGATTCTAGACTTTAATTTGGAAACCATAGTATACCATGGTGGGCTAATCGTAATAGTAAATGAAGAAATTTCAGGATAGGAAAAAATGAATTCCCTCGCTTTATCTTGGGTAAGTCATACTATATGTTCTTTCATATCAGCAACTATACCATTGATGTCTTTGCTAAAATCATAATATTGTTTGATATCGACTTTAGTAGGAATAACAAAAATATTTCAAGTTTCTGTTTTCATATCTTTAAAGAATACTATAGAAGAAGTATCCACAGTAAATATTTTCATCTTATCATAGAGCCTTTGTTTGACATATTTATCTACAACCGAAAGCAAATCAGCCTTTTTTATATAATTGAAACTAAAGCGTGCAATTATGGATCACTTCAAAAGAGCGGTTTTTTCTCCAGGTAAATTTTTTATTTGTATATCCTTGATCTGTGTAGAAATAAGTGGATCAAAGTTGAGCACCATAGTCTCAGGATCTTTGAAATTACTAAAAACAATATTTCTTTTTTGTTTATAGAGTGAATCTACTAGTTTACCGGAAAGAATGGCAATATCTTTTGAGGAAACTACCCCTTGAGATTTGAGATTACCTCAAGTAAAATCTTCCAGACTTTGACCGTAAATATTTTGGGCATAGTAACTATTAGTCATGTTTTTGATAAATAACTTTGTTCATTTAAGGATATTCCCTCTTGATCACATAAGTACTCATTGAATATCCTGTTCCATAGCCTTGAGTACAACAAGTGTCGTTCATGGATTAGCCTCAGTTCATTGCAAAATAGTAAAATCTTTGACGGAAACAAATTGGCGACCATCATCTGTCACAAATCTCGTATTTTTAAGAAAGGAATAATCTTTGGGTATTTTATTTACAATTTCAACAGTTCATTGAGATGGTTGTTGAATATATTTGATATTAGCAGTACTCACCGTCATATCATATTTATAATCGATATATCAACTATAATAAGGGATATTTAGATATCTCGAGTCTTTTTCAAATTCAAGGTCAGCATAAGGATAATAACGAAAATTATAGATAACACTCTCTATCTGACTTGTTGGTATGATATTTATACGAGTACTAGGAAGGATAAGTGAATACAAAAGAAAAATTATGAGAAGCACAAAAAGAACTTCAAATCCAAAAACAACATAAAAGATATAATTTTTCTTGGTATATACTTGAAGATGAAATTTTTTGATATTAAAGAAAAAATCATAGAACAATCTGAGATATTTGATAATCTTATGCTTTTCTTGATGAAGAACAGAAAGTCCTAAGCTAGAAAAAAAATATCTGGACTTATCGGTTTTGGTGACAAACAAAGCATTCAGATTCTTTTTTTGGAGAAGTTCCTTGATTTCCTTACCTCGTCGTTCATTGTCAAAAAAGGAATGTTCGGGATCGATATAAATATAGATAGTCCTACCATTGGGGACTTTCTCTATGGTTTTAAATATTTTGTATAAACTATGTTCTTTGAGAAAAAACAACTTCATATATGAGAACCAACAAACTATAAAAAATTGTTTAATGTTGTAGATTTTGAACTAAGGTTATTGCATAGCACTAAATTTTTGCCATTTTTTGTACGTAAGATAACTTATAAGAGCAGCAATCCATGCAGCATATTGATTCAAATCAAAGACAATACCTCCTAACGAAAAAACAGCATGTCTAGAATATTGTTGAAGAAGAAGTAAGATACTTAGTACCAAAAGTATAAGAGCAAAACCTAACATACCATAGCCAAATGTCTTTTTTTTAATAATCTTGATGAAAAGCACGACAAAAAGCGAAGCAAGAGAAAGAAAAAGTCCTATAGGATAGACAAGATTAAACTTATTTCGATGACTATCTGAATGCAGTGACTTTATACCCAAGAAAGAAGTAGTGGTAGTTCCTATAAAATTATCTCACATCAAGAGAAACAATCACAAGGGTACAAATGATAAGGTCAATGAAATAAACAATATATCTGACCAAACTTTTTTATTTTCTATCCTCACGATCTTTTTCAGGAAGACGGATACAGATATGAATATTCCGATCAAGAGACCCGTAAAATGAAATTTATATCCATACGGAGAAATCAAAGAGACAAATTCAGATCGATTGGTAGGAAAGACACCAACATCAAACAAGAACGTTAGATACGACCCTAAAAAATACGTAAGCACAATGAGGAATGGTAATCGATAGAAAAACTTCCAAAAATTTTGATGATATTTTTTTGTAAGGTAATGAGCAACAAAGACAAAAACAAGAAAAGAAACGACAATACCTATTCCGGTCATATAAAATTTAGATCACCGTAAGATGATATAGGGGTACATATATAAACTTAAAAGCTAAAAAGCCAATTCAGCATACCAGCTCCAATTTCTAATTTTCAATTTCTAAACCTATCGTTTCAAAATATATTATTTATCATTCCATTCATCAATTGTTATCTTAAGAATTCTATAATCTTTGTTTCCCTAATTCCTGTAACTCTAATAATACCAGGATAATCAAGTTTTTCTTCAATCTTTTCTCCTATAGTTTTGAGAAGTTTTTCTAATCCACTATCTGAAACTTCTTTTGGATTAACATATACCATAATTTCTCTACCAGCTTGCATAATATGAACCTTATCGATACCAGGGATTTCATAGATAAGTTTTTCAAGATCGCCCATTTTTTCGATAAAGAGATCTTTAGTATTAAATCTAGCTCCAGGTCTTGATGCGGATATAGCATCAGCAGCAGCGACAACCCAAGATATTGGATTATTGATAGGCACATCATAATGATGTGATTCAGCAGCATTGATAATCGCAGGGTCCATAGCAAATTTTCTCAATACATCAGCACCGATAACGGCATGAGATTGTCCTGTAGTTGCTATAATTTTTCCGATATCATGGAAAAGTCCAGCTTTTTTAGCCAAAATAGGATCCAAACCAAGTTCAGTAGCAATAGCTTCACAAATTTTAGCTACTTCAATACTGTGGGTCCAAAGATTCTGTCCATAACTATATCTGAGATAATACTGTCCAATCATTTTCACAAGTTCTGGTTTCATCATAGGAATATTGAGCATAGCAAGCGCTTCCTTACCCTTTTCCGTAAGGATATTTTGAAGATCTGCAACAACTTCATTGTAGGTTTTTTCTATATAGAATGGATTGATTCTACCATCTTTAATAAGTTTTTGAAGCATAGTTGCAGCAATATATCTCTTCTCACTATCAAAAGACGATATTCTGACCGTCAATGGGGTATCATCAACAATCAATTCCACTCAGGTCATTTTTTCAAAATATCAGATATTTCTTCCCTCTCTTCCAATAAGTTTTCCTTTAATATCTTCATTGGGAAGATCGATACTTCTAGTGGTAAATTCATCTACACTATTTACAGCAACTCTAGGTAATGCTTGAGCGACAATCATAGCAGCCTCCTTATCAGCCTCTTCTTTGGTGATGTTTTTGAGTTTCTCTATAAAGATAACCATATCCTTTTGATATTCCTTTTCTACATTGGAGAAAAGTTGTTGTTTTGCTTCTTCCTTAGTTAATTTAGCTATTTCTGCAACTTTGTTCATCTGCTCTAAGATGAGGGTATCCATGTCCTTCTGTTTATCAGTAAGTTTAACTTTTTCTTGTTCCAATTTTTCAATTTTTTCATCCATTTTCTCTTCTCTTGCAAGAAGTCTGTTTTGGATAACATCCATTTTCTCTAGTCTTTGTGTTTCGATTTTTTGTGCTTTTTCTTCAGCAACTTCAAGAATTTTTTCAGCTTTTTTCTTTGCAACCTCTAACATCTCTTCTTCAATTTCTTTTACTTTTTCCATTCTTTTTTTGAAATCCAATGCTTTTTGGGTGAGTGTTCTTTTGTATTGATAGAAACCCCCCAATCATCAAGCCCCTAAGGCCACAACAATCAAGACAATACTAAGTATATTCATGATAATAAAATAATTAATAATAATAAAAAAATCACGTATGGGACGAGTATACTATTTATTATATAACTTTCAACCTAAAAGCACCAAGGGTAGTTGCCAAAAATATAAAAATATGTATGTGGTTGGTAAACGATTTGCACCCGGGTGTATTTTCAGTATATACAAGCTATATTTATCAAAAAACAATACATAATGGATGATAGAGATCAGCAACTGAGAGTATTTCTTGTAGATATTGTAACAAAAGATACCACTCCAGAACTCCTGGAAGACAGGATGAACGAATTAGAATCACTACTCACTACCTATGGAGGGATAGTAGTTTTGAAGAAATTCCAAAAAAAAGACCAACCCGATTATCAGACCTATGTTGGTAAAGGAAAATTGGAGGAAATTATGGCAGATATGCAAAGATTGGATGCAAATCTTTTGATTGTAGGAAATGTATTGAAGCCCTCCCAGATATATCATTTAAATGAAATACTTCGTCCGATAGGCGCAAAAGCGCGAGATAGGGTCGATTTGATTTTGAAAATATTCGACAAACACGCTACCAGTATGGAAGCAAGATTACAGGTAGAACTCTCTGCTATCAGACATATGTGACCAAGAATCTTTGGTATGGGAATGGATCTTTCCAAACAATGAGGTAACGCAGGTGGAGGAAAATGAGCCATGAGAGGAATCGGAGAAACCAATACGGAAATCATGAAAAGACATTTGAAATACAAGGTATTGAAGATAGAAAAAGAACTCAAAGAATATGAACAAATGCGCAAACTTCACAGAGATTCAAGAATTAGAAAGGGAATGCCGACAATTGGAATTGTGGGATATACCAATACAGGAAAATCATCACTACTAAATGCTATGACAAAAAAGGGGATTCTTGCAGAAAACAAATTATTTGCAACCTTAGGTACTCATGTGGGAAAACTCTATATAATGACAGATCCTGAAACAGGACAAGGAAAGGAAATCCTACTCAACGACACTATCGGGTTCATTCGCGATTTGCCTCCCAAACTTATCAAATCATTCTCCTCTACCCTCGAAGACAGTATCGAATCTGACTTACTTTTGCATGTCATCGATGCCTCTGATCCTTTTATCGACGAAAGAATATCAATAGTAAACCATATTTTAGATGAAATAGGAGCTAAACAAAAGAGAATTATGCTCTTCAATAAAATAGATCTTTTGGACAAGACCCAACTAGCAGAATTAAAAAAACATTTTCCAGGAAAGGAAAACGTTCGAATATCTGTCAAAAATGCAGTAAATTTAGAAGAAGTTAAAACAGCAATAATTAGTAATTTATAATTAGGTCGTATAGAATATTATATAAAGAAAATATGGATAGAAAAGTGATATATTTACTAATTTTTTACATATGAAGAATAAAAAACAACAATAATACAAAGGCCTGATGTATGACTAGTCTCTCTCCATATTCGAAGCAATAAATATATTCGAACTGAAGTGAGTCACACATATGTGTGCGAACAAAGTGAGATAAATAAAGTTTCTATAGTGAAATGACAGTTCGTTGAAATTACATCAGGCTAGAGTTTTTTGCTTCCTTTTTGGGGTAATGCCAAAAAGGAAGTCCAGCGAAGCGTTTTAAAAATAGGTAAATTTATTTCTGAAACTGAGTAAACACACTAATAATTTCTTCCGCAACTTGTTGAGGAATTTTTCCATCCGTATCTACGACCAAGTTGAAATTAGCCTTATTACTTAAATCTATATTATAGAGTTCTTTATATCTATGGATATCATCTTGATTTCTTTTTTCTGTAGCATCTTGGACAGCTTGCAGTGAATTATAAGCATCTCCAGTTCTTTCTTTATCACCAAAAATCCTTCTGGCAGCCTCTTCATCACTAACATCAAGATATACTTTAAAGGCCTTCGGCTGACAATAAAATCCAAGTCTACTATCCAAAATAAGACCATCATTCACATCCAGATTTTTCTGATATTCTTCATATTTAAGATCAAAAGATTCTCTATTTTCGGGTAGTTCTCACAAGGCATTAAACTCAGAAATAGTAAGCCCCATAGTAGTAGCCAACTCTCTTTTCATATTACCAATAGAGATATATTTGTAATCAAGTTTTTCAGCTAATAATTTTGATACAGTACCCTTACCGCTACCCGCTTTTCCAGACATAGTAATAATCATTTCAACTAATAACTAATAATTAAAAACTAACAACAATTGAATATTTTTAAAATAACAACCAAGAAGAGAACAAAAAATTGTTAGTTGTTCACCGTTAGTTGTTAGTTGATTTTACACAAGTAAATTCAATATCATATTCACGCTTTCCTCAAATACCGGGTGATTGAGTGAATAGAAGACAAATTGTCCCCTTCTTTCATCCAATACCAGATTTGATCTTTTGAGCACATCAAGATGATGAGACAAAGATGCCTGGGTTATTTCAAAATGCGTCAACAATTCGGAAACAGTCATTTCCTTCTGCTTCAAAAGTTGGATTATTCTTCTGCGATTCCTATCAGACAAGGTCTTGAAGATGGTGTCCATCATTTGAAAATTTTGTTACATAGATAAACAATTGATGTATATCTAAACACCAAAACAGTATGGTTTAAGAGCAAAAATACAAGAGCAAACAAACAATTTAAACACAATTATCAAGCATGAAGTATAAAGCCTAATATGTATTTTTATATGTGTTTTAATAAAAATGTCAATCCCAAGTAATATAGACAATACACTTTGTTGTCACAAATTGTCTACTTATTCGTATATATGTGTGTAAGAATGCACTATTTCACAACTTAACCCAAGTATGAAACTCCAAGAATTCTTCAACACACAAAAAAACATAGTATTTACTGATGTAGATAAATTAGATCTTTATCAGAATATTTTGTATAAAAAGACAAAGAAACCTATACTTAGGAGAGCATCTTTTGTACATGCAAAATATTTAGTATATACAATGGTATTTGCGATTTTGATATTGGGGGTATATGGGGTATATTTTGTAAATGATGGAAACCTTCAAGACTATAGTCGGTTTGCCATTAAATCACCAGGAACAAATACAGTACAAGCAGATTATATAGCACAAGTTATAGATGTAAAAGGAAATTTTTTCATAGAACATAATGGTGTTTTGGCTACAACAAACAATATAGGAAATGGTGATACTATATTACTCAAAGAAGAAGCACAATTAGTATTTGAAATTAATAGTGGTACCCAATCCAAAATTATTGGACCAGCAAAATTAGTCATCCAAAAAACAGATACAGATAACTATAAACTCAACCTAATCTATGGTAATTTCATACAAATGGAGGGAAATGATCAGAAAACACAGATGATAGAACTCACAATAAATGACATAACCGTCAAACAACAAGACAAAACACAACCAGTTAACTTCAAATTTGTAAAAAACGGTAAAAATCAAATATTTCAAAACAATGGTGCAAATATGATTGTAATGCAAAACAATGGTAGCGAAAATCCGACTACCGTAAGCAAACAACAAGTTATTGCAATTCAAAACAATGATATAAAGGTATTCTCAAGTGTAGATAGTTTTACCAAAGCAGTACAACAAAAAAACATTTCTCAAACATTTACATTGATACCAGAGACGTGAAGTTCATGAGCAAAAAAGGAAGAAACAATACTGCTCGGACTGCTAAACACTCCAGAAATTACCGAAAGCAAAGACGAAATAACTAAAGATATTGCCTCAGTATTGAGTGATGAAAAGAAAATATTAGATCCAAGTGAAGATGAAAGGGTAAATTCTAGTCTCTATCCAGATTTTTATATTTCAGAACTCAAAGAACTAGAAAATAGTTTCACCATAGGAAATCAAGAAACATTTGATAGCGCTTATGCTAAGATAGAAAAAAGGATACAAACCGTATATCAAAGTTTTGATACACCATACAACAAAACATCATGAGAACCAACAAAAAAAATTGAGTCACTACAAGCAGCCATCAAAAACATCCAAACAATCATAAACAATAATTATAGTGTTCCACCAAAATACATAGAAAACCTTCAAAGTATAAACAAAGCATTGAGTAACATAGTAAATAAATGATTTGGAAGTAATGCTCCTCAAGATACAGCAAACAATCAAGAATAAGAAAACATTCTCGACTTTTTTATAAAATAATACCATAGAATGCTTATTTTTTTTTATAAAAATGACGGTAGAAAACTAAAACATATCATAACCTGATTATTAAAATCATGAGCAGCAACCAACATTAGAAGGATCAATTATGCCCAATCCTATACGCTTCACGACAATAAAATCCAAAAGACAGAAGAAAAAGCTGTTATCATAGAATTCTCTGCAGAAAATAAAGCAAAAATCGAAGCAATGTTGAAAAAATCAGAAATAAATGAATATAGAATAATCAGTTAAAAAAATATACAATAGAATAGAATAGTAAAATACCCTTTGAAAAGGGGGTTTTTTTGTATATACATCAATATCAATTTTACCTTTTCATTACATGTATGGTCAGAAAATTAATCAAAGGTATATTTTTATGAATAGTTGGGTTTTGATTAGTGTATATCTATTTTCTCTATGCAGGAGATGTTAGTATACTACGAAATTGGATACAAGAACATATACTCTATACAGGTATCTTTTTTGTTTCTGTAATATTGATATATGCACTACAATGAGGAAATAAAATACAAAGATTTGCTATGTTTATACTAGTATTGGTAAATATTTTTATTTTAGGAGATGTGTTTTTTAAAAATAATATCGGCCTAAATAGTGGACAATTCATTACCTTATTTGGATTGGTGGTAGTAGCATTGGCAGTGACCTATATAACTCATCGAATACGCTTTATATTCATGGGAATTGTGGGTATAGGTATCGTTTTTGTTTTGTTGACAGGGATTCTTCCTATGTATGAAACGATGCCAAGTATACAAGATTTTATTTCATCACAAAAAACCAAAATACTCAACCAATGAGCGGTAGGAGAGGGAATATTGACCATAAAAAATGCTTTAGGAAGTAAAGACATACCAGTAAATACTCTACAACAAAACAACCTAGACTTATCTCAGAAGACACAGATAAGTTATGCATCAAAAACCCAATCAGATATGGAAAAAATGTTCATAGATCTAGGAAATGGAACATTTATAAATATTAATCCCCAATCAGCCATAACACTCGAGCAATCAGGAAACACGACGATTATGGAGATTCTACAGTGAAATGTAGAATACTATACTCCCCCAACAGTTTCATGAGCATTGGAAATTGTAGGAAAATATTCGGGTAAAAATATACAGGAAATTCCAAATACTATACGATCTAATCTTATCGGTCAATTTGAACAAAAAAAAGAAGATTTTTTTGTAAGTCAGATAGGGGGAGGTATGGTACTCAATCCCGTCATAAACAAGGTAATCAAGTTTTTTATTACCACACTACATGATATTAGCCCAAAAACATATGAAAAGAACCTAGATAACTACAATAAAATTCAAACATATTTTGGAAATCCAACAACAGGAGAAAATGCCTCAATACTCACAGGTGAAAATATAAGAAATGTTATGGATGATGTTATGTCGCAAATGAAAAAATGAGTCCAAGAAACAACAATTATCAATAAATTATTCAATAAATAAAAAAACCGAATCAGGAGATACCCAGATTCGGAAATTACCGAGAAGTAATTTTAATAGATACGTCCATAACCTTTAGCTTTTTTTTTCTGACTTTTTTTTAATTTTGATTGTTTACGTTTGATGCTGTTTTTGACGCATCTTAACGCTTTTTTACGTAATTTTGATGTTCGTGCCATAATAACCTCCTTCCTGTTTTAATATGTGTTTCTTGTATACATATATGTTTCGGAAGAGATTAAACAATACTTTGTTGTGGTTGAGTCGATATTTGTTTTCGTTTGGTAAAGGCGAGTTCTTGCATCTTCTTGTAGCCAGAAACATTTAAATGGACACCATCACCACTATCATAATGTGAAGGTAGATGTCATGGGTTAGTAGTATCGGTAAATGGTGTAGTAAAATCTATATAGGTATCTGGCCGGGTTGTTTTTATCTTATCGTTTATCAATTTCATTGCATCATGGATGATTGGTTGTTGTGAAGCATATGACTGTTTTTCTAAAAAACCATCAAAAGGAAGTAGGGTTCATACAGCAAATTTGATACCGGCTGCTACTGACTTATCAGACATAGCAGTAATGTTTTTAAAGATATCATCAGCCATGGTTTGTGCATCACGCACTTTGGCCCCAGGAGTGATATTGGTAAGCGCATAATTACAAAGATCATTTACTCATCCAAGCACTACAACAGTTTTTGGTTTAGGGGTAACATTTGTTGCTTCATCAAAATGATCATTCATCCATCCCGTTCGTTTACCACCCATTTTTGACCCTAAAGATCTATATCAAGAAATTTCTGGTACTTTAACACCGTTAACTTCTGGATATGCAGCATACCCTACCGTCAAAGAATCACCCACAAACATAGTATTTTGTTTATAATTATCTTGGCTAAGTAATTCATGTGATTCTATAGGTGTAGGTATACCTGCTGGTGGAAGAGCATTTACTGCGGCCATAAAAGTGACTAATGTAGAAGCATCAATCAAATAGGGGTTTTCTTTTTGTGCACTAGTGATGATAGTTGCTTTACCAGAATATTCCAACATACTATATCATATCTTAAGAACATATTTTTGGGTCTCTTTAGGAAGTTGTAATAAAGTCTCTGGAGTAACTTTTTTTCCAGAGATAACTCATGGTCATGCATTATAATGAGCAAGGATATTAACGGTATTATCACCAGCATCTAAACGATCTTTTAAAAATTGGGCACATGCTTTTGATCAAATAATAGGATTAGTAAATACTTTTTCATATTCAGATACAGGTAGTCATATTTTGGTACTATAGCTTTTGGCAGTAGCAGGCATAAATTGAAATAATCATTTGGCTCCAGCAGTAGATCAGATGATAGTAGTCCCATCAGCTTTATATAACATACCTCCACTCTCTGCTTTCATAAGATTGAGCATAATACCATAAGGAAGTCCATTTTTTCCTTCCAAAGTATGAAGATATTTTTTAAATTTTTCATTTTCAGCATAATGTTCGTTTGGTCAAGTAGACAATCTTACAAGTTCAGGATCAGTTTCGTCTATATTTTCATATGATGGAGTAGGTGCTGCGGTTGGAGTATTAGTAGTTCTTTTAAAATCTGTAGCAGTAAGTAATCAGATACTAATTCATTCTATAAAGTATTTATCACCAACCAAACCACCTATTACTGCCAAAGCAAAATTATTGCTATCTATTTTATCTGATGTAATGAAATCTTTTTCAGGGTTAGCAAGGACAGGGATAATATATTTGAGATACATATCTACAAAAGCATCTTTATCAGTAATCTTTGTAGTATCAACAATATTTTTTCAATTTTGGGTAATTATAGCGTTAGGAGCAAATTTTGCGACCATAGTAGGATCTAATGTTGCATTACTTATATTATCTGTAAGTGATTTTTTGAGGCCAACATAATTTGTAGGTATTTTTGTTTTTATGGCTGTCTCTATAGTGGAATCAGGGGCAGATAATCAACATATTTTCCATACACTCGTAGGTGAATCATGGGATATAGTAGCATCGGTGTTTTTTTGAAAATCAGCATATGCAGCAGCGATAAAGCTATTGTCTATATCCATTCCATCAATTTTTTCTTGGATATATTTTTTATGAAGTCAGGTAAGTCCTCAAGGATAACCAAGTACACCAAGTGCAAAATTTATAATTCCTGATTCCTTTTGTTTTCATAAAATATCTGTAGGAAAATCAACTCATACCAATTCTCAGAGATTACCAAAAAATGGAATATTGATATTCAAAAATCAAGCTATATTATCAACAAGATCAGAGGTAGTATCTTGAAATTTTCCTCTAGAATCTAAGAGTTTTTCAGCGGCTGTTAATGCTTTTTGCATTGCAGAAATAGTTGTATCAGTAATAACATTAGAAATATTTTCATTATTTATTATTTTTTTGAGTTCACTTTCTCAAGCATGAATATCTACAGGAGTAGAAGAATTTAATGTTAATAATGTAGAAATATCAAGTTTATCTATTTGGGCTTGATTTGACCATATAGGATTACTCAATAATAGTTTAAATTGATAAGGATCAATAAGTTGTGGAATATTTTGTGATTGAATAATGGTATTTTTTTTATCTGAAAGATATCGAGTTAGATTTTGTACTTTATTTGCTAATACATAAAATTCATTTGCAGTTCATAAAGTACTAAAAGATGTAAATAATCACTCGAATGCTTTACTTGTAGATTGTGTCTTAATATTACCAAATGCTTCAAAAAATTGTGCAGATCATGTAGGTCATTGTTTTATGAGTGTTTCCATCATAGCAAATTGAATACCAACACTCATACTATTTTTTATACTATTAGAAAATCATTCTAATTCTTGATCTAAATATTTTCTTACTACCCTATCTATTTCTCAAGCAAATGTTTCAACTTTGGCTTCAGATCATAAAATCGTCAATAATTTAGTATGCATCTTGCTTCATTTGATAATCTCATATGACCAATCACTATCGGGTTCTATATCATCTTTTAGAGCTTTTTTTTCTTTATCTATTTCTGTAACTGCTGTAGATTTTTCTAGTTTTTTGAGATCATCTAATTGGATTTCTAAGGTATGTATTTTTTCTTCTAATTTTTTTTGTTGATCTTCAAGTGTCTTTTTTTTACTTTGTTCAACTTCGACTAAAATTTTGGATTTTAAACTATCCAATTCATTTTTTTTAGTATCTATATCTTTTTGAAGTTGTTCTTTATCCATGAAAATCATAGGAAAGATAAATTACTACAATTATATCCAAATATCTCTAAAAAGCAAAAAAATCTAGTACGGTACCAGATTTTTTTAAAAAACAAATAATAATAGTATATAGTAAAATAAATTCCTTATGTTTGTATATTAGCGACGGATTGGGACAATTTCGAACATATTTTTTCATTAGTAAATAATAAACCAAAAGAGGTATTAGATATATGGAAGCCTATACTTTGTTGATTTTTGGATATCCCTAAAAAATATAGCAAGAGGATAGTATACTAAAAAAGTAAGTATGAATTTTTTTATTTTATTTTTTGAAACAAATAGATGGCTTCCATCTGGGAAGTAGGTTGTCAGATCGTTCTGTTACTCAGCCCAAGAAGCTATATGCATCTATTCCTTGGTTCCTTAGTATATTTACTACATCTAGCGATTTGATTCAATATCTACAAATTACTACTATTTTTTTATTTTTCATATAAGATACTCTTGCTACAATATCATTTTCTTGAATATTTTGAGATCATGGGATATGAAAATGTGAGAATTCTTCTTGAGTTCTTATATCATACAATATCCATTCTTTATTAATTTCTATCTCCTCTCATGCTTCTATTTTACTTTCTATAGCCTCTTTATTTCAATAAAAGATCATATTAAATAATTCCATAGACTGTAATTGATAATTTGATTCTTTTTTAGTTACTTTTAACTTTTGAGTATCTCCTTTATTCAAAAGGAGTTCGTTATTTTCTATTTCTGGAAAATATTTTTGGTCTACATAGATAAAATACTCATCAATATAGGGAAATGGTGAATCACAACAAATAAATACAATATTAATTTCTCACATACTGTTTCTATACATATCCAATGTCTTTTTTTTCTTTTTAATAAATTCTAATATTCACGCCAAAGCAAATCATGAGCTTGGTCAAACTACCAAACCATACCTAATCATTTCTAAACTTTTCACATACGACTCCTTAGTGCCTATTTCTATAGTTTCATTCACAAAATCGTTCCAATTGAATGAAATCTGAGAAAGTAAACTCTTTGTCCTTGGTCATGGTATAGGATTATTTGGCTTCCTTATTACTCACAAAGATACAATATTTTTATCTTTTTCTTGAAGGAATTTTGAAATTCCGGTCATTGTTCCCGTAGTTCACAATCAAGCACAAAATATCTGAATATCTCAATCCAATTGATCATATATTTGTGGTCAGGTTATTTCATAATGAGCATTAGGATTGTTTTCATTATGATATTGTCCAGGATTATACCATCAATTTTGTTTTCATAGTTCAATTGTTTTATATATTCCACTTGTTTTATCTCTTGGATCAGGGCAAATAGGTTCTTTGTTAACTATTGGACTTACTCAAAATAACCTCAATAATTTTAATTTTCATGGAGTGATCTCATTGGATACAAATGCTTTTGTCCTTTGCACTCAAAACAATCTACTAATTACTGCCAAAGAAAAAACAGTATTACCCGATGAATTCTCAATAATTGTATGTATTCAAGTAAGATCTGATTTTTCTAACATAGAAAATGCTGGGATAGATTTAACATTTGTAAGGGGCAATGTATTTAATAATTTTGCAAAAATTCTGACTCCTATATCACGATATGGATTCAATATTTTAGGAAGCTCAACTATTGGAGAACAGATATTCTTGGGATTAAGATAATCAAATAAGCCATGTTCTCATATAAATATATTTTTATTATTCATTTCTTTCATCAAAGGGATTAAAGTTATCATCTATTTGTCAGGATAAGTCTCAAAATCTATCTTTAATAAATCATTGATTCACATACTTTTTATGTAGTTCATAAAGACTATGTAATTTTTCTTCTGTATTTGTCTTATGTGTTTCTGTTAATTTTCTTATCACAGAGAACACTTCTTTATTATTATCTTCTAAAGACAAAAAGTTTATAATTCATCAATATTTCTCTACATTCTTTATGTACTTTGATATAGTTAGAAAACCAAGAATTTTATCTTTAGAAATTAGATTTTTGACAAAATCTACATCATCATTTTCTTCTACTTTATTGATAACTACGAATAAAGAATCATAAGTCCCTGAAGTCTTTGATAATTCTTGATATTGTTTCCAAAGCTCCAATCATTTTCTTGTTGATTCTATAACAAGTACCGTTATATCAAATTGCATGTGTAAACTAGAGGCAAAAGCATCTGTTCATGCCACCATATCTACAATACAAATTCAATCCTGGTCTTTCATATGAGAAAGAACATTCTCTAAAACTGCCAAATTATTATGATAACATGATGTTCATACCAAATCTCATGAATAGGTTCAAACTATCATAAGGTTTAAATTATTGGTTATGGGTAAAGTGTATTTTGAGATAATGTAATCTTTATTATTTCAGAGTACTACAAAATTAGATCATTCACCAGGAGGTGTGGTTTTTCTAAAAGTATCTAAATTTATTATACGTTTATTTGCTCCTATTAAATACTGTTTTATATCTTTTGAGTTTGTTGTAGATGAGATATATAAAGATTCAATTCATTCTGTATTTGGCAAAAAAAGTTGAGGCAAATGAACATTAATATCAGCATCTATAAGAAGTGTTTTTTTATGATTTGAGATATAAGATGAAAATAAAGCAGAAATTGTTGTTTTTCCTGATCATCATTTCCCTACGAATGCTATTTTCATTTTACTTGTGTTGGTTTTAAGGTAAAAAAAATTACTTACAAAATTGACACTCAGAATCGTTTTGCTTACTTCGTTTTATAAGTGTTCTGGAAGAAATCTTATAGAGATCTATAACTTCTTTTGCTTTCTTATGCTCATGAGAATACTGATGAACAACCTTTTCAACAAACATTTTTGAATATGTTCACCTAATCCCTGCTGGCGTAAATGTTCAATGACAGTGGTTGCATAACATCCTTTGACTTCACATCCTTCAACGACCATATTTAATCACATTGTCGCTAAAGCATTTTTTACATTCCATGTAAGTGATTCCTAGATAAAATATTTTACTTGTGTTGGTATAGTAAAACTAGACATATTTTCAAGTCACTTTTTTACGAATACAAAAAATCAGCAACCGAAGTTACCGACTTTATTTCAAGACATCTTGTGATGTCGTAGATTTTCGTAAATATGGAGCAAGCGACGGGACTCGAACCCGCAACCTCTTCCTTGGCAAGGAAATGTTCTAGCCAATTGAACTACGCCTGCATATATTGTTTTATATATATTTTTTCCTGAATTCTCTACGCTCCACTCTCAATTTTCCATTCCCTACCCTCAATTTTCCATTCTCAATTCTCATTTTCCACTCTCCACCTCCTATTCATATTATATTTCAATAATCTCTACATTCTTTTCATTTTTTCTTTTAATTATCTTATCAGTAATAAGGAGATTAGTCCAAGCTAATAAGGTCAAAACAACTCATAATACCTTAAATATATCACCAACATAGACGCGAGTCGTTACATCATTGAGGAGAATACTGTCTCAGATAACAATCAACGCTAAACCAAGTACAAATAAGGTAGCTTTGGTAAGTCTGAAATGAACAGGATAAATACCAAAAAAAATAAACAAAAACAAGCAAATAAGCACAAGAACTAGATAATATATACCATTAAATTCTATAGATCAAGATTGGACGATAATAGTATTTTGAAAAAATAGATATGCCAAATATCCGAGAAATATTCATGAAATAACACTTATAACAATTCTTTTGATGAGATCTTTCATAATATTAAAGAAAAAATTAAACAGCAATGGTATATGTATTCAAAAAAAAAAATCAATCAGTAATTTGTGTCAGGGTAATATATTATTTATTTATTTATTTA